>CAIWAH010000339.1 GCA_903910585.1 uncultured Verrucomicrobiota bacterium
AGCGACATGACCGAGATGGAATCGGCCATGAACGACATCCGCGCCTCCTCCGCCGAGGTCGCCAAGATCGTCAAGGACATCGACGAGATCGCCTTCCAGACCAACATCCTCGCCCTCAACGCCGCCGTCGAGGCCGCCCGTGCCGGCGAGGCCGGCATGGGCTTCGCCGTCGTCGCCGACGAGGTCCGCAACCTCGCCCAGCGCTCCGCCAAGTCCGCCAAGGAGACCGCCCTCAAGATCGAGGACGCCCTCGCCAAGAGCGAGCGCGGCGTCCAGATCTCCGGCCGCGTCGCCGCCTCCTTCACCGAGATCGCCGGCAAGGCCCGCGAGGTCGACCAGTTCGTCGCCGAGATCGCGCTCGCCTCCAACGAGCAGGCCCAGGGCATCCAGCAGGTGTCCACCGCCGTCTCCCAGATGGACAAGGTCACCCAGTCCAATGCCGCCACCGCCGAGGAGGCCGCCTCCGCCAGCGAGGAGCTCAACTCCCAGGCCCAGGCCGTCTCCCAGACCGTCGCCGAGCTCGAACGCCTCGTCGGCTCCTCGAAGGCCGAACTCCACCACGCCCCGGCCGCCGCACCCGCCGCCCCGGTCCGCCCCAAGGCCCCGGCCAAGCCCCACCGCTCCGCCCACGTCCAGGCCCACGCCCCGGCACCCGCCGCCAACGGCCACGCCCCCCGCCACTACGCCGCTCTCCCGCTCCCGGGTGAACATGATTTCAAAGACTTCTGAACTCCCCTGAGGCTCCCCACCCGCCCGGCCCGTCCAGAACGAGCCGGGCGGTTTTCGTTGAGCAACCTGATTCCGACCGGGACCAGCCAGGCGGAGCGCGGAAACGACCGAGCGCCCTTTGACCGAATCGTTCCTGCTCAGGCGATGCGCCGCTGTCGGCGTCGCTGCCACGCGAAGACGCCCAGGCCGGCGCCGGCGATGGCCGCCCATTCCTCCGGCTCGGGCACCGGCGTCGTGCCGGCGTCCTGACCGAGGCTGATAGCAGACTCGCTTCCGAGACCGCGCGCGGTGAACCGGATCAAACCGGAGATGGTCTCCGAGGCACCGTTGGCGATGAAGTTCGGCGTGAGTTCCTCCACGTCGAACAGCGACGTGCTGAATCCGCCCGGCGTCGAGTTGAGATAGCTGAAGTTGATGGGCGTCCGCGTGGCCCCGCCGCTCCAGTTGGCCTGCAGTTCAAACTGCACAAACGAGCCGGGCGCCGAGCCCACAGCGCCGCTGATCTGCGGGAAGTTCGCGTAGCCGAACGCGACCGGCCCGAAGGCGCCTGCCATGGTCCACGTGGCGGTGAAGTTGATGGTGACCGTCGCGGCGGCGTTGGCATCGCCCGAGGTGTCGTATTGGCTGACACCGGTTCCCGACGGCAGGTTGAGGCCAAACAGGTCGGCCGTTTCGAGATGCCACATGCCCGCCGCGCCGCTGGCGGCCAGTGGCGCCGCACTGCCGGCATTCAGCTGCGTGACCGGCCCGCCGGCGGGAATGGGGCTGGCGTTGACGGTGGTGGTGTTCCCGTCGCCCGGATCGAAGATGAAGCTGGCCGCGCCGCCACTGAAGACGGGAGCAGCCAGAGCCGGGACGAAACCCACGGCGGCTCCCAGGAGGAGCGCACCGACATGGTAAGATTGCATTGGGTGTGTTTGGAATCGGCTACTCGCCCGCCGCCCCAAGCCGCTTCCGTGCCATTCCCAGCACCGCGGAACTCAGCGCACCGTGAACTCCCAGGGCTCCGACCACCGGCTTGAGCGCCCGGGCGCCGCGGCCTGCCGGACGCGCACGCGATAGGTGTGCCCGGCTTCCAGTTTCGCCCCCGGCACTTCGGTCCTGGGCCCGCCACGGACGCGCCACTGCGCCTCGATCTCGTGCGGCCAAGGTTCCCGGAGCGCCCCGGACCCGGCGGGTGTCGTCACGTCGGCGAGGCGCCACTCGCAATTCTCCGCGGTCAGCCCCGGTCCCGCGGCGGACACGGCCAGAACCTTCGTCCCGGCCTTCACTTCCGCCGGGCCTTCGATCCGCGGCGCCGGCCCCGGCCGGTAGCCTTCGAGCAGCCGGCGGAGATGCGCCTGACGCTGCCTCACGAAGCCCTTCATGTGCGCGAGCATCGCCTCGAGGCGTTGGTCCGGGTTGCGGAAGTAGAACAGCCCGGGATCGCTCTTTCCCCGCATCACGTAGCGCGACGACATGATGGGGTGATAATCCCATTTCGCGCGGTCGGCATCGGCCAAGGAGAGACGGTCGCGGCCATTCCAGATCATCGCCGCGTGCTCCTCGATGAGCCGGTCCATCGCGGCCGGGTTGAACAGCAGGTCGCAGAACTCGGCGAGCTTAGCCTGGTAGGCTTCGCGGAACGGGCTCCGGCCGAGGATCTGGGCGAACGGTTCCTCGCCGTCGCCATACATCTGGTCGCCCCACGAAAGGTCCACATCCCAGGGAATTGCCTGCCAGCGGCCGGAGGTCAGGTCGTGGTAGAAAAAGTAGTTTTTCCCGGAGCCGATGTCGTAGTGATGCGCAGCTTCAACCACGCTGCGGTAGGCATAGTAGCGGTCCAGTTCGAGCGTGTCCTGCCACCACGAATCTCCGCCGCCCAGCAGCGGAACCCGCAGCCCTCCCCCGCCCCGCATCACGGACGCGATGAACTGCCGGGCGTCCCGGCCATCGGTGGGCTGTCCCTTGGCGACGTGCTGGGGGGACGGCTCAAGGTTCTCGATCTTGTAGAGATTTCCATCCGGCAGCCCGTGTTCCTTCAGGAAGTCTTCCTCGATCTCCTCAACCGCGAGATAGAGGCCCCAGAAATCGCCCCGGTATTGGTCGGCCGGTGATTCCTCCGCCTCGCTGATGACGCGGAGGTGAACCCAGTGGGTCCGTGGCGCGGCGGTGCCGGCGAGGTTGAACATCCGGAAGGTCACCGCCTCGAACAGGCCCTGCTCGCCCCGCATGCCGTAGTCACCCTGCTGGATGCACGCGCCCAGGTTGAGCTTGTCCCACTTGCCGGCGTAGCGCCGGCCGTAGCCGTCGCGGGCGGCGAGCCGATGGCCGGGATTGAAATTGAACTTCCACATGTTCTTCCCCATCGCGTGCCGCCAACCGCCGCCGCGGGCCCGGAACTTCACGTGGTCATGCACCTCGCCGTCATACACGAAGGTGCCGGTATGCCGGTAGGCGTGCCGCGGGTCCTCGACCTCACCATCCCACCGCGGCCGCCACATCGCCGCCTCGACATCACGCTGGGCCGCCAGCAGATGGTAAACGGCGACGTTGGTCAGCACCGTCGCCGAAAAGGTCTGCACCGTGCGCGCGGCACCGGAACCGGCGGGATTCACCGCGCCCTTCCAGTCGGGCACACCGGCGTAAACGAAATAGGCGTAGTTGCCCTGCGCGTCATCCGCCGGCGGCAGCAGCACGGTTTTCGCATCGCCGGTGCGCACCCGATAGCGGACGAAGTTGCGATGCTGCTGCGCGGTGGCCGGCACTTCCGCCGAGAATCCGCCGTCCGGCGCCGGCTTCAGCGGCAACCGCGTCCAATCCCGTTCGAAACGGGGGTCGGCTTTGGCGACATAGTTCCCCGGGGTCACCACCTGAAATTCCAACACCGGTGCGGGTTCCAGGGGCAGACCGGCACCGACCACGATCCGCACGGTGTCGCCAGGCCGCGGTTGGGCGGGCAAGTGCCGGACGGCCGCCGGCTTGGCGGCATGGACGAACGGCCCGCCGCCCAACCACGCAAGGAGGAGCAAGCCTGCCGGGAGGAAGCACCGCAGGGGTTGGATTGGCCGGTGGGGCGCTGACATGACGGGCAAGTAGCGGTTTGGGACCGTGCGGGCGAGGAATCGTTCGACCCGGCGAACGTTTTTGGCGACGTTCTTCCGGAGCTTTTCCGGCAACCCTTCCGATTTCCCGGTCATGAAATGGTATTTCGCAGAGAATGGCGAACAGCGAGGCCCGGTCACCGCCGAGGACCTCGACCAAATGCTCGGGGCCGGCACCATCACCGAGGCGACTCTGGTGTGGCATGAAGGACTGGCCGGCTGGCAGCCGCTGCGGGAAGCGCGCCCCAAGCCGACGCCGCCGTTGCTCGGTGAGGCTCCACCGGTGGCAACCACCACCGATTCTGCGGCAAGCGAACTGGCGGGCGAACCGGTGCGGTGCCATGTCTGCGGCGGCCGGTTTACCGAATCCGACGTGATCCGGTTCGGTTCCACGGTGGTCTGTGCCGGCTGCAAATCCCGGTATCTGCAGGGACTTGCCGAAGGGGCGCCGACCGTTCGGCCGACCGGTGGACGCTCGGCCGAGGAGATTCTCGCCGCCCGTTACGAAGTGAAGATCGGCCCGCACTGGGACCGGGCGTGGGCGGCCTTTCGCCAGCGGCCGGGTCTCGCCCTCGGCACGACGGTGGTCGCTTATTTTCTCATCGGCCTCGCCTCCGCAATCCCGCTCGTGAGCATGGTGGCTCCGATCCTCATCCAGGGCCCGCTCTTCGGCGGCGTGTTCCTGGTGTGCCTCGGGATGCTGAGGAACCAGCCCGTGGAGCTGGGGACGTTGTTCGACGGCTTTCGGCGCGGCTACTGGCAACTGGTGGTCGCCCAACTGGTGCAGGGACTGATCATCGCCGCACTCGCGGTTCCCCTGGCGATCATCGGCGTCGCCCCGCTGTTCGCCGCGTTCGCAAAGGCCATGGCGGCCGGGACCGCCCCCGGGCCGGCGCTGGCCAGCGGGGCCATCGCGTGGGGCGTGCTCATGGCGGTGCTCATCGGCATCCTCTGCATGCTGGTGGGGGCACTGTGGATGTTCTCGCTGCCGCTCATCGCGGACCGCCGCCTCGCCTTCTGGCCGGCGATGGAACTCAGCCGGAAGCTCGCGTGGCAGAACTTCGGAAGGATCGTGCTGTTCGTGATAGTGCTCGCCCTGATCAACCTTGCCGGTGCCGCGGTCCTGTGCGTGGGGCTTCTGGTCACCCTGCCCGTCAGTTCCCTGATGCTGGCGAGCCTGTTCGACGAAATGTGCGGGGACCTGGACCCGGCAAAAGCCTGACCCACTGCGGGACATCCCGGGACCGGACCTTCGGGAGCATCCCCGCGAGCGAGCCAAACCTCAGAGCGGCGACACGGGCGACCGTCGCTCCAGCCGGCAGCGGGCGGTGCGGACCCGCGCGATGGCCTCGTCCACGGTCGCACCGGTGGCGGTGAGGTGCCCCATCTTGCGGCCGCGCCGCGGCTCGGCCTTGCCGTAGAGGTGCAGCTTCACCAACGGGTCGGCGAGAACCGCCGGCCAGTCGGGCTGACCGCCGGCGTTGAACCAGACGTCGCCCAACAGGTTGCACATCGCGGTCGGCCGGCGCAGTTCGGTCGAACCGAGCGGCAGTCCGCACACGGCGCGGAGCTGCTGCTCAAACTGGCTCGTCACGCAGCCGTCGATTGTCAGGTGCCCGGAGTTGTGCGTGCGCGGGGCCAGTTCATTGACCAGCAGGCGTCCGTCGCGGGTCACGAACATCTCCACCGTGAGCAGGCCCACGACCTGGAGCGATTCAAGGATACCCCGGGCCAGTTCGGCCGCCTGACGCTCGAGTTCCGGCGCGATCGCCGCCGGGGCGACCGTCACATCGAGAATGTGATTGGTGTGCAGGTTCTCGAACACCGGGAACGCGGCGAACCGGCCGTCCAGCGTCCGCGCCGCCACCACGCTGACCTCCCTGGAAAAATCGACGAAGGCCTCGTAGATGCCCTCGGCTCCGTTGAGCCCGGCGAACGCCTCCGGCAGCTCGGCCGCGGAGCGGAGCTTTCGCTGCCCCTTGCCGTCGTAGCCGAAGCTCGCCGTCTTCAGCACCGCGGGCAGACCGAGATCACTTGCCGCCGCCTCGAGGTCGGCGAGCGACTGGATGCAGCGGAACGGAGTCACGGGAAAACCGCGCTGCTCCAGGAATGATTTCTCGCGCAGCCGATGCTGGGTGACGTGCAGCACTTCACCATCGGGCCGCACCGGCACAATCTCCGCACAGGCCCGGCTGGTTGCGCTGGGGACGGTCTCGAACTCGAAGGTCACCACGCGCACGCCGCGGGCGAATTCCCGGACCCGGTCGAGATCCTCATACGGCGCGACGAACTCCACGTCGCCCACCTGCCCGGCCGGCGTGTCGGAATCCGGCGAGTAGATGTGCACGCGATAGCCCAGCCGCCGTGCCGCGATGGTGAACATCCGGCCCAGCTGTCCGCTGCCCAGCACGCCGAGCGTTGCTCCGGGAAGAATGGGTCCTGCTGCCATTGAAAGGGGCACCCTACCCAGCCACCCGGCCCGGCGGCAATCGCCGCGTCGGTCGCCCGGGTGCCCGTTCCGGGAAAGCGGTTGCAGGGTTGGCCGCGCCGGACCAAGCTCCGGCCGCTGGCAACATCCCCCGCCGGCATTCGGATTTCCCTCACCATGACACCGAAATCCCGGAAACGTGCCTCCAACCGCGCCACCGAGTCCCCAACGACCCGGAAGGCTCCCGCCCCGGCCGCTCCGAAGCCCGTCGCCAAACCGGTCCGCCCGCCCGCACCGGCCGCGAAATCCACGCCCCCACCGGCCAAAGTCCCGGCGGCCGCCCCGACGGCCAAAGTGACCCAGCCGCGCCCGGTGGCGAAACCCGCAGCCGCTTCCCCCAAGGCCGAACTGCGCACTCCGGCCAAGGCCGCCCCCGCCGCCAAGGCACCCACCACCGCCGCTCCTATCCGCAGGCTGCCTTCCAAAACCGCTCCTCCGGAGGTAAAGCCGCCTGCGCCGGTCAAGGCAGCGACCGTGGCCGCCGCCGCGACCAAGATGGTGAAGAAGAAGGTGGCAGGAACGCCGAAGTCCGTGCCCCAACGGCCTGCCTCACCGGCCCCAACACCGGTTCTGAAAGCAAAGGAAGTGGCCCCGGCCACCGTGGGGCCGGCAAAAAAGGGGAAAACTTCTTCGACTCCACCGGCGCTTCCGCGCAGGACGGCACCACCGGCTCCGCAACCGGTGATCGCACCTCCGGCGGTCGCGACCACGAAACCTTCCGCAGCGACGCCTCCCCCCGTCGTCACTTCCCCGCCGAAAACTCCGGTGGCTTCCAAAAAGGTGGTGCCTTCTCCTGCCGCCGCCGCAAAAGCCACCCCGACGCCGGCGCCCAAACCTTCAGCACCCCAGCCGACCGTGTCGCCCGAGGCGAAGGCGACACCGAAAAAGAAGTCCGTCGCCGCGAACTCGAGTCGTCCCGAACTGGTCGCCGGGAAAGCCAAGCCGCCGGTTCCGGCCGCAGTGGTCAACCCTCCGTCCGCCGCTGCGATCACGCCGAAAACTTCCGCTTCGCCGCCCAAGCCTTCGCCTCCACCGCCCGCAGCCAAGATCTCCGATGAACTGGCCCGCCGGCTTCCGCTGCTGTTCGACCGGCCGCCGGCGACCGCTGCGGTTCCCAGCCGTCTGCCGACCATCCCGGCCATCCTGCTGGAGGGAGATCGCCCTGGCACACCGACGAGGGAGAAACCCGGCGCCGCCACCCCGGGGATCACCGGTGGCCCCGTTGCGACCGGTCGGTTCGTGCCCCCCTTGCCGGATGGGGCTGG
Organism: uncultured Verrucomicrobiota bacterium; assembly: GCA_903910585.1. Lineage (GTDB taxonomy): Bacteria > Verrucomicrobiota > Verrucomicrobiia > Limisphaerales > UBA9464 > CAIWAH01. Next base: position 7,566 of record CAIWAH010000339.1, read on the forward strand.
AGCGTCCCCCGTGAATGTCAGGGCCGACCCGGTTCGTCCGGAGCCCGCGACCTCCGCCACGCCCGATTCCAACCCGACCGAGGTCCCGTTCCCGGCTTCCGGTTCACTTTGGCTCACCGCCCGCGACCCGTTCTGCGTCTGTGCCCATTGGCAGGTGCCAGTTCCCGAATTAAATGCCTACGCCCGGGCGCACCCGGGCGGCACCTGGCGTCTGCGGGTCCATCTGGACTCCGTCGCCGGACCGCTGATCCAAGAACAACCATTTGCGGAAGCCGATCACCGGTTTGTGCCGGTCTTCCAGCCGGGAGCCCGATACGTCGCGGAACTCGGCTACCGGTTCGCGGACGGCGGCTGGCGCGGCCTGGCGCTGAGTTCGCCCACCATCACGCCGCCCGATTCGCCGGCGCCCAGATTTGACGCAGCCGAAATTCACCGGGCACCGGCCGGACCGGTCACGCCGGACCTGATCGCCCAACTTCCCCCGGATCATCCCGAGCCGGTGCCCGCGCCACGCTATTCTGCCCGGCTGCCGGACATCGCTCCACCAGCGGTCCTCGGGACGGATGCCCCACCACTCAAGCCCACGAAGACCCGGCTGCCCTCGACCCGCCAGGCCCAATGGCTGACCGAGTTGGTCTGGGAACCAGTCGTGCGCCCTGCCGGGGCTCCGAGCTCGGCCGAAGTCGCCGACTGGCAGGCCCGCGAAGTTTCCCGTGCGACCGGAGATCTGGCGGCAGCCGGAACCTCCGCCGCGAGCCCGAGCAGCGGCGAGTTGGCCGCGCCCGGTGTCGGCCTGGCCACGGAGAATCTGCCCGCCAGTGAAGCCGTTCCAGTAAGCCCGGCACCGCCTCCGGGCTTCTGGTTCAAGGTCAATGCCGAGCTGATCATTTACGGCAGCACCGAACGGGACGCGAAGGTGACCATCGCCGGCCGGCCGGTGGCCTTGCGGGCGGACGGATCATTCAGCTTCCGGTTCGCCCTGCCCGACGGGAACTTCACGCTGCCCGCCATCGCAGTGAACTCCGCCGGCACGGATGGACGGTCAGCACAACTGCGCTTCACCCGCGCCACGGTGCTGACCGGCGAAGTCGGCGTGCATCCGCAGGACACGCGGCTCAAACCGCCGATCGCGGAAGCCATTGGCTGAAATCTCCCGAGGGACGCGTGGACCGCGCCTCCCCGACGCCCCCCCGCACAAATCATCCGGCCGGGAGTTGCCATTCAGCGGTCCGGCGGCGTGTCGGCAATGGCGGACGGCGGCCAGGAACGGCGCCTTCCCTCGTGTTGGGATTCGCAATCACTTGCCCATTGCCGGGAGCATTCGTTTCCACAGGCCAAACCACCCCGCGGTTCACGGCGTAGCCGCGCCCGCCTCGATCCGATAGAAGCCGGTTTCCGAATCGTTGGAATCCACCACGTGGTCCGTGCCGTCGCCCAGCCGGGCGTCTCCCCAGGGCTGCCAGTTGGCTCCTGCTCCCAACCCGAGGCTTCGCTGGACCTGGTAACGGAATCCGGCGCGGGTCGGGAACCGGAATTGCGGACGGCCGTCGGCGCTCCGCTCCGCGACCACAGCCGGGCTGTCACCCGGGAACACGAGGTCGGCGATCCAGCCATTGTCACTGCCGTAGCCGGCTTGGGACTCGGCCAAGCCAAAGATGGTGCGACCATCGTCGCTGATCTGGGAGGCGTGGTAGTTGCTCAGGGAAACTCCCGCTTGGGGCAGCAGTTCATTGAGCCCGTAGCCGCGGCCGTCGGACGTGAACACCACGAGCCGTCCACGGGAAGTGCTCGCGCTTCCGCACATGACCGACCCGTCGAACGACGCCGCCCAAAGGACACCTTCAGCGCCCTGCGCCTCGCCCATGATTTTCAGGCTGGGTGACTCGCCCCGCATCGACACTGCGGCAGGGAACTTTCCGCCCTGCCCCACGAGGGTCAGGCCATCGCCGGACAGCCCGTAGGCGGAAAAGTTCGCCGGCCAACCGGTGGTCACCAGCCCTTGGCCTTCCTTCCACAGCGAAAACCCGCCGGAACTCGACTGGCCGAGCAATGCCACGGCGCCGTCATGCGACACCCGGAACAGCTGGGGAACCGACCCGGCACCGGCCCGGAGCACGATGGTTTCACCGGTCCGCCAGTCGTGGCGCACCAAGTCGCCCGCGGCCGTCAGCCCGAACACCCGGCGGCCGCCACCCGCCAGCGCGGCCACTTCGCGAAACGGCAGCGAAACCCGGTTGCCCTGCCAGAGCAGGTAGGCTTCGGGAGTCTCGTCCATGTCATTCACCGCCACGACGGAAGCGTCGGCAGAGACCCCGGCCACATGGGTGAAGGTATTGTCCCAAGTGAGGGGCACCGGCAGGATCGTGGGCGTTTCCAGGCGGCTTGCACCCCGCTTCCGAAGATACATCTGGTGACTGGGGGAATCGACAGATTCGGTGCCCGGGAAGAACTTGATCAGCAGGTGACGCCCATCGCCGGTCAGCCAAGGCTGGTCAGCTTGGCTCGGCCGATAGAAAGGCGAGCTGTAGCGGCTGTTGCTGAAGGCAGTGGTGAACGCCCCGTCGGCCGCGCCCGTGACGGGCCTGGCCGGCAGCAGCTGGAAGCTCTTCATCCCGTCCAGTCCCGGCATTTGGGGAAAATCGAATCCGTTGGCAACCAGCGCCCGGGTCTGAAACGGCTCCGAGGCTCCGCGCACGGTCGCGCTTTCCCATGAGGAGACGGTCCCGCCGGCGTTGTCCCACACGCGGAGCTGCGCCTGGGCCTTTTGGCCGGCGGACACGCCGGGAATCTGCACGACCGTCGGCGCATTCAGGCGGAACGGCAGAAAGCCATCCTCCTGCACGATCGGCAGCGGCGATCCCACGGGCAGGAGTTCGCCCTCCGCGGTTCCCGCTTTACCGGTGTAAAGCTGAGCGGAGTAGGTGCTCCCCCTCAGGAGCGTCTTGCCGTCCTGGTCGAAGATCGGCACCGACAGCGGCGGCGGGAAATCTGCCGGGCGGAAATTGACGACTTGGAGGTAACCTTGGGCCGAAGCCGGGGAGTGAAGGCAGGCCGCGGCCAAGGCGGCGGCGCACCCGAAAGCGTTGAAAATGGAAGTCTGTGCCATAAGCGCGGCCGGGGCCGCACGCCCAGCATGGCATGGTTTCCGTCCTCCCGGTCAACACACCGCAGCGCATGGGCGCCACTCGCCCATCCAGCCGGGGCGCCTCACGGCATCACGGGCTGCACCCAGGCCGCTTCGGTTTCGTCCTTGGCGTAGGGGTTCTCCTTCCGCTTGGACGAGGTGACCGTGGCGCGGACGTAGAGTTCGTCGCCCGTGAGCTCGTAGCTGGCGACCGGACCGTCCACCTGCCCGAGGACTTCGCCGATGTCGTCGCTGTAACGGTGAGTGACGCGGAGCATCTCACCGGCGGCGTTGCGGAACGGCTCGTTGTCGGTCTTGAAGCCCCGGCGCGTGCCGATGAACTGCGTGCGGTAGGTCACGCCGCGTTCGGCGGCGATCTGCACCGTGAGGCGGTTCTTCTCCCGGCGCACGTCCTTCAGCGTCACCCCGGAACTCGCGTAGAAGTCGCCCCGTTCCAGCGCCTCGATCAGCGACTCCGGCGTCAGGCGTGCCGCGCGAACCATCACCCAGCCGCGGCCGGGGTTGGACTCCTTCAGCGCAAACTTGTGGTAGTTGTGTGAGTCATCCACGCCGAGGCCGAACATCGGCGGCAGCCCCAGCACGCCAAGGCGCCAGGTAAGCACGATGTCCCACATGCGCTCCATGCCGGCATGACCGCTGTCGCCTTCGTTGTGGACGGACGGATGCCCGTTATACACCTCGAAGAAGCGCTCGCCGTTTACCCGCATGAGTTCCTCCGCGGTGATCCCCCAGCCGAAGTTCGGGTGATTGATGTGCGGGAACATCGGCTGGCCGGTCTTGCCCCGCTGCTTGAGCACCGAATTGACGCTGTTCTGCATGACCTCCCACACGTTGCTGCCGCCCTTGGGTTCGATCGGTTCGCGGAGATTCGTGCCGTTGACGTGAACCGGCGCCGTCAGGTGGCCGCCGGTGATTTCCTCGGAGGAAAGCAGCAGGAATTTTCCCGGCTCGCCGAGCAGCGCCGAATATTCCGGAAACGTCTTCAGGCGGACCTGGTTGGTGCCCAGGCGCAGCCGTTCCTCCACCCACGCGTCGCCGAACTTCGCCCGGTATTTCTTCAGCACTTCGCCGCCGGCCTTTTTCTCGGTGGCGGTCACCCATTTCTGGCCCAGCGCCATCTGGTTGTGCTCGGTGAAGCTCAGGAAATGGTAGCCGCGCTCCTTGAACCACGCCGCGATCATCTCGGGGTAATCGTCACCGTCGCTCCAGAGCGAATGGGTGTGCAGGTTGCCTTTCCACCAACGCGCGCCAGGATCGGGCAGGAAGCGCGCCCCCCGCGGCAGGCTGCCGGTGATGCCCGCGAGCAGGTTGAAGAAGTCTCGTTTCCGCTGGCTGCCGAGGGACCAGTCCACCGGCACGCTCTGGAAGCCCTCCGCGAGTCCCTCGCCCTTCATTCGGTAGTCGAAGTAACCCCAGCCGGCGCGTTCCGTGAGCGCGGCCGTGAAGTTATTGAGCGGTTGGGCGAAGTCGAAATGGTCGTCTTCGTTGAACAGGATCGGCTTGGTCTTCCAGCCCGGCAGGTCGCGCGTCTGCCGGACCATCTCGGCGAGCTTGCGCGGATCGCTCACGCCGTTGCCATGGAGCAGCACGAAGTCCGCAGCCTTCAGCACGTTGGTGCCGGGCAGCGTGCCGCCGCCATAGCTGGTGCTCACCAGAAACCGCCGGCCGTCGCGCTTCGCCTTGTGGACCCGATCGATCAGTTCATGCACCCGGTCGGGCTTCAGGATCGCATGGTCATAGCGGACGTTGCACTCGTTGTTGATCTCGATGAGCACGTTCTGCCAGCCCTTCGCGAAGAGCCAGTCCACCGTGTTGTCCACGCCCCGAACCACCGCGGCCTCATCCGCGAGGCGCTCGTCCTGACCGAAATAATACAGCCCGAGGATGACCACCATACCGAGGTCGTCGGCGCGGTTGAGGATCCGTTCAAGCCGGTCCAGATACGCCGGGTCCAGCGAACCGTCGGCGTTGAAGGCGGAATTGTGCCACGGCTGCGCCTGCGAATAGCCCTGCGGCGAACCGCCCTGGAGGTTCAGCGTGAAGGCGATCAGGCCGTGACGCTTCCAGTCCGGCAGCGCGGAGAGGAATTCGCGGGTGTTGCGGTCGGCGTCCCACTTGCCGGTGTCAGGATAGGCCCACTTCGACACCGTCTCCGGATTGCGGTCGTCGAACGTCGCCTGCACCAGGCGCGCGTTCATCAGCAGGCCCTGCACCTTGTGCCCCTGCCAGAACTGCCCGGCATACGTGGGCATGCCATTGATCAGGAACTCATCGCCGGAGATCGAGACGACGGTCTGGCCGGCCCGGGCGAGGCCCATGGCGAACGTAGCCAGCACGGCGAGGAAACGGAGCGCTGCGAGCATGGCGGGCAGCCTAACCGTGGACCCGGGGCGGCGCGAGACGAGTGTGGAGCCGCGGCAAGTTCTGGCGTTCCGACCACGACCGGACTATTCCATAGTCGTGATCCCGCTTTGAAAAAGCTCTGGATACCGGGGAGAGTCAGCTGAGCCGATCTCGTTGATGCCGCCGACCGGTTCCGGGACGCGCCTCCTTCGACGAGGAAACATTGCACCGTGGTCGGAAGGGCGATAACCCAGCCGCAGCAACCAGCCTTAACCTCAAACCGCTCAAGCGTGTCGGCATGAAACAGCTTGTCCCAATCCTCCTCGCGACCTTTGCGGCCCAATCTGTGGCTGCGGATCAGACTGTCAGCTTCAACAACAACAATTTGGGACGGCCCGAGTTGGTCACGTTCGGCTCTGAGTTCGGCGCGTTGGCGGGTTCGGGAGTCCGCAATGGGGTGGCCGACGGCGCCAACTTTGTCGCCCAGTTGAATCTGGTGGCAGCCGATGGGAGGCTGATTCCCGCCGGACGGACGGCGAACTTTCGAGCGTCCACAACTGCTTTGCCCGGCACTTGGTCCGGCGGCACCCGCACGATTGCCGGGGTTCCGCAAGGAACGCCGATCAACCTGAAAGTCCGGGTCTGGGACAGCGCCTATCCTTCATTCGAGGCCGCAGCGGCGGCAAACAAAGGCACTGGTGAGTCCGCCGTCTTCAGCTTTCAAGACCCGCTCAACAATCCGCTCCAAGCCACAGACAATTTCATGTTCAATTTCAGGGGGTTTTCGATCAACAAAAACTGCCCGTTGACACCCAGCTGGTTTTTCACCACTCCGAACGCAAGTGGGGGAAGAGTCCACGAAAATGAACTGTGGGATATTCCTGATGGGACCACTGATTTCGAACCTCAACCGGTGCCTCGCGAGGATTGGTATGCCTTCCTCCGCAGCGTAGTGCCGCCCCAAGCGGCTGCACTGGGGGGATCCTTGGTCGAATTGGATGGCCGACTGTTTTATCGGCACGCCCCCAACACCTACGGATACGTTAATTTCTTTATAACCGGTCAGCATTGTGACGCGCCGTTCGTGGTGCAAATGGCCATTCTGAGTTACACAGTTTTGCCCTCTCCCAAGCGTCCTTGCCTGGCCCTCAATCCCGGAAGTGCGTCCACGCCTGCCGAGTTGGTCCTCCGCGGACTGGCGCCGAACCGATACCGGGTTGAAAAATCAGCAGACCTCGCTGCATGGCAGCCCGTCGGCGAATTTGTCGCCAACTACAGCGAGGTTCCCGTTCAAGCACTGGCGACGAACGCGACCGAGGTCCTGTTCTTCCGCGCCGTCGAGTTGGGCGAGTAGCGGCGAAGCAGTTCGGCATCGGCAGGAGTAGCGACTGCCAGCGTCAGCGCCCCAAGCCAATGCGCGCGGGCGGCAATACCGCACAGGATTTTCACCGGGCGTCCGAAACGCATCAGTGCGCCACCATCCCCTGCGAACCCACCAGTCCGGTAACTGTTTAGCTGTTCATTTCGGCAGGACCGATGCCAAGCCGGGAAACGCCGCCGGAAAAGTGATTGCGATGTTTGTATGTCACGATGTATATGTAGCGCATGAAGAAGGCAGCAAAGTATTCGAGCACTCCAACGCCGCCGGATGTCCTGCGCGAAGTTCCCGGGCCGACCATTGGCGGCGACGAGTCCATGGGCATGGTGCGCACCCAGATTTACCTTACCCGGGCCGAGCACGGTTTCATAGCGGCCGAGGCGGCACGCCGGGGCGAACCGATGGCGGCGGTGATCCGGAGCTACATTGACGACAAGATGCGTCTGCCCGACTCCGCGTGGGCCGCCAACCCCATGCTGGAGCCCACGCCAACGGATGCCGGGCTGGAATTGCCGGAAGACGCAGCCATCAACCATGACCACTACCTCTACGGGGCGCCCAAGAAGTATGTGAAGAAACGGGGCCAGTGGGTGCTGGCCGAACCGGAGGCGGGGCGCTGATGCACAGTCACCGGGTCTTCCTGGATTCGTCGTTCTGGATCGCCTTTCGCGATGCCCGCCAGACGCATCATTCGCGGGCGCGCGACTGCCTCGCGGCGCTGTTCCGGGAGCGGACCCATTTCGTGAGCACGCCCTTCGTGTTCGCCGAGACCCATGCGACCTTCGCCCGGTCGCAGGCCGTGCGGGAGAAGATCATCGCCGACTTCTGGGAGAACCCGCTGCTGCATTTCGCGGAGGTGACCGACGCCGACCACCGCGCGGCCATCCAGTTGCTGCGGCAGCACGCGGACAAGTCATATCCCTTTTGCGATGCGATTTCGTTCGTCGTGATGCGGCGGCTGGGTGTGAAGCGAGTGGCGGCCTTTGACGACCACTTCCGGCAGGTCGGCGGGTTTGAGGTGATTGGTTGAGGGCGCCTCCTTCAAGGCGCCCAGGGAATTCAGCGGGCAACCGAAGGCGGCGTCGCCAACAGTTCACCTGCCAGGCTGCCTGCGGTCAGCGTGGCGCAGCCCTCCAGCTTGTTGCCGATGTAGGCGTAGAACGGCAGACCCCGAACGCGCGCCTCGCGGATCATCCTGCAGATGGCCGCCCGCGCCTCCGGGAATGGCTCGGACACACGGTCAAACGGCTTCATCTGCTCCTCGCGCTCCTCATAGACCGTGCCGGGACGGGTGAGCAGGCGGGCTCCGGCGAAAGGCGCCGTCCAGCAACCGGCCTGGCCCAGCTGATGTTCCAGCGACGGACCGTCCGACCACTGGTTGAACAGATACGCCACGCCGTGAGCCTCCAGCAGCGCGAAGAATTCGGGATGCAGAAAACTGCGATTGCGGATCTCGACTCCGTAGCGCCAGCCGCCCGGCAGGTCGCCGAGAAAGCGGTCCAGCGCCGCGACGAAATCGCGGCCGCGGGCAAAGTCCAGCGCGTGAAACCGGGAGAATTCAAACATCACCAGCCCGATGGATTCCCGGACCGGTTCCAGCGGGGCCAGAAACTCGCGCCTGCACAATTCGGCATTAAGGAAGTTGGGATTCGGGTGGCCGGCCAGTTCACCGTGACGCGGCAGCGGCGGAAAGCGCTTCACCGTCAGCTGGTCGGTGACCTTGAGGGAGAAACTGAAGCGGGCCGGCACCTGCGCGACCAGACCGCGGATGAACTTCTCCGTGGGAAACGTATAGTAGGTCGCGTCCACGCCCACGGTCGGGAACACCGTGGCGTATTCCTCCAGACAATGCTGCTGGAAGCGCGTGTCCGAGAGTTTGCCCCGGTAGCGGTAGCGCTCCTCGGAGTAAAGTCCGCCAATCCAGCCCGGATACTTCCACGATGACGTGCCGAAGTAGATTCCTTGGGCCGCGAGTGCGGACAGTTTCCGGCCCAACTGGGCCGGCCAGTGGTCGTCCGCCGGGGGCAGCAGGTTCGGCAATCCGTCATGCATCGTCGCCGGTCAATCTCCGGAAGCCGGGCCGGGCTCGCCAGCCGGAATCAGCTCGCCGTCCCTGACCGCGGCACTTTGCCTCGCCGGCACGCGTCGCTGCAGAACTTCACGTTGGCCCAGTCGCGTTCCCACTTCTTCCGCCACACGAACGGCCGGCCGCACGCCGCGCAGACCTTTTCGGGCAGATGCGCCTTCTTCACGCCGCGCACTGGGCCCTCACTTCCTCCGCCTGCCGGGCGATGGCGGCGCGTTGGGCCGCCGGTTGCCGCGCAAGGTTGCGGACCTGCATCACCATGCGGGGATTGCGCGCCAACATGGCCTCATGGCGGGAGAGAAAGTCCCAGTAGAGCGTGGTGAACGGACACGCCTTCGGCCCGGTGGCCTGCGCGGGATCAAACCGGCAACCGGCGCAGTAGTTCGACATGCGCTGGATGTATTTGCCGCTCGCCACGTAGGGTTTTGACGCCATCACGCCGCCGTCGGCGAACTGCGACATGCCGAGCGTGTTCGGCAGCTCCACCCATTCCACCGCGTCCACATAGACCGCCAGATACCACTCGTGCACCTCGCGGGGCCGGACGCCGAGCAGCAGCGCGAAAAGGCCGGTCACCATCAGGCGCTGGATGTGGTGGGCGTAACCGAGGTCGAGCGTCTGCCGGAGCGCGTGCCGCAGGCAGTTCATTTCCGTGTCGGCGGTCCAGTAGAACCGCGGCAGCGGCTGCTCCGCACCGAGCGCATTGCGGTCGAGGTAGCCGGGCATGAAGCGCCAGTAGATGCCGCGCACGTATTCGCGCCAGCCGAGGATTTGCCGGATGAACCCTTCGGCCGCCGCCAACGGAACCTGGTTTTCCCGCCAGGCCCGTTCCGCGGCGGCGACCACCTCGCGGGGCGAAAGCAGCTTCAGGTTCAGCGCTGCACTGAGGCGCGAATGGTAAAGCCACGGCTCGCCCGACCACATCGCGTCCTGCCAGCGGCCGAAGTCCGCCAACCGGTGCGCGATGAAGTCATCCAGTGCCGTCTGCGCGTCGGCCGCGGTCACGGGCCAGTCGAACTGCGCCACGGAACCGGGATGTGATGCAAAGCGGGACCGCACCACGGCGAGCACTTCCTGTGTCACCGTGTCGGGCTCGAACCGCCGCGGCGAGGGCACAAAGCCAGGACCGTCCTTGCCGAAGCTCTCCCGGTTGTCGTGATCAAAGTTCCACTGCCCACCGGCCGGCTGGTCGCCGTCCATCAGCACGCCGTGGCGCTGACGCAGTTCGCGGTAGAAGAACTCCATGCGGAGCTGCTTCCGCCCGGAGGCGTGGCGGGCGAACTCTTCCGCCGAACAGAAAAAGTGGCGGTCGGCCCGCAGTTCCAGGGGCACGCCGGCGACCGCGCAGGTTTCCTTGAGCACCTCGCGCACGGACCATTCGCCCGGCTCGACCAGGACCACCCGCTCGGGCCGGAGCCGGCGCAGTGCCCAGGCGAGCTGGGCGGCGAGGGTTTCGGTGGATTCATCCGTGGCAGGTTTCGGCGAGCCTTCGACCTCCCACGCCGCATCTTTGGTCGTCAGCGCGCGATACCACACCGGCCAGCCGCGACCGCGCAGCTCGTCGCGAAAGTGCCGCATGGCCGCGAGAAACACCGCAATGCGTGGCTGCGAGCTCCAAACTTTGGTGGATTCGCCGGCGACTTCGGCCATCCAGACCAAGTCCGCCGCCGCCTCGAACCCGTCAAAGGCCGCGGAATCAGCGTCCAGCTGATCGCCCAGCACGACAACGAGGTGACGGCAAGCAGGCCGCTTCATGAGCCGGCAGGGAATTCCGCGGTCGCCGCCACCGCCTCGCCCGCGAGCGCGGCCTGGGTGAACTCCGCGCCCCGGTCGCGCAGCTTCTTCACCATGTAGCGGCCCAGCGGCATCCGGAACGGGGCGTTGCCCGACCGCACCATGTTGACGATCGCGGCCGCCGCCCGCGCCGGATCGCCCGGTTGCCGGCCATCGATGGACTTCAGCACCGCCGCGAATTTCCCCGAGCTGCGGTCGTAGTCCGCGATGCGCCCGCCAGCGCGTTCGAGGGACCGGCTGATGAAGCCCGTGCGAAAAGGCCCCGGCTCCACCAACGTCACCTTGATGCCCAGCAAGGCGGTCTCCGCCCGCACGCTTTCGCTCAGGGCCTCGAGCGCCGCCTTGGCCGCGCCATAGGCGCCGAAGCCGGGATAGTTCGCGATGGCCGCCGCCGCGGTGATGTTGACCAGATGGCCGGCGCGCTGCTCCCGGAACCGCGGCAGCACGGCGCGGATGACGTTCAAGGCGCCGAAGAAGTTCGTCTCAAAACACCGCCGCACCTGCGCGTCGTCGCATTCCTCGACCGCGCCCAGAAGGCCGTAGCCCGCGTTGTTCACGGCCACGTCCAACCGGCCGAACTGCGCCACGGCTGCCGCCACCGCCGCAGCCACCTGGTCCGGATTCGTCACGTCGAGCGGCAAAGTGAGCGTCCGCTCCGGGGCCGACGCGACCAAATCGGCTAACGCCTCCGGCTGGCGTGCCGTGGCCACCAGGCAGTCGCCCGCTGCCAGAATCGCCCGCGCCAATGCCAGCCCCAGCCCGGAGGAGCATCCCGTCACCAGCCACGTTTTCGGATCCGAAGTGTCCATCTCGCTCATGTCAAAAGTGGGCGACGGTATGGCGGTTTCCGCATCCGGCAACCGACCCGAATCCCCCCTCTGACCGCGAGGTGGCAACCGGTTTACATCCTTTCCGCCGTCAGGTGATCACTGTTGACTATTGTAAACAATCTGTGAAACCTCCCGCCACCGTCACCCGCCCTCCAACATGAACACCCGCATCGCGCTCTCTGTCTCCGGATTTGCCAGCCCCGACCTGCTCGGCCTTTGGGGCGGCTTTGCCCTGTTGGCGCTGCTGGGTGCCCCGATGACCGGCCGCAACCGGCTCCGCACGGAGCAGTCGGTCTGCTCCAATCACCTTCGGAAGGTGGGCCAGGCATCCCTCCAATACGCCCACGAGAATGCCGACCGTTTCCCTTCCCTGAATGGCGCAGTATGGCCTTGGGATCTCCCCGTCAGCGCGGCGAACCGGCTGATTGAAAACGGGGCGACGCGTCGGGACCTCTATTGCCCATCGGTGACGCGGCCTGACCGCGACGACCTGTGGCGTTTCACGAGCGGATCCACCAACGATCTCGCCTCGCCGGAGGTGGGATACCGTGTGGTTGGTTATCAGTTCGCGTTCGCGGGCGCTGGCCGAGTTCAGACGACCAATTTGACCGAGTCGCTCCAGCCGAAGGCTTGGACCGTGAATGGGGTCTCCGTAAACCCGCCGCCCTCCGATCGGGTCATCTCCGCGGACGCCATCCTGTCCCCTGAAGCCAACGAACAGGACCAGGCGAACAACCGTTACTCCGGAGTAGCCGGCGGGGTGGGGAAACACGATTCCGCACACCTCGTTGGCCCCCTTCCCGCCGGTGGCAACCTCCTGATGGCGGATGGACATGTGGACTGGCGCCGCTTCTTGCGAATGAAGGTCCGCACCGTCTCCAGCCCTTCCTTCTGGTGGTAAGCGACCCGCAAGGGCGCACGGACGCTTGCCGCCGGTGGCGGCGGGCGCCTATCAATGGTGAGCGCCCCGATGCTCCCTGTTCCGCCTGCCGCCAGCCGTCCGTTTCGTCCGTTCCCACGGATGGTTTTGGCATTTCTGCTGGCAGTGTCGCGGCTCGGCGCGGCGGATTTCTGGAGCGACCACGTCGAACCGATCCTCCGCGACCACTGCGTCGAGTGCCACAGCCAGACCAAGGCGAAAAGCGGGCTCGACCTGAGCACCTTTCAGCTCGCCCTGCGCGGCGGCGACCGGGGCGCGGGTTTTGTCCCGGGAAAGCCCGACGAGAGTCAGCTTTACCTCGCCCTCAAGCCCGGGGCCGACCCACACATGCCGCCCAAGCGGCAACTTTCCGACGAGCAGATTGCGTTGGTGCGAACCGGCATCGAGAAGGCCGGCGCCAACCAAGCCGCCGTGTCTGCTCCGGCTCCGGCCGCTGCCGCACCGGCCCAACCCCGTAAACCGGTCTGGGTGCCCCCCGCCGATTGGGCCGCGCCAGCGGTCATCGACCGGTTTCTCGAACTCGGCTGGAAGCAGCGCCACGTGCGCCCGGCAAAATCCGCCGATGACGCCACGTTTGTCCGCCGCGTTTACCTCGACCTGCGGGGGCGCATTCCCTCGACCGAAGAGACCGCCGCATTTCTGGCCCGCCCGGCCCGCGACCGCCGCACCGCGCTGGTGGACACGCTGCTGGCCGATCCGGAACACGCGCGGCATCTCCGCGAGGTCTTCGACTACGTGCTCATGGGCCGTGCCACGAAGCGCTTCGAGGAACAGCGACAGAATCACGGCTGGTTCGATTTCCTCGAGGCCGCCTTCCGCACCAACCGCCCGTGGGACGCCGTGGTCCGCGACCTCATCGTAGCGCGGCCCACGCAACGCGAGAACCGCGGCCTCATCCAGTTCCTTTACGAGCGGCAGAACAATCCCCAGGCCATGGCCGAGGCGCTGGCGCCCGTGGTCTTCGGCGTGCAGATCAAATGCGCCCAGTGCCACGACCACATGGTCGCCCGCGAGATCAAGCAGGCGCATTACTGGGGCATGGTCGCCGCGTTCAACCGCACCCGGAACGTGGACGCTGAATCCGGCCCGGGCCTGGCCGAATCTGCGATTGGCGGCTTTGTGAGCTTCGCGAATCTGAAGAAGGAATCGCAGCCCGCGCGTCTGGTGTTCTTCAACGGCAGGTCCGTGGACGAGCTGTGGCCGTCCGAGGGCGAGAAGGAGGTCGACGCACCGGAAAAATACCGCGTGCCGCCGCCCGCCGAGAAGCAGCGGGCCAAGGGTCCCGCCGAGCCGAGGTTTTCCCGCCGCGAGGCCCTGGCCGAGGCGGTCACCCGCGACAACCCGCTGCTCGCGCGGGCTGCGGTCAACCGCATCTGGGCAATGTTCTTCGGCCGCGGCCTGGTGCATCCGGTGGACCTGATGGACTCAAAACACCCGCCGAGCCATCCCGACCTTTTGGACTGGCTCGCGGCGGATTTCGAGCGCAGCGGCCACGATCTGCGCCGCCTGATCCGAAACCTGGTGTTGACCCGCGCCTACCAGCTCGACTCGCGGCCGGCCGGTCGCAAGGCGCCTCCTGACGAGGCGTTTGCCCGCGCCCTCGAAAAGCCGCTGTCCGCCGAACAACTGCACCGCTCGCTGCTGCTGGCAACCGGCAACCGGACCGACGCCGACGGCAAGGTCGCGGGCCTGACCGAAGGCGAGCTGCGGAAGGCCTTCGTGCGGCAGTTCCCCGACCTGTTCGTGCCCGACTACAACGCCACCCTCCAGCAGGCGATGTTCCTCGCCAACTCGCCGCTGCTGGAAGCCCTGCTCACGCCCCGCGACGGCAATCTGGCGGCCCGGCTCGCAACCACATCCGATGACCGCCAGCGGGTGCGGGATGCCTTCCAATCCGCATTCGGCCGCGAACCGGACCGGGAGGAACTGAAACAGTCCGTGGCCTATCTGGCGGCCCATCCCGGTGACGCCGGCCGGAAACAACTTCTCTGGGCGCTGCTGACCAGCGCGGAGTTTCAGGTGAACCACTGAGCGAATGGAACCGCAGATGAACGCAGATGGACGCAGATTCCGGCAAAGTGGGCCAACCCACCACCTCGGCTCCGTAGGGCAGGCTGCCAGCCTGCCCAAGCTGGCACCGGGAGCGTGGCTCTCTGAGCCGAATGTCTGCCTCGTCTCCGATCAGTGGGAGGAGAGTTCACGCGACACAGAGAGCCGCGCTCCTCGCCATCGAACGACCGCCTGTTTTCCTGTCTTCCCGCTTTCCCGTCTCCCCCAACGGCACGCCGCTCAGCGTTCGTCAGCGTCACGCTTCGGTATTCCCACCCGATGAAACCCACCTCCAAGCCCGGTCTCGCCGGCTCCCTGTGCGGGCAGCCGGACCACGTCCTGCACCGGCGGAAGTTCCTCACGGGCATGACGGCGGCCGGCGCGGTTTCGGTCGCGAGCTGGGCCGGGCTGTTCTCCGTGCCGGCCTTCGCGCAGCAGGTGAAGCGCACCGCCAAGCGCTGCCTCCTGCTCTGGCTTTGCGGCGCGCCGAGCCAGTTCGAGACCTGGGATCCGAAGCCCGGACGCATCACCGGCGGACCGTTCCGGGCGATCCCCACGAAGCTCCCCGGCGTGCAGTTCGGCGAGCTGATGTCCAAGTGCGCGACCATCGCCGACAAGCTGGCGATCGTGCGCTGCATGAAGACCGACCAGAGCGAGCATCTGCAGGGCATCAACCTGCTCCAGCGCGGGGCGGCTCCGCGGCCGCCCTTCGTGCGGCCCACCTTGGGCTCGGTGCTCGCGCAGCAGCTCGGGCACCTCGACAGCCCGATTCCCAATTTCATCCTGCTCGACCCGTGTCCCGAGGGGAACGAGTTCAAGGAGTTCAAGGCCGGCAACTGGGCCGGCTGGTTGGGCGCGCAATACGGTCCTGTGCGGGTGGGCGGCGACTACAAGATCGAGGACGTTGCCCGCCAGGCCGACCTGACGGCGGAGGATCACGAGGCGCGCAATGCCCTGCGGCGATTCTTCACCCGGAAGTTCGAGAACGAGCGCAAGTCGGCCGCCGCCGCGTCGCAGAACGCCGTGTTCGAGCGCGTGAAGGGGCTGATGAGCTGCGCGCACCTGTTCGACCTGGAGCAGTTGCCGGCAAAGGACCGCGAACGCTACGGCCCGGGCGCCTTTGCCACGCACACGTTGCAGGCCCGGCATCTGCTCGAGAACGGCGCCCCGTTCGTGATGGTGTCGAACGGCATGCCGTGGGACAGCCACGTCTTCCACAACGAGATCTACCAGATGCTCACGCCGGAGCTGGACAACGTCCTCTTCCAGGTCATCACCGACTTGGAGGAGCGCGGCATGCTGGACTCGACGCTGGTGATCGCGATGGGCGAGTTCGGCCGGACGCCTTGGCTGAACCAGGCCCGCGGTCGCGACCATTACGATAAGGCCTGGTCGCTGATGCTCGCCGGCTGCGGTATCAAGCGGGGCGTGGTGGTCGGCGGCACGGACGCGGACGGCGTGAACGTGGACGGTCAGGCCTTCAACGAACGAAACCTGTTCGCGACGATCTTCAGCGCGCTGGGCATTGATCCCTACGCGGCCTACGACCTCGGCGACCTGCCGACCTTTCACCGCGTCGAAGACCGCGCGGAACCCATCCGCGGCGTGCTCGCCTGAAAGACGTGACCATGAACCCGCGCGCCTCATTCACCGGCTGGCTGCTCACCATCGGGCTGCTGCTTGGAGCTTTCCGGGGCGACGCCACGCCCGCCAACAAGGCCGCGCTCGAACGACACTACGACCGCTTTCTCGCCCGGCCGCTCGCCCGCTGCACGACGTGCCACCAGCCCAGCCCGAACAAGTTTCCCGAAAGCCTCGGCGAGTTTCCGCACAATCCCTTCGGCGACCGCCTCCGCCGTCTCGGTGAAGAACTGCAGGCCGCCGGCCAGAAGCGCGACCTCTCCACCCGGCTCGCCACGCTGGCCGCGGAGGACACGGACGCCGACGGCGTGGCCAACGAAGCCGAACTCCTGCTCGGCCACAATCCGGGCGCCGCCCAGGACAAGCCCGCCGCCGGCGAACTGGCGCAGCTCAAGGACCGGCAGACCGAGTTCGCCCAGTTCCTCGCGGGCTACCGCTGGCAACCCTTCGAACCCGTGAAGCGGCCGGAGGTTCCCTCAATCGCAAATCCGAAATCGGAAATCAAAAACCCGATCGACGCCTTCCTCGCCGCCGAATGGGCCGCCCACGGCTTGAAACCCCGGCCGGAAGCCTCCCGGGAAGTTCTGCTGCGCAGGGTTTACCTCGACCTCATCGGACTCAACCCGACGCCGGCGGAACAGCGGGCCTTTCTCGAAGACACCGCGCCCGACGCCTACGAACGCCTCGTGGACCGCCTGCTCGATGACCCGCGCCACGCCGAACGCTGGGCCCGCCACTGGATGGACGTGTGGCGTTACAGCGACTGGGCCGGCTGGACCGATGGCGGGCAGATCCGCGACTCGCAGCGGCACATCTGGCGCTGGCGCGACTGGATCGTGGAGTCGCTCAACGCCGACAAGCCCTACGACCGTATGGTCACCGAGATGCTCGCGGCCGACGAACTCGCACCGGAAGATCCCGACGCGTTGCGTGCCACCGGCTTCCTCGTGAGGAACTACAAGATGCTTTCCCGCGAGCAATGGCTGGAAGACACCGTGAAGCACACGTCGCAGGCCCTGCTCGGCGTGACGATGGGCTGCGCCAAGTGCCACGACCACATGGCGGACCCGATCTCGCAGCGCGAATACTACGCCCTGCGCGCCGTGTTTGAGCCGCACCAGGTCCGCACCGACCGCGTCCCCGGTGAACTCGACCTGGCCAAGGACGGCCTGCCCCGCGCCTACGACGCCACGAATGCGCCCACCTACGTCTTCGTGCGCGGCGACGAACGGCACCCGCTGACCAACGAGGTCATCGCGCCGGCGGTGCCTGCGCTTCTGGGCGGACGACTGGACGTTCAGCCGATCAACCTGCCGTGGCTGGCGGGCAACCCCGACCAGCGCGACTTCGTGATCCGCGACACGCTCGCCGCGAGCGCTCAGTCCGTTACCGCCGCAAAGGCGGCTTGGGACAAGGGTCGCAGCGAAACCAATGTCGTTCCGGCCAAACTTCGGGAGGCCGAGTTGGCACTTGATGTCGCCGAGAAGAAACACGCCGCGTTGGTAGCCGTGATCGCAGCCGAGCGGCTGACGCTCCCCGGTAGCCGCCGACGTGAGGAGGCGGACCATTCCACCGCCCTCCGCCTCGTCACCTCGGCGGCTACCAACGCCGTCTTGCTCCAGCGCACCGCCGCCATCGCCGAGGCAGCTTTGAAACGGCATCAAGCCCAGACCGCTCTCGCCGCTGCCACCACCAACAAGCTCACCGAGGCGCAGAAGAAACTGACCGAGGCCGATCAGCAACTCGCCGCCGCCGTCGAAGCCCTCGCCAAGCCACTGGACTCCGCCTTCACGCCGCGGCCGGCGACCGCTTGCCCGACCAACAGCACCGGGCGCCGGCTGGCCTTCGCCCGCTGGCTCACCGAGCCGCGCAACTCACTCACCGCCCGCGTCGCGGTGAATCACGTCTGGCTCCGGCACTTCGGCCGCGGACTCGTGCCCACACCCGCCGACTTCGGTCGCAACGGCCGCCCCGCCACAAACCCGCAGCTCCTCGACTGGCTGGCGGCGGAGTTCATGCAACCGGAGTTGGCAGATCGGAGATCGGAGATCGGGAAAGACGATTCCAACCCATCTCCGATCTCCGATTCCCGAACTCCGTCGGCTTGGAGCTTCCGCCACCTCCACCGCCTCCTCGTCACCAGCGCCGCCTACCGCATGGCCTCGACGCCCGACGACGCCAACCTCGCCGCCGATCCCGACAACATCCGGCTGTGGCGCATGAACTCACGCCGCCTCGAAGCCGAAGCCGTGCGCGACAACGTGCTGCACGCCGCCGGCACGCTCGACGGCACGCTGGGGGGACCGGAGATTGATCACCAGCAGGCGCTCACCTCGCCGCGCCGCTCGCTCTACCTGCGTCACGCCGCCGAAAAGCAGGCCGAGTTCCTCCAGATCTTCGACGGCCCGGCCGTGACCGAATGCTACGAACGCCGTCCCAGCGTGATGCCCCAGCAGGCGCTGGCACTGAACAACAGCGAACTCGCGCTAAAGCAGGCCCGCGTGCTCGCGGCCAGGCTGGTTCAGGAAGCCGCCGCCAACGACGCCCGCCTCGTGGAACTCGCCTTCCAGCGCATCCTTGCCCGCCAGCCCACCGCCGCCGAACGCGAACTCTGCGCCGGTCTATTCGAGCCGGCTCCCGTAAGCGCTGACCTGGCCGAGAAGCACTTCGCCCGCGCCGCGGAAAATCTCGTGCTCGTGCTTTTCAACCACAACGACTTCGTGACCGTGCGATGAACCATCCCCATGCAATTCACTGCCCCGGCATCACGCGTCGCTCGTTCCTCGCCGACACCGGCATGGGGTTCACCGGCCTTGTGCTCGGCTCGATGCTGTTCCGCGACGGCGTCCGGGCCGAATCGCCGGCCGCCGCGTGGCAGCCGCCGACGGGCGCGCCGCACTTCACGCCGCGGGCCAAGTCGGTCATCTGGATCTTCCTCTGTGGCGGCGTGAGCCATGTCGAGAGCTTCGACGTGAAGCCGGAGCTGACCAAATACGCCGGCAAGTCCATCAGTGAGACCCCCTACGCCGGCGTGGTCGCGACCGAGGGCAAGGACGTCATCGGGGCGAACCCGGCGCACGGCAACCGCAAGGTCATCATGCCGCTCCAGACCGGCTACCGGGCTTATGGTGAATGCGGCCTCGTGGTCGGCGACTGGTTCCGGCACATCGGCACCTGCGCGGACGACCTCGCGGTGGTGCGTTCGCTCTGGACCATTCACAACGATCACGGCGCACAGCTCACCTGGCAGACCGGCCGGCATCCGCGCGAGCTGGAGCATCCCACGCTCGGCGCGTGGACCGCCTACGGCCTCGGCACGCTGAACGAGAACCTGCCCGAGTATGTCGTGCTGGGCGTGCCCACGGGCGATTGCTGCGGCGGCGCCTTCACCCACGGCGCAGCCTATCTCGGTCCCCAACACGGCGGCGTGCGCCTGAACACCGATCCGAAGAACCCGCTGCCCTTCATCCGCCCGCCCGAAGGCGCGCTCACCGCCGAGGAACAGGCCGCCAACCTCAGCCTGCTCGGCAAGCTGAACCGCCTCGCCGGCATTGATTATCCCGACGACCAGAATCTCCGCGCCCGCATCAAGGCCTACGAGCTCGCCTACCAGATGCAGACCAGCATCCCGGAGACGATGCAGCTCGACCGCGAACCGGAACACATCCGCCGCCTTTACGGGCTGGACCAGGACCACACCAAGGCGTTCGGCGAACAGTGCCTCGTCGCGCGGCGGCTCGTGGAACGCGGCGTGCGCTTTGTGCAGCTCTTCCACGGCGGCGGCGGCGGCGGCGCCTGGGACGCGCACGGGGACATCAAGAACAACCACACCACGCTCGCCGCGCAGGTGGACCAGCCCATCGCCGGCCTGCTCAAGGACCTCAAGCAGCGCGGCCTGCTCGACGACACGCTGGTCGTGTTCGGAACCGAGTTTGGCCGTTCGCCCGGCGCGGAAGGCACGGGCCGGGACCACCATCCGCAGGCCTTCTGCGCGTGGCTGGCCGGCGGCGGCGTGAAGGGCGGCGCGCACTACGGCCAGACGGATGAGCTCGGCTTCCACGCGGCCGAGAACCGCCGCTACGTTACCGACATCCACGCCACGGTGCTGCACCAACTCGGACTGGACTCCCGCCGGCTGGAAGTCCCCGGCCGCAAGCGCCTCGACCTCGACCACGGGGAGCTGATCCGGGAGGTCGTTAGCTGAGACAAATATGCAACCGCAGATGAGCGCGGATGGACGCAGATGCGGAAGCCGAGACATCGCTTCGGGTGAGCCCAAGCTGATCAGCTCGCGGAGCTTTCGCCTGCTCGCCCCGATTTTATCTGCGTTGATCTGCGTGCATCTGCGGTTTCCTCTTCATCAACAAGCTCATGCCTGAAGCCTCCACCGAACCGAAGCTGACGAAGCTCCGGGAGTTCAAGCTGCCCGCCGCGGCGCTCGCCCTGGAGGTTGCCGCCGATGGCCGCACGCTTTACGTCGCCTGTCTCGATGGCGCCGTCCTGCGATTGGATGTCGAGTCCGGCGAACGGACGGAACTCGGCCGCCACGAAAGCTACGCCAGCGGCGTGGCGTTGGTCGCGGGCGGGACCGTGCTGGTGTCGGGCGGCTACGACGGGACGTTGCGGTGGCACGATCTCGCGTCGGGCAAGCTCACCCGCCAGCTCAAGGCGCATGACTTCTGGTCGTGGGATCTCGCGGCGTCACCCGATGGCCGAATGGTCGCGTCAGTGACCGGGCAATACCTCGCCGGCGGTTACAAATACGAGCCGGCGCCCGAGCGGGAGCCTTCCGTGAAGGTCTTTGATGCCGCGACCGGCGAACTGCGGCAGTCGTTCCCCCACGTTCCGCCGGTGCAGGCCGTGGCCTTTTCGCCTGACAGCCGGCACCTCGCGGCGGGCAACCTCATGGGCGAAATCCGTGTGTGGGAGCTGGCCACCGGCAAACAGGCCGCGCAGTGGAGGACCGACGACCTGACCAGCTGGGGCATAATCAAAAGCCATCACTACCTCGGCGGCGTGTT
Source organism: uncultured Verrucomicrobiota bacterium (assembly GCA_903910585.1). Classification (GTDB taxonomy): domain Bacteria; phylum Verrucomicrobiota; class Verrucomicrobiia; order Limisphaerales; family UBA9464; genus CAIWAH01. The sequence continues at coordinate 28,793 of CAIWAH010000339.1, forward strand.
CGCGCTGGAATTCAGCCCGGCGGGCGACGCGCTCTACGCCTGCGGCATGGGTCCGATGCGCGACCCGATGGCCGGCAACGGCGTCCAGCGCTGGCAGCGCTTCGACTGGCGCACGGGCAAGCAGCTCGACCAGACGCATGAGGGCGAAAGCGGCCAGGGCCTGATGGAGGCGCTCACGTTCCATCCCACCGGGAAGCTCTTCCTGATGGCCGGACGCCTGTTCCAAGGCACCTGGAACCTCGCGCTGTTCGATACCGCGACGGGCCGCAACGTCTTCAGCACCGACGCCAAGCACCGGATCACCGGTGCCCGCTTCAATGCCGACGGTAGCCGGCTGTTCCTGGCCAAAGCGCGCCACCAAGAACTGAAGGACGGCCAGTGGGTCGACTTCGGCCTGGTCGAAGTCCATTCGGTGACGGGCTTGGAAGCGAAGCCCGTCTGAACAGAAGGAAACGGAGGTGGGAGCGATGGCAACCGGCCCCCGCCCCTTGGCTTCCCCAGTTCCCGTCTGTCCGCGGAGAATCCGCCTCGAGGTCGCCAGTTGCGGGCGCGCGCCCCGGTCCGGTAGGCTCGCCGGACCGAGATGAGTGAGATTTCCAAGGCCTACGAGCCGCAGTCCGTCGAAGCGAAGTGGTATGCGTTCTGGGACCAGAACGGCTGCTTCACCGCCGATCCCGCCCGCGTTTCCGCCACGCGCCCGGCGTATTCCATCGTCATCCCGCCGCC
>CAIWAH010000340.1 GCA_903910585.1 uncultured Verrucomicrobiota bacterium
CCAAGGCGGTGAACCCGACGTTTCTGGCCGTCCATCCCGGCGGGAAACTGCTCTACGCGGCGAACGAAGTTGGCGAATGGAATGGCAAGCCCGGCGGCTACGTGACGGCCTACCGGATTGATTCCGCGACCGGCAAGCTGGTCGAGCTGAACCGCCAGTCGTCGGTGGGTGGTGGTCCCTGCCACCTCAATGTGGACGGCACCGGCAAAAACGTGCTGGTGGCGAACTACGGCGGCGGATCGGTCGTGGTGCTGCCGATCGCAGACGACGGCTCGCTGAAGCCGCACACCGCCTTCGTTCAGCATGTGGGTTCCAGCGTGAATCCAGCCCGGCAGAAAGAGCCGCACGCGCATTCGGTCAACCTGTCGTTGGACAACCGGTTCGCGTTCGTGGCCGATCTCGGCACCGACAAGATCCACACCTACGCCTTTGATGCCGCCGCTGGTTCCCTGACCGCCCGGCCGGAATTGGACGTCGTGCTGCCCCCGGGCTCGGGGCCGCGGCATTTCGCGTTTGGTCCCAAGGGTGCCCGGGCCTACGTGATCAACGAAATGCTTCAGACCCTGGTCAGCCTGCGCTACGCCCCGAAGACCGGAAAACTGACGGTCCTCGATTCGATCTCCACGCTGCCGGACGCCAAGCCGGTCGAGGGCAACTCGACGGCTGAAGTGCGGGTGCATCCCAACGGGAAATTCGTCTACGGCAGCAACCGGGGGCACGATTCGATCGCGGTGTTCGCCGTGGGGCAGGGGGGCAAGCTGACCCCGATCCAGAATGTCCCGGTCGGCGGCCGGACGCCGCGGAACTTCAATTTTGATCCCACGGGCAAGTTCCTGTTCGCCGGCCGCCAGAGCTCGGATTCGTTCGCGGTGTTCACCGTGGACGGCAAGACCGGTCAACTGACCGCGACCGGGGAGACCTATCAGGTCGGGGCTCCGGTTTGCTTCCGGTTTGCGCCGGCGCAATAAAGCGGCGGAGTGGGGGCGATTCCCCGCTGGTCCACCCAACGGCTGCGATTTGGACCGGCGTTAGACTCCTGAATATCCGTGGATTCCGGGTGTTTCGGTGACTTGGCTGGCTGGAGTCTTGGCAATTCCCGGCCCGTGACTAGCTTCCGGTCACGATTCTCATGAGCCAAATTCGTCGCTGGTTGTTCCTTGCTGCCTGGGCCCTTGCCGTGGGGAGTTGGGCGTTGTCCGCCCAGGTCCTGTTTCCAGAAGGGGCGGACTGGCGATACCTGAAGGGCACCGCACCGGGCTCGCAGCCCGACACCACCGCGTGGCGGGGACCAAGCTTTGACGACAGCGCTTGGGCGGTCGGCAAGGCGACGTTTTACTATGGCGACCCGTTTTCGGGAACGGAACTGCCTGACATGCGGAACAATTACACCACGGTGTTCCTGCGTCGGCAGTTCACGGTCGCCAATCCCGGTGACATCAAGTCGCTGATCCTGCGGGCCGCTTGCGATGACGGGTTCATCTGTTGGATCAACGGACGGGAAGTGATGCGTTTCAACGTCCCGGCGGGCGAAGTTCCCTACAACGGCACCACGGGCTCTCCGGTCAACCCGGACCCGGCGGTATTCAACGACTATCCGATCGGCAATCCCCAGACGCTGCTGGCCAAAGGCGTGAACCACATCGCCGTCCAACTGGTGAATGCCAACCTTGAAAGCAGCGACATCGTCTGGGACGCATCGCTGGTCTTTGAGGGCGATTTTGACGCTCCGGTGATCAGCAGTCTGACCCCGGGCAATGGCGCCGCGGTGCGGGACCTGTTCGCGATCGAGGTCAACTTCAGCGAACCGGTGCGTGGAGTCGAAGCGGCGGACCTGCTCATCAACGGCCGGGCCGCAACCAATGTGGTGGAAATCACGCCGGGTCAGTTCGTGTTCAGTTTTCCCAAGGCGGCCGCCGGCAATGTGAGTGTGGCCTTCCGGGCGGCCCACGGCATCACGGACCTCGCCGGCACACCGCATCCGTTTGCCGGTGCGGCCTGGAGCTACGTGGTCGATCCCACCATCGTCGCCCCGGGCCTGATCATCAGCGAGTTCATGGCCGACAACGGGGGCGTGATCCGCGACGAGGACGGCGACGAATCGGACTGGATTGAACTCTTCAACAGCTCGGGCCAGAGCGTGTCCCTGTTCGGTTGGTCACTGACGGACGACCCGGCCAACCTGACGAAGTGGCGGTTCCCCAATCTCACACTGGGTGCCGGCAACCGTCTGGTGGTCTTCGCCTCTGAGAAAAACCGGTCCGCGACGACCGGGCGCCTTCATACCAACTTCCGGCTCAGCAACGGAGGGGAGTTTCTGGCGTTGGTGAATCCCTCGGGCGAGGTCGAGTCGGGATTTGCTCCGGTCTTTCCATCCCAACGCCGCAACGTGAGTTATGGGCGGGCCAACGGTGCGCCCAATGTGCTGGGCTTCTTCTCGGTGCCGACGCCCGGAACGGCCAATTCCTCGAGCGGCGCGGGTTTCGCTCCGGAGATCGGGTTCTCGATGAAGGGGGGCACCTACCAAGCGGACTTTTCGCTGAGCCTTTCGCTCAAGACCCCGCAGGCAGATGCGGTCATCCGCTACACGCTGGACGGATCGCTGCCGACGGAGGCGTCGCCGCTGTATTCGTCGGCCATTGCGATCAGTTCGTCGGTGATCGTTCGGGCCCGCTCCTTCGCGCCGGGACTGCTCCCCGGGGATCCCCGGACCGAGATGTATCTCAAACTGGAAGGCTCGACGCCGACGTTTGCGTCAGATCTGCCGGTGATGATCCTCCACAATTTTGGCAAGTCCCGACCGCCGGCGGATGGCCAGCAGTCGGCCTATTTGCAGGTGTATGAGCCGGTAAACGGGGTGACCACCCTGACCAATCCGCCGACCCTCCGGACAAAGGTGGGCATTGGTGCCCGGGGATCGAGCACGCTGGGTTACGCCAAGGTCAGCCTGAACCTCGAACTGCGGGATGATTTTGAAGGAGACGACGACCGGCAGTTGCTCGGATTGCCGTCCGATTCGGACTGGGTGCTTTATGCGCCGAACAACTTCGAGCCGATCCTCATCCACAACCCATTCGCCCATAGGCTTTACCGGGATCTGGGGCGCTATTCGTCCCGGACACGCTTCGTGGAGCTGTTCCTGATCACCGACCGGGCCAACGGCACGGTCAGGTATCCCGGCACCTACGCCGGCATATACGTTCTCGAGGAGCGGATCCAGCGAAGCCCGGACCGGGTCGCGGTGGACAAGCTGGAACCCGAGCACACCAAGGCACCCCAAGTGACCGGCGGTTACCTGCTGAAGGTGGATCGCACCGGTCCAGGGGAAGGGGGCTTCTGGTCGGCCAACCAGGGAATGGTCTATGTCGAGCCGTCGGAAGCGGAAATCCTGCTGCCCGAGCGCACGGCCCAGCGGCAATACCTGCAAGGCTACTTCGATTCGTTCGGCGGGGCGCTCTACGGCGCGAACTGGCGCAACCCCACCACCGGATACCGTGCCTACATCGATGTGGACGCCTGGATCGACTACCACTTGGTCAACGTCCTGACCTTCAACGTGGATGCGTTGCGGCTCAGCGCCTACCTTTACAAGCCGAGGAACGGCAAGATCACGTTTGGGCCGCAATGGGATTTTGATCGCGCGCTCTACTCGACCGATGGGCGTGATTCCAATCCGCGTGTCTGGAGCGCGTCGAACGGTTCCGGCACGGACTTCTTCAATGAGACGACCCAGGCATGGTGGGGTCGCCTGTTCCAGGACCCCGACTTTTTCCAGCAGTGGATTGACCGATACCAGCAACTCAGGGCGAACGATTTCTCTACGACCAACCTCCATCGCCTGGTGGACCAACTCACTGGGGAGGTCCGAAAGGCACAACCCCGCGAGCAGTCAAAATGGGGCGGGTCCGCTCCGCCCCGCAACGGGTTCCAGGGGGAAATCAACTCACTGAAATCCTGGCTCTCGAACCGGGTCACCTTCATTGACAGCCAGTTTATCGCCCGTCCGACCAACAGCGTCCCGGGTGGGCGTTTTGAGGGCAGCATCAGCGTGCGCCTGACGGGACCCACCAACGGGACGATTTACTACAGCTTGGACGGAATTGATCCGCGGGCCCCGGGGGGCACCGTGCGGGGGGGCGCGAAAGTTGCCGGGGCCGATCCGATCGTGATCTCGGCCAATGCACGCTTGATGGCACGGGTAAACAACAATGCCCATACCGCCCGAACCGGGGCCGGGAATCCGCCGCTGGTATCGAAATGGTCCGGGCTGACTGCTGCCACCTTCTACAAGGTGATTCCGCCGCTCCTGCTCACCGAGATCATGTTCCACCCGGCGAATGCGCCTGCGGGATCGACCAACTCGGATTCCGATTTTGAGTTTGTGGAGCTCAAGAACTCCGGCTCGGACAATTTGAATCTCGTCGGATTTAACCTTTCGGGAGGAATTGGCTACGCGTTTTCGGCGACGAGTTCCGTTACCTTGTTGGCGCCGGGTGCACGAGTGCTGGTGGTGCGAAACCGGGCTGCGTTTTTGAGCCGGTATCGGAATGCCACCAACATTGCCGGTGAGTTCAGCGGAACATTGGCGAACGAGGGGAACCGGTTGGTTCTGAGCGGGCCATTGGGAGAGCCGGTCAGCGAGGTGACCTATGACGACAAATGGGCTCCTTTGGCGGACGGCGTGGGATTCTCACTGGTGGTCGGGGACGAGATGATTTCCCCGGAAGCCTTGAACGATTCCACCGCGTGGCGGCAGAGCGCTTCGCCGGGCGGTTCTCCCGGGCTCCCGGATGCGGTTCCGTTGGAGGTGAGTCCGGTGTTGGTAAATGAGGCCCTGACGCACACGGATCTGCCGTTGTTGGACTCGATTGAGCTTTTCAATCCCGGCGCGGCCCCAGCGGACATCGGTGGCTGGTGGCTTTCGGACGATTTCCGGGAGCCCAAAAAATATCGCATTCCATCGGGAACGGTTCTTTCGGGTGGCGGCCATTGGGTGGTGGATGAGTCGCAGTTTCGGGCGGGCGAAGCTGGCTTTTCCTTCAGTGCTTTGGGGGATGACGTTCACCTGTTCAGCGCCGATGCCGCCGGTGAATTGACGGGCTGGCACCATGGCTTTGAATTCGGCCCATCTTTCAATGGCGTGAGTTTCGGCCGGCACACCACCTCCGACAATCGGGAGCAGTTCGTGGCGCTGGCATCCCGAAGCCTGGGCTCCGCCAACGGCAGTCCCGCGATGAGCCCGCTGGCGATCACTGAGATCCATTTCGAGCCAACGCCCGTGGCCTTGGTGAACAATACCACCGACCAGTTTATCGAGGTGCGCAACGCAACGCTGGCGCCCTTGCCGCTTTTCGATCCTGCCCATCCGACCAACTCCTGGCGGATTGGCGGCGGGGTTGAATTCAAGTTTCCTCCGGCGACAACGCTTCCGCCCGGAGGCTTCGCGATTGTGGTTGGCTTTGACCCGGGTTGGCCGACGAATCCTGAGGCAAGTTTTCGCACGCTCTTTGGTGTCCCTCAGGAAGTTCCTGTGCTTGGACCGTGGGAAGGCAACCTGAACAACGCAGGCGAATCCGTGGCCTTGCTGCGACCTGACGAGCCTCTGGACGCACCGCCGGCGCAGGCGGGCGATGTGCCCCGTGTGACCACGGAATTGATTCAATATTCGCCCAACGCTCCGTGGCCGATCGGCGCCGATGGAACCGGCAACTCGCTGCAACGACGACGGAGTGTTCGTTTCGGAAACGATCCCGCCAACTGGCTGGCCGGTCCTCCCACTGCGGGCCGTCCAACCGATGCAAATGACGTCATTGAGGTGGTGTCCGACCTCGATGGCGACGGATTGCCCGATGACTGGGAACGGCAGAACGGCCTGGATCCCCAATCGGCGGCTGGAAACCAAGGGGGAGCGGGTGATCCCGATGGGGATGGTCAGTCCAACGGCGATGAATATGTCGCCGGAACCAATCCTAACTCTGCGACCGATCGCTTTGCTGCGGAACCGCGAATCGCCTCGGGAAAGGTTGAGATCGAGTTCATGGCAATCCCCGGGCGCACATACGCCGTTTTGGGGCGCGATGGCTTGGATTCGCCGTGGCGGGTTGTGGCGACCGTTTCCGGCCCCTCTGCCCAACAACGCGTCAAGGTCTCGGAACCGCAGGCCGGCGCCACCCAGTTCTATCGGGTAGTGGTGACCGTGGATTGAACCTCCGGGATAGGCGGAACCGGTCGAAGTGCACGGGGAGGACGGACAGCACGGATTTGGCACTTCCCTACGAAATCCGATGGACCCTCGAAAAGGATCTCGAACCGTCCAAAAAATCCAAAAAACGTTATTGCACCGACCTTTGCAGTTGATACTTTCTGCGCTCCCGTTGCCGACAAAAAACGGTAATCACGACATTTTGGCTCCATGCCGACCATCAATCAGTTGATCCGCAAGAAGCGGTCGAAGGTTAACTACAAGAGCAAAGCGCCGGCTTTGGAATCAGCGCCGTTTCGTCGCGGCGTCTGCTTGCAGGTGATGACCCGCACGCCGAAGAAGCCCAATTCGGCGATGCGCAAGGTTGCGAAGGTTCGCCTGACCAATGGTTTTGAGGTGATTGCCTACATCCCGGATGAGGGGCACAACCTTCAGGAGCACTCGATTGTGCTGGTTCGTGGTGGCCGTGTTAAGGATTTGCCGGGCGTCCGTTACCACATCGTTCGCGGAACGCTGGACTGTGCCGGGGTTGAAAAGCGCCGGGTCAGTCGCTCGAAGTATGGCGTGAAGCGCCCCAAGGCGGCCAAGCCTGCTGGCAAGTGAACTGATTTTAGGTTAACCAATTTATTGCTCTTTGTATGGCTCGTCGTCGCCAAGCTGAAAAACGCTCTACGCAACCTGACCCTCGCTTCAACAGTCCGCTCGTTGGGCGGTTGATCAACACCGTGATGCGCAGTGGCAAAAAGACGGTGGCTCAGAAAATTGTTTACGGAGCCATGGATGTGTTGGCGGAAAAGAATCCTGGTGTAAACACTTTGGACATTCTCCAGCGTTCTGTGGACAACGCCAAGCCGAGGATTGAAACCAAGGCGCGGCGTGTTGGTGGTGCCACCTATCAGGTTCCGATGGAAATCCCGGCCGACCGGCAGACTGCGTTGGCGATGCGCTGGTTGACCACCTTTGCGGATGCCCGGAAGGGTGTCCCGATGCGTGAGGCGTTGGCTGCCGAGTTGATGGACGCATTCATGGGGCAGGGGAGCGCGATTCGGAAACGAGATGACGTTCACAAGATGGCCCAAGCCAACAAGGCGTTCGCTCATTTCCGCTGGTAGAGCGAACATTTCAAACCCACATCTCGCCCCGAGGGCTTCCCGGGGCATTTTTATTCCCCCGAAATCGCCAATCTTCCGTTAGAAATGAGTGACGTAGCTGCCATCAACACCGCGTTGAATTCGCCGCAACGCCAGTTTCCACTGGAGCGCACCCGCAACATCGGGATCGCTGCTCACATTGACGCTGGCAAGACGACCACCACGGAGCGAATCTTGTTCTACACCGGACTGATTCACAAGATTGGTGACGTCGATGATGGCAACACCGTCACTGACTGGATGGAGCAGGAAAAAGAACGGGGAATTACGATTACGTCTGCCGCAGTTACCTGCTTCTGGACTCAGAAAAAGGAAGATGGTGTCTATAAGTCGCGTGAGGGTATCGGCCATCGCGTGAACATCATCGACACCCCCGGCCATGTGGATTTTACCGCGGAGGTGGAGCGTTCGATGCGGGTCTTGGACGGTGCTGTGGCGGTATTCTGTGGGGTCGCCGGTGTTCAGCCCCAGTCTGAAACGGTCTGGCGCCAAGCGACCAAATACAAAGTTCCCCGGATCGCGTTCGTCAACAAGATGGACCGCACCGGTGCGAACTTTGACAACGCACTGAATGACATGCGCAAGAAGCTGAATGCGTATGCGTTCCCAATTTATCTCCCAATCGGTGCGGAAGACCGGTTCGAAGGTCTGATCGATATCGTCAATCAAAAGGCCATTGTCTGGGGACCGGGCGAAGTGCTCAACGAAGGCTTGAAGTATGAGGTCCGTGAATTGGATGGCGAATTGAAGAGTCGCGGGGAAAAAGCCCTGGCGGAACTGATTGAAGCTGTTTCCAACAAGGATGACACGATTGCGGAACTGGTTCTCGAAGAGAAGCCAATTGATCCGCCCATCCTCAAGGCGGCAATTCGCCGGCTTACCTGCAAGATTGAACTGATTCCGGTGCTTTGCGGTTCGGCCTTCAAAAAGAAGGGCGTTCAACCGTTGATTGATTCGGTAATTGACTATCTGCCTTCACCCATCGACATCCCGCCTGCGCAGGGTATGGTGCCGGGAACCGAGGACAAACTTGAAGTTGAGCCGAATGACAACAGCAAGTTCTGCTCGCTTGCCTTCAAACTTTGGACCGATCCTTACGCCGGGAAGTTGGTCTTCTTCCGGGTATATTCCGGCAAACTGGCGAAGGGTGACTCCATCTACAATCCGAGAACTCGGCGCCGCGAACGGGTCAGCCGCCTAATGGTGATTCAGGGCAGCGAGCGCAAGGATGTTGACGGCGTTTATTCCGGCGACATTGCTGCGCTGGTTGGACTTCGTAACATCACCACGGGTGATACTCTATGCGACGAGTCGTTCGACGTCACCCTTGAGCCTCCGACTTTCCCTGAGCCGGTTATCAGCATGGCAATCGAGCCGAAAACGAAGGCTGATCGGGATAAGATGTCCGAAGGTCTTCAGCGCTTGGCCGAAGAAGATCCGACTTTCCGGGTGTTCACCAATGAGGAAACCGGCCAGCTGATCATCGCCGGCATGGGTGAACTCCATTTGGAAATCATCCGCGACCGTCTGAAGCGGGAGTTCAAGGTCGAAGCGGATGCCGGTGCGCCTCAAATCGCCTTCCGGGAAACCATCACTCAGGCTGCGGAGGGTGAGGGCAAGTTCATCCGGCAGTCTGGCGGCCGTGGTCAATATGGCCATGCCTGCATCAAGGTCGAACCCAACGAGAAGGGTAAAGGCGTAGAGGTCGTCAATGATATCGTCGGTGGTGCGATTCCCAAAGAATACGTTCCGGCGGTGCAGGACGGCATCTTGGAGGCAATCAAGTCCGGTGTTTACGCCGGCTACCAGGTGATCGACATCAAGGTGAGCATCACCGACGGATCGTTTCACGAAGTGGACTCCAACGAGCTCGCGTTCAAGATGGCCGGCATCTTCGCGCTCAAGGATGCCTTCCAGAAGGCCGCCCCGATTCTCCTGGAGCCCATCATGAAGGTGGAGGTAACCACGCCTGATGAATATCAGGGCGATTTGCTGGGTGACATCAACCGGCGCCGTGGAGTAATCCAAGGCGTGGATGCGAAGCAGGGGCAGACAATCTTGGCTGCCAGCGTCCCGCTGAAGGAAATGTTCGGATATGCCACGGCGATCCGTTCACTCTCAAAGGGTCGTGCCTCCTACTCCATGGAGCCGCTCAATTTCGAGCAGGTGCCGAATAGCGTTCTGAACGAAGTTTTGGATGCCGCTAAGAAGCGTCCTGCGGCCCGCAGCTGATTTGTTGGCAGTATTAACTTGTAACCTGTTCTTTGTATGGCTGGACAACGCATAAGAATCCGTCTCAAGGCTTACGACCATCGGGTAATCGACACCTCCGCGAGTGAAATCGTGGAGACGGTTAAGCGGTCGGGAGCAAAAGTGGCCGGACCCATTCCGCTTCCGACGACTATCGAGCGGCTCACCCTCCATCGCTCTCCCCATGTGGACAAGAAGTCGATGGAATCGTTTGAGCAGCGGACCCACAAGCGGTTGATTGATATTCTCGATCCCACTGCCAAGACCGTTGATGAGCTCAAAAAGCTCAACTTGCCGGCCGGCGTTGACATCACCATCAAAATCTAGCCGATCACAAAAATGCCACTGGGATTAATTGGGAAAAAGATTGGCCACACTCGCGTTTACAACACGCTGGGCGAGGCGATTCCCGTCACCGTCGTTCAAGTTGGACCGAACTACGTCCTTCAGGTCAAAAAGGCCGACGGCAAGGACGGCTACAACGCGGTCCAGCTCGGCTTCGACGAGCAGAAGGAGCATCGGCTGACCAAGCCGCTTCTGGGCCACATCAAGAAAAGCGGTGCCGTGGCGGTTCACCGTATCCGCGAGTTTCGCGACTACTCCAAGGATGTGAAGCCGGGCGAAGTCCTGGGTGCTTCGGTTTTTGAAGCCGGCCAGTTCGTTGACTGCATCGGCGTAACCAAGGGCAAAGGCTTCCTCGGTGTCGTGGGTCGGTGGTCATTCCGTGGCGGCGATTCCACTCACGGCGCCAAGGGATGGCATCGCCGTTCCGGTGCAATTGGATGCCGACTCTTCCCCGGTCACGTTCGGAAGGGGTTGAAGATGCCCGGCCACACCGGTCAGGCTCAGAGAACCGGCCAAAGTTTGGAGATCGTCCAGGTTCGTCCCGAGGAGAATGTTTTGCTGATCAAGGGCAGTTTCCCTGGCTCTGAGGGCGATTACTGCATTGTGAGGGAGTCCAAGAAGATTTCGATTGGCTCTGCCAAGCTGAAACGGATTCAGGAACACCGGGCGGCCCTTGCGGCGGGCGCCTCGGGGGACAAGAAGGCTGACAAGAAGGCCGCGGCCAAGGGCAAGAAGTAAGGAGGCCAACGATGAAAATTGAGATCAAGAATTCCACGGGCGGAGCCGTTGGTGAGCACCAGATTGGCTTTGACGTGATTACCGATAACAAGGGTTCACAAGCCGTTCATGACCATGTGGTCGCAATTCGTGCGGGGGCCCGGAGCGGCACCGCATGCACGAAAACGATGGGCGAAGTGGCGGGATCGGGGAAAAAGCCTTGGCGCCAAAAAGGAACCGGCCGGGCCCGCGCGGGCTCTTTCCGATCACCCCTTTGGCGTGGTGGCGGCGTGGTCCACGGACCGAAGCCGCGGGACTATTCCAAGAAGGTCAACCAGAAGGTCAAGTTGTTGGCGCTTCGCAGGGCTCTGAGTGAGCGCATCAAGAGCGGGGATGTGGTTGTGCTGGAGAGCCTTGAACTGGCTTCCCACAAGACGAAAGAGTTCCTTTCGCTCAAGAACTCCTTGGGCGTAGCCAAGACCGGCCTTTTCGTGGTTGGGAGTGTGGCGAAGAACCTCGACCTCGCTTCGCGGAATGTTCCGGGCGTCGAAGTGAAGACCGGCCGCGAAATCAACACCTACGATGTTTTGAGGTATTCCAAACTGGTCTTTACCAAGGACGGGTTCCAGCAGGTCGAAAAGCGGCTGGCGAAGAAGCAGGAAGCCTAAGGAATCAAGCGCATGAAACTGACCTCGTTTGACATCATTAAGAAGGTCCGCATCTCCGAAAAGGGCATGCGGCAGACTGAAAAGCACAATCAGTATACGTTCGTCGCTGATCGCCGTGCCACTGCTCCCGAAATCAAGGCGGCGGTTCAGGAGCTCTTCGGGGTTACTGTGAAGCGGGTGAATACGTGCAACATGCTCGGCAAAGAGCGGCGCAAGATGACCAAGGCGCACGGCTGGTCCAGCGATTGGAAGAAGGCGATTGTCACCCTCAAGGAAGGGGACAAAATCGATTTGATCTGACCGCAGTTTCAATCCCGGGCGCGCAGTCAACCGCTGCGCGCCCTTTTTGTTTTCCGGATGTCTGATGTTGCTGCAGTGCCTGAAGAGCCTCCGATAGAACCACTGGCCAGGCGCCAATGGGTCTCTCGGCAGCGCGGTGGCGTTGATGTTTCTCATCGCTCATCTTCCAGCAACCATACGCCGTTTGTGGAACCGGAGCCGGATGGTCATGGCGCGCTGAAGGATTGCGTCACAATTTTGATTCGAGGGCGCCAGTGTCCGTGGCGATGCGTGCACTGCGACCTTTGGAAGCACACGCTGGACAATTCCAGCACGGAGGATCTCAGGCCCCAGTTTATCCCTCCCCTCGAGAGCGAACTCCGGGCAGGTCGATGGGTCAAAGTTTACAATGCGGGATCATTTTTTGATCGAGCCGCGATGCCCATGGCTTTGAGGGAGGAAGCCATTCCTCATTTGCGACGATACGAAAAGGTGGTTGTGGAAAGTCATCCAGCCTTCGTCGGGGAAGCTATTTGGCGGTTTCGCGATGCCATTCAGCCGGCGAAACTGCAGGTGGCGATCGGTTTGGAAACTGCGCACCCGCAGGCGCTGTTGGAACTGAACAAGGGTTTCTCCGTGGACGAATTCGCGGCCGCTGCGGGTGAACTGTTTGCACACGGAGTTGAGTTGCGGTCGTTTCTGCTCGTTCGGCCCCCATTCGTGGCGTCTGAACAAGGGCTGAATTGGGTCAAACGCTCGATTGATTTCTCGTTTGAGGCGGGAGCCTCAGTTGTTTCGCTGATACTTACCCGGCTCGGAAACGGGGCGATGGATGCCTTGGCGAAGTCCGAAGCATTTTCGGTTCCGACCATGGCGGAGCTTGAGACATCCCTGGCCTACGGCCTGAAACTGAAGCGCGGTATTGTTCTGGCCGATCTGTGGGGCCTTGACCGCTTTCAGTCATCTGTCCCGCAGTATGAAGAATCCCTCAAGCGAATGGCTTCGATGAATCTGACTCAACGGCTCGACGAGTCCGTTTCGCTGAATCACGGCCGACGGAGTGACAATTCGCCGGCCCCCTGAGCTTCAAACGGTGACTACACCGAAGTCTGCGACGGCTCCGCAAGTCGCTGGACGCGGATTCTGCTGACCCGAAGGCCGTCCAATTCCTCGACAGTCAGCTGAAAATCTCCGACTTGGGTTTGGTCGTTCTTTCTGGGGAATCCGCCCAGCTTCAAAGTGATCCAACCGCCAATGGTATTCACTTCGGTGACCTCCAGCGTTTCCCCGGTTAGTTCCTCAAGCTCAAACAGCGGCAACGCGCCGTCCAACTCCCACTCTCCCTCGCCCCGTCTCGTCATGCGAGGTTTTTCGAAGTCGAATTCGTCCTGGATTTGGCCAACCAGTTCCTCGAGGACGTTCTCCAGCGTCACCATCCCGGTGGTTGTGCCGTATTCATCCACCACGAGGGCGAAGTGCAGTTTTCGCGTGAGAAACAGTTGCAGAAGACGTTCAAGGCGCGCGGTCTCCGGAACAAAAATCAGTTTGCGCGCAACGCCGGTGAGATCGCGACCGGCTTCGGCGGAGTTCCGCAGAGCGAACAGGTCCTTGAAGTGAACGACTCCCAGCGTTCGATCGAGGTCGCCGTTTTCGCAGAGGGGAAAGCGGGAATAACGGGATTTTTCAGCCACTTCCAGACAGGTGCTTAGGGACTGTTCGGTGGTCAGAAACGTAATTTCACGGCGCGGCCGCATGACTTCAGCCACCACTCGCCGGCGCAAGTCCAGGGAGTTCAGCACGATCTCCCGACCCAAATCGGTTCCGTGGCCGTCCTTGTTGGCGGACATGACCATCAGCCGAAGCTCCTCCGGAGTATGAGCACCTTCCTCTTCCAACGACTCGACTCCCAGCTTTCGGGCGATCCAGAGAGCCGTGTTGTTCACAATCGCGATGAACGGTTTGGCGAGCCGGATGAACCACGTCAGCGGGCCGGCGAGAGCGAGAGCGATGGATTCGGTGCGATTGATGGCTAGCGCCTTGGGCAGAGCCTCACCGCCGATCATCAGCACAAACGAGGTCAGCACGAAGCCGGCGCCGATCGCGACGCTGTAGGCCCAATGCTTGGGCGGCAAACCAAGTGCGTGCAGCGCGGGTTCCGCGAGCACTTCGACCATGGGTTCCACGTAGCGCCCCAGCCCCATCCCAGCGAGGGTAATGCCCAGTTGGGTCGCGGTAATCGCGACGTTGAGGTTGCGTTTCAGCGCCCTGGCCGCAGCGGCGCCGCGCCGGCGCTTCCCGACGGCTGCTTCCAGTTGGGTGTCTCGGATTTTAACGAGGGCGATTTCGGCGGCGACGAAGAAGCCGTTGAAAAGGACCAGTGCAACCGCGATGACGGCTTTCGTCGCCAACGTGGCCAGCAGGTCGGGATTCATACGGTTACCTCCCCAAATACGACCCTCAGGATGTCGGCCAGCGTCACGAGGCCCCGTTCCCGGCCATTGCGGTCCACCACGATGGCTAATGGCTGTCCGCTCCGCTGAAGCCGCCGCAGCGCCACCTCCAGGCGGACTGATTCATCCAAAAACTGTGCCGGGATGAGGAGCGATCCGGCGGTGGCGTCCACTGGAGGCGATTCCCGATACAGAAGGTTCTTGAGGCTGACGAAACCCACGATTCGCCGGTCACGTCGATCGTTGCTCCAGACGGGCAGACGGGTGTGATTGGTGGCCGCGCATTTCGCGACGACTTCCGCGATCGGTGTCGTCGCGGTCACGGATTCGACAAGGTCCAGCGGGCGGGCCACCTGACCGACGGTCCGGTTCTGAAGATCCAGAACCCGCGCGATCAGGGTCCGTTCGGTCGCGCCGAGCTCCTTTCCAGAATCGAGCATCAGGGCCCGCAGCTCGTCCCGGTTGCCAAACAGGTTGGTGGTCAGGGTCTGGGCGCCGGTGAGCTTGAGCAGGAGGGTGGCAAATCGTTCCACGCCCGCGACCAGCGGTGTAAGCGCGAAATGCAGAAACTGGAACACCGGTGCCAGCTTCAGCGTCAGCCGGTTTGGAAATCTCCGGAACAGGGCCTTCGCGAGCAGGTCGCCGAAAACATACAGGGTAAGTCCCAATCCGATGAGGACCGGCCAGAGAATGGCGGGACGATCGCCGAACCACTGGTGGAAATCGGTGGCCAAAAGCATCACGAGCGCGAAGTTGGCCAGAGTGTTGCCGACCAGAATGGTCCAAAGAAAGTTCTCCGGGGCCTCAAGGTAGCGAAGGATCGTTCGCGCCCCGCGGTTCCCGTTGCGGGCAAGATGCCTGACCCGCAGGCGGCTCAAGGCCATCACTCCGGCCTCCATGCCGGACAGAAATGCCGACAGGAGAAACCAACCGCCAACACCGACCCAGTGAAGCCAGTCCAGGCTCATGCCCGTCCCTCCTGCTTCTCGACGATCAACTCGCGAACCCGGCGTTCGTCGGCCTGGGTCACCGAGAGCCTCAATCCCCGGAATTCAAACGCGTCCCCGACTGTCGGAACCACTTCCGCGATTTTCACGGTCAAGCCCCCCATGGTATCCACGGATTCGACCTCGCCCAGCTCCGGATACTCCCGCCTGAAGTCATCAATTCGCATCGCGCCATTCAGGCGCCAGCGGTCGGTCGCGAGCCGTTCCATCACGAAGTGTTCGGCCTCGCCTTCGCCGCGGATCTTGCCAACGACCGCCTCAAGGATGTCCTCCAGGGTCACCAGGCCGGTGGTGGTTCCGAACTCATCCAGCACGATGGCCATGCCGCGCTGCTGCCGTTGCAACGACTCGAACAGCTGCAGCAGGTTCATGGTTGCAGGGACGAACGATGGAAACTCCAAAGACTCATCCAAGGCGGTGTCGGGCGAGACGAGAAAAGTTCGGGTGTTCAGGATGGCCACCACGGTGTCAGGAGACTCGTCGTAAAGCGGGATACGATGGTGGCGGGCCGCCCGGGCTCGGGCCGCCAGTTCAGCCGGATCAAGGTCGTCCGGCAGCATGGTCATCTGGGCGCGCGGCCGCATCACGTCGGCTGCGGTCCGTCGGTCAAGGGAGAGGATCTGGAGAATGATCTCCTTCTCGCCCTCCGCGAGAGTTCCCTGCCGATGCGCGAGCTGAACCAGGTCAGCGACCTCGTCGGTGGCGTTGGCGACCACCGGCTTGAGGGCGGCCGGGGTGATGCCGGTGAGCACCTGCCGCACGAGGCGTTGGCCGGCCCGGTGCAGTGGGCCGGTTAGTTTGACGACAACCGCGAGCGGCAATGCGCAGCGGCGGGCCCATTTTTCCGGTTCACGGACCGCCAAAGCCTTGGGCGTCACTTCGCAGAACAGGAGCAGCAGCACGAACAGGCCGCAGGTGGTCAGCCAGGTCGGCCACCCGGTGTTCATCAGCGCGAAGAACCCGATGATCACGACAAAGGCATTGCTCAGGGTGTTGCCGAGCACGATGGCGGACAGCACATCTTCCGGCTGGGCCAGCAATTCGACGACCGTCTGGGAGCTCCGGCTTTTTTCCTGGCTGAGACCACGGAGTCGCCATTGTCCCAGCGAGAACAGGGCTGTTTCCGCCGCGGCAAAAAAGAAGCTGCCCGCAGCAAGCAGGAGTAGCAGTAGCGCTATCGGAAGGGAGCCGTTCGGCACCGGCAGAGGTTGCCCGAACGGGTGGGCCGATTGAAGCGCGAACCGGGGAAATCAGGTGAACTCCAGCACCGCCGCGCCAAAGGTAAATCCGCCGCCGAAGGCGCACAGACCGGCCTTGCCGCGCGGTTGCTCCTGCAGCAATGCAGCCAGCACCAGGGGAATGGTGCTGCTGCTGGTGTTTCCGCTGTGCCTTACCCGGTTTACGAGCCGGCCCTTGGGCATCTTCAGCCGCTGGTCCACGGCATCGAGAATGCGGCCGTTGGCCTGGTGCGGGACGATGTAGTCGAGCTCCTCGACCGCCAACTGATCCACGGCGCATGCTTGGCGGAGCAGCGCCAGCAACTGGCGGACGGCCATGGGGAACACCTTCATCCCGTCCATGTTCACGTGCGGATCCCCGCGACGGCCGTGGTGGAGAACGGATCCGTCTTCGCCCCGGGCGCTGAGCACCGGGCGGTGGAGGTGCGCCCGCGACGAAGCGAACTGCGACGATCGCGGGCCGTGCACGAGGGTCGCGGTCGCCGCATCCGCGAACACGATGGCCGTGTCGAAGTCGTCCGGGTCCGTGAACGTGCTCATCGCCTCGGCCGTGACGACGAGGATGTTCGCCTCGGGCTTTGCGTGGCAGAAATCGAAGGCGGCTTGGAGCGCGTAAAGGTAGCCGGTGCAGGCGGCAAGCAGGTCGCTGGCAGGAACGTCCTTGGCCGGGCCATCCAGACAGAGCTGATGATGCAGCAGGCACGCCATGCTCGGACTCAGCGAAATGGGCGAGCTGGTGCTGACGTAGATGGCATCCAGATCCGCAACCGTCAGGCCGGTCTGTTTCAGCGCGGCCTTGGCGGCGCGGGTCGCCAATGTGAGCACCGTTTCCCCTTCGGCCAGCAGCGGACGTGATTCGATGCCGGTGCGCTGGACAATGTCGGCCGCGCTGCGACCGGGGAATCGGCGAACCAATTCTTCGTTCGTGACGATGCGTCCGGCGGGAGCTGCGACCACCGTGGAAATTCCAACCACCCGGCAGCCCGCGGCCGGAAAGGACTGCGCTTGTGCCATCGTGGCCCCCGCGGCGGCGCGGGGCTGCCGGCGAACCGTTGGTGTCAGTTCGGGCGGCACCCGCTTGGGCAGGACAGCGGCCCCGGTTGAGGTGGCGATCTTCGCAAGCTGGCTTCCCACCGGAACCTTTTCGTCGGTCGGCAGCAACTCGGTGATGACTCCGCTCACCGGTGCGCGCAGCTCGAACGTGGCTTTGTCGGCTTCGCAGTCGGCGATGAGGTCGCCGGCCGCGATTGTGTCGCCTTCCCGGACCTTCCATTCGACCACCGCAACATTCTGGTCGGCGGGGCTGGAGCCGACCGCTTCCAGGACTGTCAGGCCGGCGACTGCCGCGGTGTCCCCTTGCCACGTCACGTCGGCGCCGCAAAGCGCGGCGCAGGTTTCCAGAATGCGCTTCAGGCTGGGCAACACCTCCAGCTGGTTGACGTAGTTGCACGGCACGTAAGTGTCGGGGCGGGTGACCCGACGGGCCTTTACGGGAGTTTCCACCCGCTCCGCGACCACGGCCAAGACCTCCGCGCCGAAGCCGCAGGTGAGATTGTCCTCATGGACAACCACCAGCTTTCCGGTCCGGGCCGCGCTCGCGCAGACCGCCTCCTGGTCCCAGGGGCTCAGCGAACGCAAATCGATCAGGTCCACGCCGATGCCACCGGCTTCCAGCGCCCGCACTGCCCGGTGGCAAAGCGGGGTCGTGCCGCCCCAAGTCACCAGGGTGAGGTCGTTTCCGCGGGCAAGGAAGCGGGCCCGGCCGGGTTGCATCACCTCCGGCAGGGCGCTCCCTGGCATGGCCAACGCCGGATCGTTCAGGCACACCTTGGGATACAGAAAGACGGTGGGTCGTCCGGTGGCTTGGTTGGCGAAGGCGGCATTGAGCAGGCCCGCCGCGTCGGCAGCGGAACTGGGCATGACCACGTCGATGCCGGGAACGTGGGCCAAAACGCTCTCGAAGGTCTGCGCGTGAAACGGGCCCAGTCCCGGCCGATATCCGCCGCAGGGTGCCAGCACGATCACCGGGCAGTGCCAGCCACCGTCCGTGCGCCAAAAGATCGAACCCAGCTCCGCGGCGATCTGGTTGAATGCCAGCGGCACAAAGTCGGCGAACTGGATGAATGCCACCGGCCTGCCGCCAGCGAGAGCCCGACCGACGCTGACCCCGACAATGGTGGACTCGCTGAGCGCGGAATTCTGGATCTGCTCGGGGAACGCCCGGGTCAGGCCGCGGGTCAGACCGAAGACGTCGCCCTTGGGGTCCTCGATGTCTTCGCCGTAGAGCGTCACCCGCGGATCGGAACCGAGATGCGCGCGGAGGACTTCCCGCATGGCCTCGATCATGGAGAGCGGCTTTGCCTCGGCCGCCTTCGTGAACGGCGGGTTCTGCTGGGACGCGTAGGCGGAACTGCGTGCCGTGTCACCCGCAGGCGCCCGGGCATCGAGGTTTGCCGTCGGGTTGGGAGAGGCGAGCGCCCGATCGGCGGCGGCGCGAATCTCCGCTTCCAGGTCATTGGCCAGCGTGGCGAGCTCGGCGTCTGCGACTCCTGCCGCCACGAGCCGGTCTCGCAGTTGGCTGATCGGATCGGCTTGGGCACGAACCTGTTTCAGTTCGCCCTCTTCGCGATAGATCCGCTCGTCGTCCGCATTGGTGTGGTGCGTAAGCCGCTCGACCTGGAAGACGACGACCGTGGGTTTGCCCGACCGAACGGCAGCGACGATGGGGCCGAGCGCATGCTCGCAGCCCAAGGCATCACGGCCATCCAGACGGTGCACCGCCATGCCGTAAAACTCGGACGCTTCGCCATCGGGGCGATGATAAAATGTCCTGCCGCCGGTGCGGGTCGAGATCCCGTAACCGTTGTCCTCGATCCAAAACAGCACCGGCAATTGTGCGCGGACGGCCTCCGCCACCGCTTCCAGGAATTCTCCCTGCTGGCTTGTGCTGTCGCCCACCGCACAGACCACCAACGGCGCGGCACCGTTGCGGGCATTGCGGCGCCGTTCCGCGATGACTTCGTGGGCCACGCCGACGGCTTGCAAGGCGTTGTTTCCAACGGGACCGACCAGGCTGAGAACCTTGAGTTCCGGTGCGCTCAGGTGGGCGCTCATCTGGCGACCCGCGGAGTGCGATCCGGCGGTGCAGAGCGAGCTGTGGAAGAACTGTTCCGCCGGGATTCCCCGGGCGAGCATCAGGGCCTTGTCGCGGTAGTGCAGATGCAGCCAGTCGTCGGCAGTCAGGTGGGAATTGAGAGCCGCGCATGCCTCATGACCGGCCCCGCCGACGTGGAAAAACGCCTCCCCCCGGTTCACCAATTCCATCTCGACCCGATCCACGAGCCGTGAAGCCAACATCACCCGGTAGAGGGCGAGGGCCTTGCCCAACTCGCCCCGGGGCACCGGGGTGACCGGGCCCGAAGGCGGTGAGGCAGAACGGCTTCCAGAAACTGCGGCGGAATCCACGGGTGACAGGATGGGGGAAACTCCCGTGCGGCGGAAGTCTAACTTCGGCCCGCCTGGGGGCTTCGTTGGAATGGAGTTCAAATCGCAACGAAGCATGCCGTGACTCGACACCCGCCAGCCGGTTCAGCCAGCGTTCGCCCATGAACCCTTGGCTGGCAGCGCTGCTGACTCTGGCTGCGGCCGGTGCGGGCGCCGAACTGGGGATGGCCGCCTCTCGATTGCCGCGACACTGGTGGCTGCTCGGTTATCTCGTCCCGCTCGCGGTCATCGTGGCCTTCGCGGTGGCGGTCCGGCGGCCGGAATGGGCCCTGCATCCGCTCGTGGCCTGGGTTTTCGTCGGCCGCTGGAAACTCGCCCTCATGGCGACGGTGGTGGCGATGATCTTCAGCGCCTTGGTGCCGCGGTTGCCACAGGCGAGGGAGCGGCGGGCGCTCGGCATCCTCGTGGCGGTGGCGGTCCTCTATTTCTCCCTGTGGCCGGCCGTGGCGATGGCGTCCAACCGCTCGTTTCTGGCCGCGCTCCCCACAAGGATTCCTACGGATGGCATCTGCCGGCAGAGCACGGATTACACCTGTGGCCCGGCGGCCGCGGTGACCGGATTGCATCGGCTCGGGATCAAGGCCGGGGAAGGGGAGTTGGCCCTGCTCGCCGGCACCAGCAGCGCGACCGGCACGCCGCCCGATGTGCTGGCGCAGGTGCTGAACCAACGGTTCGGGAAAGCCGGAGTGCAGGCGGAACTGCGCCGGTTCCGATCGGTGGACGAACTGCGCAACGCCGGAGTGACCCTGGTGATCGTGAAGTTCGGCCTGTTTCTCGACCATTGGCTGACCGTGCTGGAGGTCAACGACCGGGAAGTCGTCGTGGGTGACCCGATCAGTGGCGAGGCTCGCCTGACTCACGCGGACTTCCGCGAACGCTGGCGGTTCATCGGCGTCACCCTCCGGCGGGAACCGGCTTGGCATTGACAGCCTGCCGACTTTGAGCTTTGGACTTTGCGGCGGCTTCCGCACCTTCCGCCCATGTCTTCGCAACCCCGCGTGGCGGTGCTCGGCACCGGTTCGCTTGGCCAGCATCATGTCCGGCTCTACGCCGATCTGGCCAAGGCCAACGCGTGCGAATTTGCCGGCGTTTACGACGTGAATGCCGAGGCGGCCCGCAAGATTGCCCAGCAGCACAGTGTCCGGGCGTTTGCTTCGGTGTCCGAGGCGGCGGCGGCGAGCGACGCGCTGAGCATCGTGACGCCGACGGTCACCCACCATGCTCTGGCGAAGGAACTTCTCAGCGCCGGCAAACACGTCCTCGTGGAAAAACCCATGACCGACCACGCCGCCCAGGCGGCCGAATTGGTCGAACTCGCCCAGGCGCGTTCGCTGGTGCTGCAGGTGGGACACGTCGAGCGCTTCAACCCGGTGTTCGCCTATCTCGAACAGGTCGCCACCGAGCCACGCTTCATCGAGTGCCATCGCCTTTCCCCCTATCCGGCCCGCAGCACCGACATCGGTGTGGTGCTCGACCTCATGATCCACGACCTCGACGTCGTGCTCGCTTTTGTGAAGTCCCCGGTGGTCAGCGTGGATGCCGTGGGCATTCCCGTGCTCAGCGCCAGCGAGGACATTGCGAATGCCCGGCTGCGCTTCGCCAATGGCTGCGTCGCCAACCTCACCGCCAGCCGCATCAGCCCCGAGCGGATGCGCAAGATCCGGGTCTTCAGCGGCGGCGAGCAGACGAGCTATATCAGCCTCGATTATCGAGCGCAGGAAGGCTTCATCTATCGGTTGGCGCGCGAAGGCGAATCGGAGAGCTCACTGCTGAAGAAGCTGCTGGCCGCCAAGGATTCGACCATCGTCAGCGAATTCGCCGGGAAGAAGATTGTCCGCGAGCCGGTGCCCATCGCCAAGGACGAGCCATTGCGGCTGGAACTGGCCCATTTCATCAACTGCGTCCGCGAACGCCAGACCCCCAAGGTCACCGGCGCCCAGGCCAAAGTGGCGCTGGAAGTGGCCTTCGAAATTGCGCGGCAGATTGGGGCGGCGAAATGAGGCGAAGGGGGCTGCCCAGCGTTGGTTTGGCCGGCTTGCCGGGCAGTTGAACGCGGTTGCGGCCGGCCGGTCCATCCGGCAAGGCGTTGACCAAACTCCATGTCATTCCCATCGCCATCCCGTCTCCAAATGAAATTCTGCCTTCTGTTTGCCGCGTGGTTGAGCATTTCGGGCCTTGTCAGCGTGCTGGCAGAAAGTCCGGCACCGAAATCGCTGGCGACCGAAATTGCCGAGGAAGCGATCCGCCGGGCGGATGCCACCAAACTCGACGGCTGGGCGTTTACGGTGACGACCACGGAGGAGGGCAAGAAGACCGTCGAGACTCACGATCCGACCGCGCCCAAAGGCCAGCGCTGGAAGCTGATGCTCAAGGCCGGCAAGCCGCCCACGGATAAACAGTTAAAGAAGTATGCGGAGGAGCGGCGTCACGGAGGCGGCAAGGCACTGAAGCTGGGTGGCTTGGTGGACAAGTCTTCGTTGGAATTGGCCCGCGAGGATTCCGAGCGCCTGACGTTCCGCTTTCGGATGAAGGCCGACGACGAGGAGGCGAAGCTGATGGCGGGCAAGATCCGCGGGACGTTGGTGGTCCGGCGGAAGGAGCCGACGGTGGAGAGTTTGGAAATCGCGAACACCGAAAAGATCAGCAAAACCGGAGTATTCAGCCTCAGTGAATTTCAGACCCGCATCCGGTTCCGTCCGGCACCGGACCGCGCGGAGTCGCTGATCGAATCAATCACCGCCCGGGTGCGCGGTCGGGCCCTGCTGGTGAAGTCGCTCGACGTGGACTCCGAAACGACCTTCAGCGAGTTCCGCTGGGTGGGCGATCCGGTGGAAGCAAAGTAGGCGGCAGGTGAGTGCGGTCCGTTGGTGCGAAGCTCGCTGAAGTCACTGCAGCCGGAACGAATCAACGGCGGCTTGGCAGCGTCCAACGCGCCGGTAACATCGCGCCAATTCCAATGAGCACACCCGTGTCCGATCTGAACCGCCGGGACTTCGTCAAAGCCGGCTCCTTCGCCTCCCTCATGGCCGCCCTCGGAGGCGTTCCGATCACCGCCCAAGAGGCTGCGAAACCCGCGGACGGCACGCTGCCGGTGCCGAAGGCGGATCCGAACTACAAGGAGAAGCCCGTGGGGCCGCCGGTGAAGTTTGGAATTATCGGCCTCGGCGCGCAGGGACGCGAGGTCATCACCCAACTCGCCAAGCTGCCCAACGGCCCGGTGGCCGCCATCTGCGACAATTACAAGTCGTCCATCCGTCGCGCTGCGGAAACCGCATCGAGTGCCAAGCAGGTCGAGGATTATCGGGCGGTGCTCGACGACAAGGAAGTGCAGGCCGTGGTCATTGCCACGCCCACCCACCTCCACAAGGAGATTGCCCTCGCCGCGCTCCAGGCCGGCAAGCATGTGTATCTGGAAGCGCCGTTGGCGCACACGATTGATGACGCCCGGCTGATTGCGAAGGCGGCCTCGGCGTTGCCCGCCAAGCAGATCTTCCAGGCCGGACTTCAGTTTCGCGGCAACCCGCAGCATCACCACGTGCTCAAGTTCTTCCGCACCGGTGCTTCGGGGAAGACCGCGTCGGCCTACGCCCAGTTCAACAAGAAGAATTCGTGGCGCCGTGCCTCCCCGAATTCCGAGCGCGAAAAGGCGCTCAACTGGCGTCTCTACAAGGACACGTCGATTGGTCTGATCGGGGAGATCGGCATCCACTCGCTTGATTGCACGAGCTGGTATCTCGACAAGCTGCCCGTGTCGGTGACCGGCTTCGGCAGCATCCTCCAGTGGCAGGATGACCGTGAGGTCGCGGACACCGTGCAGGCGGTGGTCGAGTATCCCGGCGGTGTGCGGATGACATTCGCCTCGACGCTGGCGTGTTCGTTCGAGTCGGAGCACCAGATCTTTTACGGCAGCGACGCCGCGATCCTCATCCGCGACAACAAGGGGTGGATGTTCAAGGAGGTGGATGCACCGTTGCTCGGCTGGGAAGTCTATGCCCGCAAAGACGACATCCTGAGCGATTCCGGCATCGCGCTGGTCGCCAACGCGACCAAGATCCTCGCGCAGGGCAAGAAACCCGCCGAAGCCGCCAGCGAGACCGATTCACCGGTCAAATACGCGCTGGAGAAGTTCATCGAGCACGTCAATGAAGGCACCGCGCCGACCGGCAACTGGCAGGCCGGATTCGAGGCCACCGTCACCGCCATCAAGGCGAACGAAGCCGTGGCGACCGGCAGCAGGATCACTTTTCAGAAGGAATGGTTTGTCGTGTGACGGTTTGTGCCCTCGCCAGCCGCGCCGGCCTTGTGATTTGAATGAGGGCTCGTCGCTCAGGAATGTTCGCCGTCGGGCTGATGCTCGGCGGCGTTCTCTTTTTGGTCGGTTTGGATTCAGCCATCCGTCCTGAGCCGATGGTGCTCGGACATGCTTTTCAGGCACCCGGAAAGCCCGGGTTCAGCAAAGTGCAGAGCGCTTTCGGTGCAGAGCGAGTTGACCGACGTAAGGCCCGCCTTTACGGCGCCGCGGCGATGCTGCTCGGCGTTGGGCTGATCACGGTCGGATGGCGGTCTCGGAACGATTGAGCCACCTCAGAATCCCAAGCCGTCCAGTTGCCGGCGTTCCCGCTTGGTCGGCCGACCGGCGCCCTTGGGACGGAAAACCGGCGTGACGAACACCGGATCGCGCGCACGGCTGTATTCCTCGGGTAGCGTGAGGTCTTCCGCGAATTCCGGCACGAGCTTGGCGCCGACGCGCGAGCCCGGAGCTCCCAGCACCTTCAGGGTGCGACGGACGTTGCCGCAAAGGGCTTCGACGCGGTCACCGGGCTTTACCTCGCGGGCGGGCTTGGCGGGATCGCCGTTCACCTTGACGTGGCCGCCCTTGATGGAATCGGCCGCGAGAGTGCGGGTCTTGTAGAGGCGCACGGCCCAGAGCCATTGGTCGAGGCGCATGATGTCGGGTCAGACGACGGGTTTTGGTGCCACCTGGCAGCGGGAGCACAGCCCAAAAAATTCCAGTCGGTGACTGACCTGGGTGAACCCGTGCCGGCGGCCGATTTCGGCTTCGATGTCCGCGGGAAAACACTCGTCAATTTCGACCACGAGGGAGCACTTCCGGCAGACTAAGTGGTGGTGGTGGCCATCGTCCCCTTCGGCCAGCAGTTCAAAGCGCGCCACGCCGTCGCCCAGGTCGAAGCGGCGCACGAGGCGCATTTCCTCCAGGGTGTTCAGGTTCCGATAGACCGTGGCCAGATCGCAGCTTTCCTTGCCGAGGGCGGCGTGGATTTCCTTGTTGCTAAGGGGACTCTGGTGGCGGCGCAGCACGTCGAGGATGGCCTGGCGCGGGCCGGTGATCTTGCGGGCACCTTGCCGGAGCCGTTCGGTCAATTCGGTGAGCGGCTGCTGGATGAGCCGGTGCGGATGGGAATGCTGGCCGCAGGGCTGTTTCATGTTCGGGGAACCCGGGCTTTCCGCAGCGATGCCAAGGGCAGCGACAGGAGGAATAGCGCCGAGCAGGCCAACACGATGGTCGGTCCGCAGGGGAGATCGAATTGGTAACTTGCGGCCACTCCACCGAATCCACCGACCAGCCCGGCAAGCACGCTGAGTGCGACATGCTGGCGGAAGTTCGCCGCCAAATTCCGGGCGGCGGCGGGTGGAATCACCAGCAGCGACGTCACAAGGATGATTCCCAGCAACCGGATACTGAGCGCCACCACCGCGGTAAGCAGAAGGACGAAAAGGTAGTTCAGGCCGCGCACCGAGTGGCCGCCCAGATGCGCCAAGTCCTCCTGCACCGTGAGCAGCGTGAGGGAGCTCAGAAGCCTGAACATGACACCGCCGACCACCACGGTCGCGGCCACGGCAAGGCCGACATCCACGCCGCCGACGCTCAGGATGTCCCCGAAAAGATAGCGGTGCAGTTCGCCGCGAAATCCCTTGAGGAGGCTGAACCCAACGATGCCGAGCGCCATGAACGACGACATCAGCAGGGCCATGATGGTGTCGGTCAGCAGTTGGGTTCTTTCCTTCAGCCAGAGGATCAGCCCGGCCACAAGCAGGCTGACCGCCAGCATTGCCCAGGTCGGATCGGGCATTCCCAGCCAGAATCCCGCGGCAACTCCGGCCAGCGCGGAGTGGGCAACCGTGTCGCTGAAGAACGACATGCGCCGCGCCGTGACGAACACCCCCAGCAACGCACACAGCGGCGCCAGCAGCACCGTGATCATCAGCGCCCGCTGCATGTAGGGTTCACTGAACATGGACGTGGCGATGACCGTGGGCGTGGTCGTGATGGTAGGGAGTCACGTGGATGCCGTAGGCCTGCTTCAGCGAATCGGCGTTCATCACCTCTTCGGGCGTGCCCTCGCAGCAGATCACGCCGTTCAGTGCATAGACCCGCGAGGCGTGACGGAAGACCATGGACAGGTCGTGGGACACCAGCACCACGGTCAGTTGGTGGCGCCGATGCACCTGGGTGATGAGTTCGTAAAATGTGTGTTCCCCCGGGGTGTCCACTCCGGCGGTGGGTTCGTCGAGCAGCAGCAGGTCTGGATTGCCCAGCAGGCTGAAGGCGATGAGCACCCGCTGCAGTTGGCCGCCGCTGAGGCCCGCAAGCGGGCGGTCGAGCAGGCGTTCCACGTCGAACTCCTCCAGCACGGGCTTCAGGACGGCATCGGTGGACGCATGGCGCCGCCAGAACCAATCGCGGGTGGTCGCGAGTTTGAGGCAAAGAAACTCACGCACGCTGAGCACGAAACTCCGGTCCAACGCGAGGCGTTGGGGCACGTATCCCACCCGCTGGAGCACTGGTGCGGAATGCTTCTGCCCGAACAGGCGAACCTCGCCCGCGTCGGGCTGGTGCAGTCCCAGCAGGCAGCGGAGCAGGGTGGTCTTGCCGGAACCGTTCGGACCGATCAGGGCCACGATCTGGCCCTTGGGAACGTGAAAGTCCACTCCGCGCAGGACCTGCGTGTCGCCCAAGGTGACCTTCAGCCCGCGCACCTCGATTGCCAACCCGCCGGAATGGAACTGGATGGCGGGCATAGGTTCAGCGCAGGGCGTCGGCGAGCGACTTGAGATTTCGCCTCATCCCGTCCTCGTAGGATGCGGTCGTCAATGAACCGGTTTCGAGGACATCCAATTGAGCCACGGACAGTCCGAGGTCACGGGCCAGCTGCTGGGCCAGGCGGGGATTGAACTGCGGTTCGGTGAAGACCACTTTGACCCCGCGATCCCGGATGGCTTTCGACAGCGCGGCGAGGTAGCGCGGAGAAGGGGACGAACCGGGGACCTCCTCGATCACACCGACCAGCTTCAGGCCGTAGCGGCGGCAGAAATACGGGAAGGCGTCATGGAATGTGATCACGTCCTTCCGCAGCAGCCGGGCAATTTCTTTCCGCAGTTCCGCGTCCAGGTGGTCCAAGCGTTCGCAGTAACGGCGGGCATTCTCGGCGTAGCGGGCGGCGTTCGCGGAGTCAGCCTGGGAGAGGGCGGTGACGAGATTGCTGATCGCATGTTTGGCCAGAAGGGGATCCAGCCAGATATGCGGATTGGGCCCCGTTCCGTGGTCGTGTCCGTGCCCGCCTCCCGATCCAACCTGCAGTTGCGGCAGATCGAAGATCAGGTTCGTGTGGGCAATGCCTGCCGATGCTTCGGCGACCAACCGGCCCGGTCGGTCAGTGCTCTTGATGACCTTTTCTAGCCAGTTCTCCAGTCCCAGCCCGTTCAGGAACACGATGTCCGCGGACTGGATGCGTTCCCGGTCCTTGGGCCGAAGCTGAAAGTCGTGCGGGCCGACATCGGCCGGCAGCAGGTTGTCCACCTCGGCCGCATCGCCGGCGACGTTCTTCGCCCAGCAGTAAAGCGGGGGAATGGTGGTGAGGATGCGGACTTTTTGGCCTTCTGCTCCTGCCGCCTCCGGAAGCCAGCCCAAGAGAACCGTCAGCGCCAACAGCAGTCGGGGAATCATGCTGAAAAATTGCCGGCGAAACATGGCGTTGCAAACGGATTGCACTGAGCGGCGACAGAAAAACCGCCGAAACTCGGCGGTTGAATCGGCGCGGGCGCCTTACTTCATCATCAGCATGTGCCGGGCCTGCTTGATGGCTCGGGACAGCTGGCGCTGGAAGTGGGCGGGAAGGCCGGTGTATTTCCGGGGCAGGATGCGGCCGTTTTCGGTCACATACTGCTTCAGAAGGGTCACGTTCTTGAAGTCGATCGCGTCGATGGTGAAGTCGATCTTGGGCTTCGGCCGCGGCGTGCGCGTGGTGTTCGTGCGGCGTTTCTTTTCCTCAAGCTTGGTCTTGCGAGGCATAAATTATTTGATTTCGCGGTGCAGGGTGCGGCGGCGAAGAGCGGGGTTGAACTTCATCTTCTCCACCTTGTCGGTCTGCAGCTTCTTGTTGCGGGTGGTCTGGTAGCGGCTCGGAGACTTTCCTTCCTTGCGCGCTTCGGTGCATTCAATCGTGACAATTTCGCGGGGCATAAATCGTTACTCCTTCTCTTTGGCGGCCGGCTTCTCGTCCGGTTCGTCGTCTGAATCGTCGGAATCGGAACCGCCGCCGCTGTCCACGCTGCCGAGGGCGCCCAAACGGCGCTGGCGCAGGGCACCTTCCTTTTCGAGACGGGCCTGGGCCTCAACCGTGAAACGCGTCCACGGAATCGCCTCCAGACGGGCCTTGGGAATGGGCTTGCCGCTGTCTTCGCAGACACCGTAGTTGCCCTTTTCGATGCGCTTGAGTGCCTCCTCGATCTCGTAAATCGCGTCCTGATCGGACGAAAGCAGGCTCAGGGCAAAGTCACGGTCAAAATTGTCGGTGCCGGAGTCGCCCATGTGGAGGCTGTAATTCTCCATCTCCGTCTGGGACTCCTTGGCCAGCCCGCTCATCTGCTCCCGCAGGCGGGTGTGCAGTTCGAGGAGGTTCTGGTAAAACTTGCGCCACTCGGGCTTCACCTTGTCCACCGGTGTCCAAACCGGGCCGGACCCCTTGTTGAACTTGGCGAGCGGGCGACCCAAGATGGACGACACGGTGGCCGCGCCCACATGGCGGGCCTTGGCGGTGGCCGTCTTCACGGCCGGAGCCGCGGGGGCGGGGGCCGGCTGCGGGGCCGCCTTGGACGCGTTTTTCTTGGCCGAAGCCGAAGTCTTGGACGTCGAAGCTTTGTTGGCGCTCACGGTTTTCTGCGATGTCGAACGCGGTGTCTTTTTCGCTCTGGCGAGACGCCCACACGGGAAGCTGGCCGGAACGAAGGCCGCGGAAGCTAGCAAGTGAGCTTCCGATTGCCACAAAAATCTTAACTGACGCCGCAATCGGTTTCCGGGGCGACCGTCTTTGGCTTGGCTGACGAGCGTGCGTTGGGGGCCGCGGTGCTTTCGGCTTTGGTCGGCGGCCCGGTTCCGGGCATAACCGGGCCACGCAATGGACAAGCTCCTGCTCATCGATGACGAGGCCGACGTGCTTTACAGCTTCCGGCGCATTTTCGATTCGCCCGACCTGGAGTTGCATACCGCGCCCAGCGGGGAGGAGGGCCTGCGGCTGATTTCCCAGATCAAGCCGGACTTGGTCATCTCGGACATCCGCATGGCGGGGATCAATGGCCTGGAAACGCTCCGGCGCATCCGCCAACTCGACCCGAAGCTCCCGGTCATCCTGATGACCGCGTATGGCACCACCCAGACCGCAATCGAGGCGATGAAGCTGGGTGCCTACGACTACCAGCTGAAGCCGTTCGATGTGCCGAAGCTCAAGGCGCTCGTGGCCAACGCCCTGAAGGCGGCCCGTGACATGCGCCAGGCGGTGACCTTGCAGCCGATGCTGGAGGACGAGGACTACGACGTCGGCGTGGTGGGGCGCAGCGACGCGATGCAGACGGTGTTCAAGCTCATCGGCCAGGTGGCGGGCACCGACGCGACCGTGCTGGTCACCGGTGAAAGCGGGACGGGCAAGGAACTGGTCGCCCGCTCCATCTATTCCTATAGCCGCCGGGCCGACAAACCGTTTCTCGCGATCAACTGCGCGGCGATTCCGGAGAACCTACTGGAGTCGGAGCTGTTCGGTCATGAGAAGGGCGCCTTCACCGGCGCCACCCAGCAGCGCATCGGGAAGTTTGAACAGTGCGATGGTGGGACGCTGTTCCTCGACGAAATCGGCGACATGTCCCCGGCGACCCAGACCAAGATGCTCCGGGTTCTGCAAAGCGGGACCTTCGAGCGGGTGGGCGGCAACGAGACCATCAAGGTGGATGTGCGCGTCATCGCCGCCACCAACCGGAACCTTGAAGAGGAAGTGGCCCGCAAACAGTTCCGCGAGGATCTGTTTTATCGGCTGAACGTGGTGCGAATCCACATGCCGCCGCTGCGTGATCGCCGCGGGGATGTGCGGCTGCTGGTGGATTATTTTTTGCGCAAACTGGCCGGTCCGGGCGGCAAGCCCAAATCCATCGGCGAAGCCACGCTGGTCGCGCTGGAGAGCTACCATTGGCCGGGCAACGTCCGCGAACTCGAGAATGTGCTGCGCCGTGCCACGGTAGTGGCCAAGGGGTTGGCCATTCTGCCGGCGGATTTGCCGGGGGAGGTAGTGGCCGGGTCCACGCCGACTGCTGCGCCCGTGCGACCTGCGCCGGCCGAGTCTGGGGCCGCCACCGCGTCGGTGCCCGGCCCGATCGCCGCCAACGTTCCGGCCGACTTGCAGTCGCTGGCGCAGGCCCTGTTCCGCTTGGCCCGCGGTGAATCCAAACTGAAGGTGATTCCGGCGGTGGAGCGAATCCTCGTCATCGAGGCGCTGCGCGAAGTGCGCGGCAATCAGGTTCAGGCGGCCAAGCTCCTGGGCATTACCCGCGCGACGTTGCGCAAACGCATCGAGAAGTTCGGCATCAAGCAGGAACTGGCCGTCAACTGAGCCTCGCAAGCCATGCCGCTGCCTGTCCTTACCGTTGCCCAGATGCGCGCTTGGGAAAAGGCGACGTGGGCTGCCGGCCGGCGGGAATCTGACGTCATCGCCCGGGTCGGCGAAGCGGTGGCGCGCAAGGTTCGCGAAATGGTTCCGTCCGGTTCGCGCGTGCTGCTGCTTGCCGGCAAGGGCAACAACGGAAGCGACGTCCGGGCGTCAGGGCGCAGCTTGTCGGCGGCGGGCGGCTGCCTAATGGAACTGCTCGACGTGACCGATCCCTCCGTGACGCAACCGGAGTTGGAACGCGTGCTGGAGGCGCGACCGGCCCTGGTCGTGGACGGCCTGTTCGGCATCGGCCTCAACCGCCCCTTGGCGCCCGCATGGTGCCGGCTGATCGAGACCGTGAACGCGAGCGGATTGCCGGTGCTCGCCGTGGATGTGCCCTCCGGTCTCGACGCCGATTCCGGTGCCCACTTCGGTGCGGCCATCCGGGCGGACGTCACGTTGACCGTGGGAGCCCCGAAATGCGGACTGATTCGGGAATCCGCCTACGAGTTCGTGGGCCGGCTGGAAGTCACCGCCGACGTGGGCCTGCTCCCCGACCCGGAAGCCGTGATTGGCGCCACCACCGGCATGAGCCGCGAGGAGGGATGGAAGTTCCGCCAAGCCTGGACCGTGGCGGCGGATTTCGCCGGGTTTCCGCCGCGTCGGCGGGTGGATTCACACAAGGGCAGCTACGGCCATCTCGTCATCGTGGCCGGCAGTCTGGGCTACCACGGCGCGGCGGTGCTGGCGGCGAGGGCGGCCGGAGCGGCGCGTCCAGGATTGGTGACGGTGATCACGTCACCCGGGGCTTATCCCGCCGTGGCCGCGCAGCTCGTTTTCGCGATGGTGAGTCCGTGGAGCGAACCGCTGGAACTGCCCGCCAAGGCCAGCGCCGTGCTCATCGGGCCCGGACTCGCCGGCAACGATGTGCCGGACTGGTTGAAGGCTCAGACGCTGACCTGGTGGCGCGAGCTGCCGTTGCCGCTCATCGTGGACGCGACCGCCTTGGACTGGTTGGGGGCCGAGCATCGGACTTGGTGGGCGGGTTCGCACGATGGAAGCCTCAGCGGACAAGCCATGATGCAGAGCCATCATTGTTGGAATCATCATCTCGCGCCGCGGGTCATCACGCCGCATCCCGGTGAAGCGGTTCGCTGGTTTCCGAAGGATTCGGCCGCCGCCCTGTCCGATCGCTGTTCCGTGGCGGAACACCTGGGCCGGGTTGCGGGCATCGCCTTGCTGAAAGGGCATCAGACGCTGATTGCCGGTTCCGCCGCGCCAACTTTTGTGAATCCCACCGGCAATCCCGGGCTCGCCCAGGGCGGCAGCGGCGACGTGCTGGCGGGATTTGCGGCCGGTCTCCTGGCACAGGCGGTTCTGCAAACCGATCCGTTGAAGACCATCCGCTACGCCGTCTGGGAACACGGCGCGGCCGCCGATCGCCTGGAGGCAGCGCGGCGCAACTGGACGGCGGAACAGTTGGCCGCAGAGATTGGCCGCTGAAGGGCGACTCCACGCTTTTGCTGGACGGGCCTTTTGTCGCATCTTCGCCCCACGCATGGGCAACACGTTCGGCCATCTGTTCCGCATCACCACCTGGGGCGAATCTCATGGGGGAGGCGTCGGTGTCGTCATTGACGGTTGCCCGCCCCGGTTGGAGCTCACCGAGGCTGACATTCAGCCGGAGCTCGACCGGCGGCGTCCCGGCCAGTCAAAGATCGTGACTCCGCGCAAGGAGGCGGACGCGGTGCAGATCCTTTCCGGAACCTTTGAAGGCAGGACGCTGGGCACACCGATCAGCCTCGTGGTGAAGAACGAAGACCAGCGTTCGGAGGCCTACACGGAAATGGCGACGAAGTTCCGCCCGAGCCACGCCGACTACACCTATCATGCCAAGTATGGCATTCGCGCCTGGCCGGGGGGCGGGCGCACCAGTGCCCGGGAAACCATTGGTCGCGTGGCCGCCGGGGCCGTGGCCAAGAAGCTGTTGCGCGAACGGTGGGGCGTGGAGGTGCTCGCCTGCGTGACGCAGGTGCAGGACGTGAAGGCGGCGGTCGCTCCGGAAACCTTCACGTTCGAGCAGGTCGAGGCGAACATCGTGCGCTGTCCCGACGCGGCGGCGGCGGACCAGATGATCCGCCTGATCGAACAGCGCCGCGGGGAAGGGGATTCCGTGGGCGGCATCATTCTCGGCGTGGCGCGAAACGTGCCGGCCGGTTGGGGCGATCCCGTGTTTGACCGGTTGGAAGCGGACCTCGGCAAGGCGATGCTCTCGCTGCCGGCCACGAAGGCGTTTGAAATCGGATCCGGCTTTGAGGGCGTCCACCTGACCGGGCGCCAGCATAACGACGCGATCCGCAACGTGGATGGCCGGGTCCGAACGGTGACCAACCGCAGCGGCGGCGTGGTCGGTGGCATCTCGAACGGCGAACTGATCCACTTCCGGGTGGCCTTCAAGCCCACGGCTACGGTTTTCCACGAGCAGGACACCGTGGACATCCATTTGGAGAACACCACGCTCAAGCCGCGGGGACGTCACGATGCCTGTGTGCTGCCCCGGGCCGTGCCAATGGTCGAGGCGATGACGGCGCTGGTGCTTGTGGATCACGCGCTGCGGCACGAGGCGCAGTGCGGACACTGATCGGCTGTTTGGCAGCTCGGCTCAGCGCTGCTTGCGGGCGGGTCGTTTCTCCGGGCCCAGTTTGGTCGTGGACTGCACCGTGATGTTCGTTCCGGGCAACCACGGGATTTCCTGACCGTCGAGGTAAAGAGTGCGGGGCACCATCTCCACAAGGTGCCCGAATGCATCGAGGGCCACCGTGCCGGGCAGGAACGTGACGTCCACAAACTCCGTCGGGCCGAACGGCAGGGCATTCGTGATCGGCATGGTGTAAATGCGCCGCAGCGGGGAGTTGGTGAACCGCTCCGGCGCCCGTTCGCCCGGAAACACAAGGCTTACCGTGTTGCTGATCCCGAGGATGCGGTGATGCTCGATGCGCAGGACCGGGGTTCCGTCCGGCAGGCGGTCCTGGGTGACGACCCACGGCCCGCCCTTGCGCCGCGTGGCCGCGCACGCGCCGTAGAAGGTCACGTAAAGGAACAGCGTTGCGAAAAAGATGCCGACAAACGCCTTGGCAGCCTTGGTTCCGTCTCGATTCAAGCGCGGCGAGGGTAACCGCCGACGGGACGGAAGCCAACGGCCGTTCTGGAAAAGCAAAAGGCCGACGGCGAACAATCACCGTCGGCCTGAGGCTTGGTCCGGGAATCAGTTCTTGATCTGCACACCCGTGCCGGCGTCCGTCGCGACGGGTTTGGCGTCCGCGCCCACGGCAAACAGGTGAGTCTGGCTCATGACATACATCGTGCCGTTGGCCACGATGGGGGTGCCGTAAACCGGCGCGCCGAGATTGGTCTCGCTGATGACGGTGGCCTTGTCGCCGCCCTTTGACGCCAAGACCACGAAATCGCCGTCCTCGTCGCCGACATAGACCTTGCCGTCGGCCACGAAAGTCGAGCCCCACATGTGGGCCTTCATGTCATAAACCCAGACGACCTTGCCGGTCTTGGCCTCCAGGCAGTGGACGAAGCCGGAGAAGTCGCCGAGGAACAGGAGGCCGTTGGTCGGATCGATGCTGACCGTGGAGATGGAGCGCTTGGCGCCCTTGTATTGCCAGACCACGCCGGACTTTGTGATGTCGCCCTTCTTCCCGGCGGGATCGATGCAAACCAGATTGCCGACGCCTTCGCCGTGTTCCGGATCCTGGCCGATCGCGACATAGACCTTGCCGTCGTAGAAGACCGGCGTGGCGTTGATTTCGCTGGGCCCTTCCGCGGCCGGGTATTTGATCGGCTTGCCGTCCTTGGCCTTGTATTCGGGCGGCACGCAATCCACCCACCACACCTTCTTGATGTAGCTGACGTCGGTTTCGTCCGCGGCCTCCGGCTCGTTCGGAAACACCTTGGTGCGGGGCTTACCGTCGCCCTTCTCGGGGGTAGTGCTGAGGGCGTAAAGCACGCCGTCGCCGCCGCCCATGAAGACCTGCCACTTGCCGTCCACCTTGCCGGCGGAAGGGGAGGTCCACTGGCCGTGGTAGATACGGTGGCCGATGCCGGCGTTGTCCTCGCCCAGCAGTTCGCCGGTCTCGGGATTGAGCGCGATGAAGCTGGGAGAATTCGGCGAAGGGATGTTGACGTGAGTCCAGTCCTGGCCGTTGGAGGTGCAGACGAACAGCTTGCCGTCCACCATGATGACCGAGCAGTTGGAGGCGTTGTGGGGGAAGACACCGAGCTCCTCCATCATGTCATAGCGCCAGATGATGTCGGCGTCGGTCGGGCCGGGTTCAACGGGCGGTTTGCCGG
>CAIWAH010000341.1 GCA_903910585.1 uncultured Verrucomicrobiota bacterium
GGAAGCCCGGTCCCCGCAAGGAAGGTCACCACGGACATCGTTCCCGCCGGCTTTGACGACGCGCCCGGCCCCGTCACCTTTCCGCTGGGTGCGGTCCCGGTCTGCACCAGCCCTGAAGCCTGCGTCGTGAACTCAAATTCCATCCTGCGAGCCGCCCTCGCCGCCGCCCTAGTGGCCCTCCCCGGCCAATCGCTCCGTGCCGCCGACGAATCGGTGCCGGCCGAGGCCGACACCCTCGCGGCCACGCCACCCGCCGACCTGCGGCGCGACGCCACCGTCCTCGCCGTCGAGCGCGTCATGCCCACCGTCGTCAACATCGCCACCCGCAGCTGGGTCACCCGCGAGACCGCCTACGAACGCCGGCTGCGCGAATTCTACGGCTACCAGCGCCGGCCCGAGGCCAATTACGCCCGCGGCTCCGGCGTCGTGATCGATGAGGACGGCTACGTGCTCACCAACTCCCACGTCGTCGGCGACGCGGACGACATCTGGGTGCAGTTCTACGAAAGCGACGAGGCCATCCCCGCCGAACGCGTCGAGCTGTCGCAGAGCAAGGACGTGGCGCTCCTCCGCCTCAAGCCCAAGGAACCGCGGAAGTTCCGCGCCGTGAAGTTCGCCAAGGACGACGACCTGATCCTCGGCGAGACCGTCATCGCCCTCGGCAACCCCTTCGGCCTCGGCGGCTCCATCGCCAAGGGCATCCTCAGCTCCAAATCCCGCCGTCCATCCGACGCCGTTCCTGCCGGCGAATCGCTCGACATCGCCGACTGGCTCCAGACCGATGCCGCGATCAATCCCGGCAATTCCGGCGGCCCGCTCGTGAACCTCCGCGGCGAACTCATCGGCCTCAACGTCGCCGTCCTCAGCCCCGGCTACAGCCAGGGCATCGGCTTCGCCATCCCGATCCGCCGTGTCAACGAGGCCCTCGCCGAAATGCTCAGCGGCGAAACCGTCAACGGCTACTGGTTCGGCGCCCGGCTGAAGCCCGCCTCGCGGCCACTCACCGTCCAGCACGTGCAGCCCGGCAGCCCCGCGGCCCAGGCCGGCATCCGGGCCGGCGACACCCTGCTCGAGGCCAACGGCAAACCCGCCGGCAGCCTGATCGAGTTCAACCGGATGCTCACCGCCGCCAAGGACCGCAAACCCATCGAACTGCTCCTCCGTCGCGACGGTGCCAACCACCAGACCCAGCTCCGGCTGATTGACGAGCGCATCTTCTTCAACAACGCCTACCTCCGGAAACGCGCCGGCTTCACCGTCAGCCAGTCCCCCAATGGCTTCGTGGTGGAGACCGTTGAGCGGGGTGGGCCGGCGGAGAAGGCCCGCCTCCGCGCCGGCATGCTGCTCACCACCGTGGACGACCAGCCCGCCGATTCCCTGGTCACCCTCGCGAAGGCCGCCTACGCCAAGGAAGCCGACCAACCCCTGAAGCTCGGCGTCGTGTTCCTCGAACGCGCCGGACTCTTCGTCCGCCGTTACGAGGGCGAAGTGTCCCTCCCGCTCCGCTGAATCCCGACCGCGATCCAACCCAGCCCCTGCCAGCGCCCGGTCACCAACCCCCGCGGAACGCGGCCGCGGCGGGTGAGGTCGGCGGAACTTCACCGCGAAGCCCTGCGTTTCAGCGTCCGGCAATGCTCCGAGACCGAACCGTCCCAGTGACACTGCGAACAGCGACCATTGAAAACAGTGGCACAGAGGGCGAGCTGGGGCCGGAGTTCGCGGCGAAGTTCCCGACGGCGAAGCATTTCGGGAGCTGGCTGGGGCTGTGTCCGGACAACCGGATCACCGGCGGGAAGATTTACAGTGTGAAGACGCGGGACGTGAAGAGCCGCGTGGCCGAGGCCTTGCGCCTGGCGGCGCAGAGCCTGTGGCGGGCCCAGAATTACTTCGGGGACCTTTACCGGCGGTGGAAGGCCCGGCTGGGCAGTCCCAAGGCCATCACGGCGATGGCGCACACTTGAGCGGCCGAACCGCGAAAGGAATGCGACCGCAGGGAGCAGGCCCGCAGGGCCGAGCGAGCGGCGGCGAGCGAGTCCACTTGGCGCGCATCCTCTGGCATCTGCTGAAGTTCAAGGAGCCCTTCAACCCGGAAGTTTTCGCCCAGGCGGAAGCCAAGATGAAACGGAAGCAGCTGGCCCGCCTCCAGAACCTCGCCGCCAACCTCAACTACCAGCTGGTGCCCAACCCGTGAAACACAAGGACTTGCGCGGGTAGTTTCTCAGGAGGCGTCAACATCATGGTAACCTCACTTCACTGTGTCTCCAGAGCGTGATGTCGCCCTGCGCGACTAATCGCCCACTGCTCACCAAAGCCCCGATGCGTCTGTCAAACAACTCATGCCCGGCCTCTCCTTCTGGAAACTCTGCGCCCAAAGCATCGGTGACTCTCGCATAAACCATCGCGACTTTTCTCCAGCGACCGTTGGTAGTCGCGAGAAACGCAATCACAGCATCGTCAATTTGTGCGTCGGTGGCCATGACGCCTAACGTCCAAGCTCAGCGACGTGCGCCGAGGGAAACGGTTGAGCGCACAGTGCGCGTCCAAAGTCTCCCAAGACTCGGAACGGACTGGCGGGGCGCACGTTCGCTGCTGCGCTCTTGTTAGACCCCGTTCGCATTACGCAAGGACCTCCTGCCAGAATTCCTCACCCTGCTCCCAAGCAATCTCGTAGAAGACATTCCGGAAAAGTGCATTGAAAAGTCCCGCATTGTCGTAATTCAGTGATCGTGCGTAGGCCGGGTCAGAAGCATCAATGCCGTCCGAGAAGTCCACTCCAGCACGACCAGCCTCAACCACCAAGGCATGAACCTCCTCGAAGGTGGGCGAGTAACCAAGTTTGTGAGAAAACTTGTTCCTCAGTGTATTCATCTTGCGGAGAACTTCGAATATGGGCCTCTCGATAAGTCCCAAGGCACGCACTAGAGAAAGCTTCTGGGCAAACATCATGCGCTCGAAATCTAGAGCGGTGGGATCGGCAAGATGCCGAAGCAGCATGCGCTCCAACAAAGCTTCTATCGTGAGATGGTAGCTGACCACGTCGCTGATGTGAGCGCTGTTTTCAGCGAAGAAGTTCTCGAAGTGCGGGTTCATTAAGTCGGGATGTGCTCTTTGAGGAGTCTAGACCGTATGGCTTTCGATGAAAGCGAAGCGGGTGTTTGATCTCGGTTGGAAACGTGGGTTGCCCGCGAGTGCGGACCGATCCACAACGTCAGACGCCCGGCACGAAGCCGGGACGTTGATGACGGAGTAACGAAACCAAACACCCATGAACAAAACGCTCCATTACCTCGGCCTGGACGTCCACAAGGATTCCATCGCCGTCTCGATTGCGCCGCAAGGCACCACCGAAGTGCGGCGCTACGGCCTCATCGGCGGCTCGCTCGACGCCGTGGACAAGCTCCTCAGGAAGCTCACGGCGGACGGCGTGGAACTGCGCGTGGTCTATGAGGCCGGCCCGTGCGGCTTTGTGATCTGCCGCCATCTGCGCGCCAAAGGCATTGCCTGCGAAGTGGTCGCCCCGTCGCTCATCCCCAGGAAGGCTTCGGACAAGGTGAAGACCGACCGCCGCGATGCCGACCCGCTGGCCCGCCTGTTCCGCGCCGGCGAACTCACCCCCATTCACGTCCCCGACCAGGAGGACGAGGCGGTGCGCGATCTGATCCGTGCCCGGCACAGCGCGACGGACGACCTGCGCCAGGCCCGCCATCGCCTCAAGGGATTCCGGAGTTGAAAGCGGCCCCGCCTTGATTCTCAGACAGGCTCTGAGCCCGCACGCACGGGTCCCGGCGTGGGCCGCACTTGTCTCCGCTGCGGGCTTCGGCCCAGACTGCGAGCCAGTGAACGCGCCGGAACACGACGTCTTGGTCATCGGGGGCGGGCCGGGCGGCAGCTGTGCGGCCACGTTGCTCGCCCGGGCCGGTCTCCGGGTGCTGGTGCTGGAGAAGGAGCGGTTTCCGCGGTTTCACGTCGGTGAGTCGCTGTTGCCCTACAATCACGCGATCTTCGAGGAGATGGGCGTGCTGCCGAAGCTGGCGGCCGCGGGGTATCCGGTGAAGCGCGGCGCGCAGTTCCACCTGGGCAACGGCTCGAAGGGCACGGGCTTCGTGTTCCGGCAGGGCCGGTTCACGCGGCACACGGAGGCTTTCCAGGTGGAGCGGTCGAAGTTCGACGAGCTGCTGCTGCGGCACGCGGCGGAGGCCGGCGCGGAGGTCCTTGAAGGGCTCGGGGCGGAGCAGGTGAAGGTGGACCGCAACGGAGTGACGGTGACGGCCCGGGACGAGGCGGGCGGAACGCGGACGTTCGCGGGGCGCTTCGTCGTGGATGCCTCGGGCCGCGGCAACCTGACCGGCAATCAGGAAGGGCAGCGCGAGTGGAATCCACGCCTGAAGAAATTCGCCGTGTTCGGCCATTTCGAGAACGTGCGGCTGGACGCGGGCGAGGCGGCCGGTGACACGGTGATCATCCGGCTGGAGAACAAGTGGTTCTGGCTGATCCCGCTGGCGGAAGCCACGGCGGAACGGCCCAGCAAGGTGAGCGTGGGCCTGGTCATGGACCGCGGGGACGAGACGGCCCGGGCGGTCAAGCCGGAGGCGCTGTTCCAGGAACTGGTGGCGGCGAATCCGGCGGTGGCGGCGCGGATGCGGGACGCCCGGGCGGTTTCGCCGCTGCACGTCACGGGGGACTTCAGCTACCGCAACCGGCGGCTTTGGTCGCCGCGGGTGGTGCGGGTGGGCGACGCCGCGGGGTTCATCGACCCGATTTTTTCCAGCGGGGTGTTTCTCGCGATGTTTTCGGCCCGGGCGGCGGTCGCGGCGGTCCGTCAGTCGTTGGCGGCCGGCGAGGACGGTTCC
Organism: uncultured Verrucomicrobiota bacterium; assembly: GCA_903910585.1. Taxonomy (GTDB): domain Bacteria; phylum Verrucomicrobiota; class Verrucomicrobiia; order Limisphaerales; family UBA9464; genus CAIWAH01. The sequence goes on from CAIWAH010000341.1 coordinate 4,851, forward strand.
GTGCGGTTCCCGGACTACGAGCGGCGGGTGTTCGCCGCGATGGGGCTTTACGCGGAGATGGTCGAGCAGTTCTACACGACGCCCTTCATGGAGGTGTTTCTGGAGCCCCGGGAGAAGTGGAACCTCGCCGCCGCGGTGAACGCCGTGCTGGCGGGCGAGCTGGAAGGCGGCTGGCGGCTGCGCTGGCGCATGCGGCTCTTCTTCTGGCTGGTGAAGCTCCAGGGCAAACGGCCGTTCATGCCGCGCATCAGCTTTGCGCCGGCCACCCCGGACGGCGCGCGGTGAAGGCCATGGCCCCAGCGAGGAACCGCCGGGCGACGGCGGCAACGGAGCCGGAAAGGGGAGGCACCCCTCACCCCATCCCTCTCCCCTCCTCGGAGGAGGAGAGAGGGTGCCCGAAGGGCGGGTGAGGGGTGGTCGGACGACCCTGGGTTCATGGAGAGGGCGTGCGGAACGCATGTTAAAACCAGCCCACCAGCCAGCGCACCGGAAGCTCACAGTTCACCAGAGCCGGCTTCGTCCACGGCCTGCCTGCCTGCGGATTTTGAGCTGTCGCGGGATCGTTTCGCGCCGGCCGGCGCAGCGGGCAGGCTGGCAGCCTGCCCTACGCTCGCGGCCGGCGCGAAAGGCTCCCTCGCACGTTGGAGGCGAGATAGGGAGCCTCACTTCTTCCCGAAACGTCC
>CAIWAH010000342.1 GCA_903910585.1 uncultured Verrucomicrobiota bacterium
CCGACCCAAGAGGCCACCTCGTCGTCCATCCGCACCAGGCCGCTGGCGAAACTGAGCCGCAGGCAGCGCGAGATGATGGTCTCCAGCAGCCGGTCCGGTTCGGTGCAAAGGAGAATGATGACGCAGCCGGCGGGCGGCTCCTCCAGCGTCTTGAGGAAGGCGTTGGCCGCGCTCGCGTTCATACGGTCGGCGCCGGCAAAAATGGCGATCTTGTAGGCCGCCTCCGCGGCGCGAAGTCCGTGGATGCGGATGACTTCGCGGGTCTGGTCGGCGCCGATCACCCGGCTTTTCATTTCGGGCCGGACCCAGACGACATCCGGGTGGTTCCCGCGCGTGATCCGGCCGCAATTCTGGCAGCTTCCGCACGGTTCGAGGGGGACGTTGTTCTCCCCGCGCTCCCGGGGCGCGACACAGTTGAGGGTCTGGGCGAGCCGGGTGGCGGCGTCCTCGAGCACCGTGAGGTCGTCGCCGAGAAACAGGTAGGCGTGCCCCAGCCGGCCGCGGGCGAGACTGCGGCGCAGCAGTTCGGCGGCGGTCTGCTGGTTCGTGTTGGCCGGTGCGGTCATGCGGAAAGCGGGCGAAAGCATGGCGGCGACGGGCAAAAGCTCAACGCACAATCGCCCGGCTGTGCCGACGCCTTTGTCCTCATGACAGGCGGACGGTGTTCAATTCCTTGAGGGGCGGACTTGCGCGAACCGCCAGAATTGATTCCATCCCCTTGAACACCTCAACTTTGGTCATCGCTCCATGAACTCAATCAGACACGCCACGTTTCGGACCTGCGCGCTGGTCACCGGACTTTCCCTGTCATCCCTGCTTTGGGCGGCGGACGAACGCGTTTACGTCAGCTTCAAGCCCGGCCAGAAGGCGGCGGCGAGAGGCCTGATCGAAAAGGCCAGCGGCCGGATCCACCACGAATTCGATTCGCTGAACGCCATGGCCACGACCCTGCCGGGCGCCGCCGTGGCCGCGTTGGCCAACAACCCGAACATTGAATTCGTGGAGGCGGACCCGCCCCGCTACCTGTTCGCGGCCGGTGAGCAAATTCCCTACGGGATTGACCTCGTGCAGGCCTCGGCGGTGTGGGACCCGGACAACAATGGCATCGATGCGGGCGCACCGACGGGCGCGGGCATCAAGGTGGGCGTGATTGATTCCGGCGTTTTTACCGGCCATGAGGACCTCTCGGCGGTGAACATCAGCGGCTACAACGGCAATCTGCCCTGGAATCAGGACGGCGACGGCCACGGCACCCATGTCGTCGGCACGATCGCGGCGGCCGGTTACAACGGAAAGGGCGTGGTCGGGGTCAGCCCCGGAAACGCTTCGATCTACATGGTCCGCGTGTTCGGCAACGACGGGGCCTGGGCCTATTCGTCCACCTTGCTGGACGCCGCCCAGCGTTGCCAGCAGGCCGGTTGCAAGATCATCAGCATGAGCCTCGGCGGCAGCCTTAAGAGCCGGACGGAGGAAAACGGCCTCAACGCCATCTACAACAACGGAAATGGGGTCCTGCTGATTGCCGCCGCGGGCAATGACGGCACCACCCGGACCAGCTATCCGGCCGGTTACAGCTCGGTCGTGTCCGTGGCCGCGATTGATTCGGCAAAAACTGTCGCCGATTTCTCCCAGAAAAACGCGGACGTGGAACTTTCCGGACCCGGGGTCGGTGTGCTCAGCACCGTTCCCTACGCGGATGTGAACACGGTGGCCGTCGGGGCGAGCACTTGGGAAGGCGGCCACATCGAGTTCGCCGCGCGGGGCACCGCGACCGGGGCGCTGGTGGATGGCGGCCTCGGGGATTCGGTCGGGGCCTGGTCCGGCAAAGTCGTCCTGATCCAGCGGGGGACGATTTCCTTCTACGACAAGGTCATCAACGCCCAGAACGGCGGAGCGGCCGCGGTCATCATCTACAACAACGCCCCGGGCAATTTCGCCGGCACGTTGGGTGACGGAAATACCTCCACCATTCCGGCCATCAGTGTCAGCGACACGGACGGGGCGGCCCTCCAGCTCCTCGCGGGTCAGTCTGCCACCGTGACCTCGTCGCTGACCTCGAACACGAGCGGTTACGCCTACTACGACGGCACCTCGATGGCCACGCCACATGTTTCCGGAGTCGCGGCCCTGGTCTGGAGTTCGAAACCCACCGCGAACGCGGGGCAGATCCGCACCGTGCTGCAAAGCACCGCCGAAGATTTGGGCACAGCCGGCCGGGACAATTCCTACGGCTTCGGACTGGTTCGCGCCAAGAACGCGATCACGGCGCTCGGCGGAAGCGGCGGCGGGGGCGGCGGCGATACGACCGCGCCGGTCATCTCCGGAGTTGCCGCCGCCGTGGCGAATGCCAAGCAGGGCACCTTCAAGATCACTTGGGCCACCGACGAACCCTCGACCACCGTCGTCAGCTTCCAAGGAGGATCAACCTACTCCAACACTTCGCTGGTGACTGCTCACTCGGCGAGCTTCCGGGGCACCAAGGGGGCCACCTACATTTACTCGGTGAGTTCGACCGATGCCGCGGGCAATTCCAGCACCGCCGGACCGTTCACCTTCATCAATCCGTAACGAACAAGCAGACCAGTCGGCAACGCCACCATTCCCCGGTCCCAAAACGGGACCGGGGTTTTGCTTTGCCGGGGTAACCATCCCACCTCAAATGTTGTCATGAAGTTACGTCCCCGCATCGGCCTCACCGGCGAGCACACCTTCACCGTCGAGGCGAAGCACGCCATCGAGTTCGCCGGCGACGGCATGCCGGCCGTCCTCAGCACGCCGAACCTCATCGGCCTGCTGGAGCGAACCGCCCGGCAGGCTCTGGTGCCGTTGCTGGACGCCAATGAGCGGACCGTCGGGGCCGAAATCGAATTGCGGCATCTCGCCCCCACTCCGGTCGGGGCACGGGTGACGCTCAGCGTGCGGGTGATCCACGCGGAAGGCAGCTTGGTGAACTTTACGGTGGAAGCCCGGGACGAGCACGAGGTGATCGCCCGCGGCCTGCACCGGCGGGCGGTGATCCGGGTGGACAGTTTTTCCCGTCGCGTTGGTCTAAAGGGAGCGAATCCGGCCAACTAGGCCCGCCATGCCCGCCTTTCCGATCCAACTGCCGAGCCTGAGCTCACCGGTGACGGTCAACCCGGCGACGGTTTCGTCTCCGCCCGGTCGTCATGCCGCGGCGCGAGGCATCGCCCTGTTTCTTGGCGGGTTCACGCTTCTGGGGCTCGCGGCGGAACTGCGAACGCCAGGCTTCGATCCCAATCTCTGGTGGCTGGACCTGCGGGCGCTGCCCGTGCCTGTGGCGATGGCGTGTCGGGTTTTATTGGGAGCGTTGCTGATGCTCTGGACGGTTCGTCCCCAGGCGGGGCCAATTCGGCGGGCGCTGACGTGGATCGCCCTGGGCGGCGGGTTGCTCGTCCTGGTGGTTAACACCGTGACCGTCCTCGCGCTGTTTGGGTCGGGGCGCGTGGGTTCCGATTTCCCGGTTCCGGCTTCCGCGGTTTTCGCCGTGTCGCTGGTGGTGGTCGGAATCGGCCTGCGGCGACCGGCACCGGCGAAGACGAATGGGCCGGTCCTGGCGGTTGCAGCGCTGGTTTGCGCCCTGGTGTTTCCCCTGCTGCAGGTTTTCTGCTTTGGCCGCACCGACTATCGGCGGCCGGCGGACGTGGCGGTGGTATTCGGCGCCCGCGTCTATGCCGATGGACGGCTGTCCGATGCGGTCGCCGACCGCGTTGCGACCGCGGCCGAACTCGTTCGTCAGGGCTGGGTGCGTGAGCTGGTGATGTCGGGTGGACCCGGCGACGGTGCCATCCACGAAACCGCGGCGATGAAGGCGGCGGCCGTGCGTGCCGGCGTTCCTCCCTCGTCGATTCGCTGTGACGAGGCGGGGCTTTCGACGGCTGCCACCGTGCGCAACACCGCAGCGGGGTTTTCCGGCCAACGGGTCCTCGCGGTGAGCGAGTATTACCACCTGCCACGCATCAAGTTGGCCTATGCCCGGGCGGGCGTTGAGGTGTTCACCGTGCCGGCGGAAGCCCGGGATTGGCGCCGGGCCTGGGATCTCCGCTCGGTGCTCCGGGAAGTGCCGGCATTCTGGGTCTATCTGGCCCGCGCGGTGGTGGCCTGAGCCGGGTTTCCGGTTAAGGTCGAAAGCCAAGGGCGGGCACTGTGCCCTGAAGCCGCCGCAGGTCGCGCAGATCGGCCGGACTGTTGGCGGCGACCGAGATGCTGGAATCGCCGAACGCCGGGTCGGCTTTGAAGCGGGTGCGCAGAATGCCGGAGCCTTCCAGCACCCGTCCGCCGGTCCACCGGAAGGTTTCTGCGTGCTGGTCGGCGAAACTTACCGTGGCGGAGTTGCCGTGCCGGCTGCCGGGCAGGTTCCAGTGTGACAGCGTGGGCGAATCTTGAGGTTCAATGCCGATCGCACCGTTCTGGATGGCCCACTCGTCCTCATCGACGAACACGCTGGCCTGGCTGGGACCGGGTTCCCGGATCTGCTCCTGCCGGTAAATCGGGTAGGGGATTTTGCTGGAATTGAGGTGGGCGAGCCCTGTGCTCATGGAGAGGCTCCGGTTTCGCAACCGCGAGGAGCCGACCACCTTCGTCCGGTCGGCCGGGCAGCGGTAAATGCCGGCGCTGCGGTTGTAGGTCCACAGGACGCCGGTTTCGAGATTGCGGAGAGTGGTGTCGATCCGCACATCTCCCAGGATCCAACTGCTGCCCACGCTGATGAGTCCGCTCGCCTCGTTCGGGGCGAGGCGGCCAAGATTGTCGTCGGCATAAAGCTGCCAGGCGAGGGTCAGTTGCTTGGAGTTGCTGACGCAGTTGATGGACTGGGCCCTGACCTTTGCCTTGCTCAGCGCGGGGAGAAGCATGCCGGCGAGAATCGCAATGATCGCGATCACGACGAGCAATTCGATGAGCGTAAAGGCGGGCGAACGCCTCCAGCCGGTCCCCCCGACCGGCCACGAGGGCATCTTCTGTTCGCGCATCAGGCGCATCGGAGATCAGGGCGATACGACCCGGAAAAAGCCGGCGGTTCCGGTCAGCGGAACGGTCACCGCGGCACTGCCGGCGGGCGGAATCTGGAGGGTTTGGATGGTCTCGAATCCTCCGAGTCCGGCGGCCTGCTGAAGGGAATAGGTGGCGCCGGCGGTTCCGGTCACCGTGAGGGTCAGCGATTCCGCGCTGACGCTGGCAACCACGGAGGCCGGGCCGGCGGGGACCGACTTGTTCACGGTGTAGGCCAGCACGCCATTGTTGGAATTGAGGACATACAACCTCCCACCGCCGAAGTCCGCGCTGCCAGTTCCGTTGGGATTGGCCTTGTCGGTGAGGATCAGTTCTTGGTCCAGCAGCACCGGATTCTCCAGGTCCGCCAGGTCGTATGCCTGCACATTGTCCGGTGTCTCCAGCGCGACGGCGGCGAGCAGCTTGTCGGCGGGATTCACCGCGACATGCACCACGTTGTTGGGAATCAGTGCGGCCGGATAGGCGCGAACCAGCGCGGCGGTTCCGGCAACCGGATCGAACGAGGCGTGAACGAGGGGTTGTCCGCCGGCGGTGCCCCATACGGTGTTCCCTTCGCCGAAGGCGAGCCCAAGCCCAAGCCCGCCGGCGGCAATGTCGGCGAGCTCGTAAACCTTCGCGGAACCGGTCACTCCGTCGGGAATCGACACCACGGCAAATGTGCGGCCGCTGCGGGAGGCGAGGAGGAGCTGGGTGCCGGCTCCGGAACCACGGGCGTCCAGCGTATCGCCCCAGCGTTCGGCCACCCCGAGTTCCGGGATGTCGGTCACCACCGTGGGAATCGTGTCGGCCGCATCGTTCGCCCAGCGATACAGTCGCAGGGAGGCGGAACCATCCGTGACCAGGTTGGCGGCATAGACCACACCGTCGTCGGTCACGGTCACCATGTTGATGGGCAGCGTGCCGCCCGCCACCACGTTGAACTCGTCGGCATCGGTGGTCCGCAGGCGGTGCTTTTCGGCGCCGGTGGCGCCATCAAGCACCACCAGCAGGTTGCCTCCCGTGCGGGAGACGATGATGACGTTGCCGCTGACCGGATTGTAGGCGAGTCCGCGCTGGGTGAAGTCCTCATTGAGGTAGGGGCGGCTTCCAGGGGGAAGCGACCACAGCGGGGTGAGCACCGGCGAGGACACCGGCAGGCGCACGGTCACGTTCGCCACGGCGCTGGTGATGCTCCCGGCGGAATTGCCCACCACCACGAAATACGGTCCCTGCTGCTCGGGCTTGATCGCTGTCAGTGACAGCGACGAGCCCGCCTGCCCCGGCAGGGCGGATTCGTTGAAGAACCACTGGTAGGTGAACGGCGGCGTGCCTTGGACCACCACGCCGAGCGTGGCGGCGCCGCCCGCGTAAACCGCAATGTTGGCTGGCGGGGTCGTGATGACCGGCGGATCGGCCACCACGGATTTCACGACCTTGGCCGCGTGGAGGCCGTTGTTGGTGTCGAGCGCGAAGATCACCTCGTCTTCGCCCACCTTGCCGAACGCCACCGCGCCGGTGCCGTTTCCGTTGCCATTGCCGGTGCCGCCTTCGGGGAACAGGTTGAAACGGTCGCCGATCTGGACGGGGTTCTTGGCGTCACTGAGGTCATACGCAATGAGCTGGTGAGTGCCGAAGTCCACCAGGCCCAGCTTGCCGGCATTCCGGGCGAGCCCCAGTGGGGCCGTCCCGGACGGAATCAGGGACGACGGAAAGCTGGTCACGGTGGTGGCCCGACCGGTGCCAAGGTCGAAGGCCTGGTGCCGCAACGAACGGCTGGGGGCCTTGGTCCAGATCGTATTGCCCGCCCCGAAGCCAACGCCCAGTCCGGCGTCGCCGCCGGCCATGTCCGACTGCAGCACGGTCGGCACAAAGGTCTGGCCGTCGGCCGTCGTCAGCAGGGTGAGGATGGAGCCGGCGCGGGAGGCCAGCAGCAGTTGCGTGTTCACCCCGCCGCCGCGGACCGCAAAACTGTCGCCCCAGCGCTGGATGCTGCCAGCGGGTGCGGGTGCCGGGTCGCCTGCAAATGCCACCGTGACCGGAGTCTGGAGGCCGTCATTGGCCCAGCGGTAGATCTTCAGGTTGGGCTCGGTGGTGCTGGTGCTGAGATTGCAGACATAGACGGCGCCGTCGTCCGCCACTCCGACCAGGTTCAGGGTAAAGGTGCCGCCGCTGATGACCGGATTGCCATCGGCATCCGTCTGGCTCAACACGCGGGGAACGCCGAAGTTGGGAACTTCGGAACCGTCAGCCCCGGTCGCCCCGTTAAGGACGTAAACGTTGGGGCCGCCCTGCCGGCCCACAAGCAGCAGGTTTCCGGACACCGGATTGAACGCAAGGCCGCGCTCCGTATTCCCCGTGGAGATGTAGGGACGGTCTCCGGGATTGACCGACCAGAGGGGGGTGAGGGTGTCAGCCTGAAGCACCGGCAGAAAGATTGCGGAGCAAGCCGCAACCGCGGGGGTAAACAGGGATTGTCGCATACGCGGACGACAATAAACCGGTCGTTGCGACCGGCAACCGGGGACAACAAAAAAGCCGTCCCGGAGGACGGCTTGTGCTAGCAGTTACAGCGACCAAGGCCGCTCAGCGGCGGAAACGGCGCCAGACCCCGAAGGCGATCAGGCCACCCGCCGCCATCATGGCGTATTCCTCGGGCTCGGGCACGACGGTAAAGGTCATGGCTTGGATGCCCTGGTTGGCACTCATGGCATAAAGAGTCGCCGAGTTACCGGTGATTGCCCCGAACTTGACCTGACCGACACCATTGCCGTTGCTGGTCAGGATGCCGGAAGTGTTGTTCGCGGATGCAACCAACGCAGGGTTGCTTGGATCGGTCAGATCGTAGATTCGGACCAAGGAACTCGCGGTGTCCACGGTTGCGAGATAGCCCACTCCGCCAATGGTGGCGTAGTCCATCAGCCGCTCGCTTAAGGAGAGGGTAGCAGGACTGCCAGCGAGAGTGCCGGCAGTTCCGGTGAAATCCACCACTCGGAACACGCCGCCCTGAGTGCCGACCACCGTATCCGCGTCGGTGAACGTGAGCCCCAACCGGAAGTCCCCCTGCGCTGGGGCTGTCCCCGCATAGGTGACGTAGGAAACCGAGGCATCGTTGGGGTTGATGACGGCGAAACTGTTGTCCGTGGTCAACGCGGTGTTGCCCGCGCCCACCGCGATGCGCGTGGAGCTGCCTCCACCGATGACGTCAAATGAGTCGCCAAACCGTCCGGTCACTCCGATGGGGTCACCGGAATGCGCAAGGGCCGGGGCGTCCCCGTTGAACAGAGACGACTCGCTCGCCCAAGAGTAAATCTTGAAGGGGGACGAGCTCGACGTGGAAGTCAGGTTGGCCAAATAGAGAGCGCCGTCCGTGCCGGTGCCAATCATGCTGCCGAGGAACGTCCCCCCGGCAAGGCGGCCGTTGACGTTCTCGCTGTCCACGAGAGCTCCGGTCGCTGCGTCCAGACCATAGACGCCCACCCCGCCGTTGCGGCTGACCAAAAGCAGGTTTCCGGTTGCAGGGTTGTAAGCCAGACCTCGTTCCAAACTGCCTGTGCCCAGATAGGTGATTCCACCTTCGCCGGGCGACAGCCAACCGTCGCCGCCACCAAACGAGGACAGCGGAGTGAGGGTGAAAGTTTGGCCGTGGAGCGCGAGGCCCAGAACGGCCGTGACCACGGACACGGCAAGAATTCTTTTGTTCATAGATGCAGGGGAGAACTGCTGAGAGGAATGCCATTGTGCTCAATCCAGTCAAGTCTGCAGAAAGCTTCCCCAAGCCAAAGTCTTACAACTTGGAGGTTCAGGGCCACATATCGCGAGCCGCCCAAGCTCGCGATTTGTGCCCCTGAGTCCGGGAGGAAAACCCGGGAGCGCCGGCGTCACGCCGGCCGCTTTCGCCCCCGGGGTGCCGGCGAGACGCCGGCGCTCCCAGACCCGGTTCATGGGTAGGGGCTGGGGATGAAAGGGGCGCCCAACGAAAGGGGCGCGGGTTTTGCAAGCAGCCTCGTTTCCCCGGCCCTTTCCTCCGCTCCGAGCGGAAGAGAGGGAGACGGGGCAGTGTCCAGATGCGCCCGTTGCCGACGAAACAGGAAATCGTCGATTGCGTTCGTATCGGGGCGGGCGTCCTGTCCTCCCCATGACCGTGGACCGCGAGACTTGGGAAATGGAGCGGCAGATTGACCGGGCGCAGGCTGCGGAACGGCAGGATCAGTGGCGGGCCGAAGTCGGCAATGCGGCGGAATATCTGGTGCCGCCGGTGGCGGGGCAGATCGGCCTGGGGCTGCTGCTGGCCACCGTGGCGGTCCTGATCCTGCGCAACCGCCGGGGTTACTTGCCCGAGTGGTGCCGGACCTTCCTCGGGGTCAAACGCACCCTGCGTTCCCGGGCCGATCTGCGGCCCAAGCCGTCGCCCCTTCAACCGGACGCTTGGCGGCACTGACCACGGTGCTGGAATCCTCCGCTGGCCCCATCAACTCCGGTCGTCGCTGTTCACTTCCCGGACCTCGAAGTCCGGCGCGACAAATCACTGATTCCCGATCCGGAACAGGTGCTTTTCGCCGCGAATGAACAGCGTGCCGTCGTCCACCGCGTAGCTGGCCAGGGTGCGCTCGCCGAGCTCGTTCTTGGCGAGCAGCTCAAAGGCCGGTCCGGGCTTCACCACGTAGCCGGTGCCGGTTTCGTTTTGGAAATAGAGGCGGCCGTCCGCGAACACCGGGGAGGCGGAAAAATCGCCGCCCAGGCGTTCCGACCAGCGGACTTTGCCGGTCGTGGCCTCGACAGCGGTCGCGATGCCGGCATCCGACACGAAATAGAGTTCCTCGCCGACGAGGATCGTGGACGGGGTGTTCGGCGCGCCTTTGGCGTGGGTCCAGGCGATGTGCGTGGCGGTCACGTCGCCCGCCGCGCCGGCCGGCCGCACGGCGTTGAGCACGGGCCGGTCGTAACTGCTGCTGACGAACAGCAGCCCGTGGCCGAACACCGGCCGGGTGATGACGGAGTAGCCTTCGCCGTAGCGCGATTGCCAGAGCTCCCGTCCGTCCGCCGGATCGTAGGCGAACAGGGCCCCGCTGCCCGGACTGATGACCTGGGTCCGCCCGTCCACCTCGATGGCGAGCGGGGTGCTGAAGGAGAACTTCCGCTTTGCCGGGGTTTCCCGCGCGGTCTGCCACAGCTTCCGGCCGGACTTCGCGTCGAGCGCCACGATGAAGGGCTTTTCCATGCCGTCGCAGCTGAAGATCAGGCGGTCGCCCACGAGGGCAGGCGAACCGCCGTTGCCGTGGACCGGAGAGTAGTCCACCTCGGTCTGACGCCACAGGACCTTGCCGGCGGGGTCCAGGCAGGCGGTCCCCAAGTGGCCAAAGTGGACGTAAATCCGCCCGTCGCGAACGATGGGCGTGGGGCTGGCGAAGCCGTTCTTGCCATGGCGATTGCCGCCGGTGGCGGGCGTGAAGACCTCCGTGTTCCAGTGCGTGGCCCCGTCGCGCGTTTCGAAGCAGAGCACTCGCAACGTCATCGCGTCGCTGCCCTCGGTTGTGCTGGCGGCGGTCAGGTAAAGGCGGCCGCCAACGACCACCGGCGAGGACCAGCCCGCGCCGGGCACCGGCACCTTCCACGCCACGTTTTCGGTGGCGCTCCAGCGGGTCGGGACGTTCTTGGCCGGCGAATGCCCCTGTCCGGTCGGGCCGCGGAATTCCGGCCAGTCATGGGCACAAACGATTCCGGCGACGCACCCGCTCAGCAGCAGTGACAAAGGTTTCATCCGGCGACGCTAGGGGGACTCCTCGCGGGCGGCAATGGCCGGTCGTGGGTCGGCCGACGGTTCCGCGACCTGAATGGCGCCTCGACCGGCCGACGGGTCCGGACTACGTTCCCGCCACATCTATGGCCGATCCGCGTTACGCCAAACTTGCCGACCTGCTCATCAGCTACTC
>CAIWAH010000343.1 GCA_903910585.1 uncultured Verrucomicrobiota bacterium
CTCAAGCGCGCGATCCAGGACAAGCTCCTGAACCCGCTCGCCCAACGCCTGCTCGCCGGCGACTTCAAGCCCGGCGACACGGTGAAGGTTGGAGTGGGACGGGAAGAGGAACTGGAATTTGCGAAGGGTTGAAGCGCGGTATGGGACCTGAAGGTCATTCCCACCGTTCGCCAAGGGATCGGCAAATCTCAACTAGGAGTTCACGGCCAAACCAGCAGCCGCCTTTGAGCTGAAGCTCTCGAACCACCGGGGCCACCTCGTCAATCAGCCGGCGCTGTTTCGCCAGAACCACCAGGCCCAGCAGCCCGGCGACCGGCAAGCCGTGCTGTTGGGCGAGGCGCCGCCCTAGGCGTTCGTCCATCAGGAGAACGTCGGGGTGCAGTTCCAACGCGAGGGCAATCGCCTCCGTCTCGCCGGCATCCAGGCCACCCGAGCTGACGCTGGCCGGAACCTCAATCGGGGCGATCACCTCAAGCCAGGGAGGCAGGGATGTGTGGGCGCGCAGAAGCTCCCTTTGGACGGCGGGCGGAACGACGACACGAACAAACAAGGCTTGCAGCAGTTGCTCCCTGCCCGCCTGCAACAGGGCCGTCAGCGGCGAGGTGTCACTGATGACGACCATGTTCAGCCCCGGTGTTCAACTGGGCGAGTGTTCGCAGGTCTTCTGCAAAATCCTCCTGGCCGTAGTGCAAGGGGATGTGGCGGCGCGACAGTTCGTGCATCAGCTCCGTTTGGGAGACCCCGGCAATCTGCGCTGCCTGTCCCAACGTCACCTCCTCCGCCACGAAAGCGCCAATGGCCAGGTGCAGCTTCGCCCGCGCCGGAGGCATGGACTGCTCCAGGGCGGCCGGCAATGGCACGGTAATCGTCACGGGGTAAGTATGCCCACCACGCTTCAAAAGACAATCGGGCGAAGTCACGGCCTGAACGTGGCATGTTCCAGCACGGCTTCCGCCTGCTCACGGGAAACGCCGGGGAACCACTCCAGAAAATCGTCCAGCCGCGCGCCGTCTTCGAGGTTCTCGAAGAGCGCCTGCACCGGCACCCGCGCGCCCGCAAACACCCAAGCACCGCTTACCTTGCCGGGCACCTGCTCAACCCCAGGGCATTCATGCCAGTCCACCATGGATTCACCTTACGGCGGCCCTTTGATGGAGGCAACGCCTGCCTTGCCCGTCCGCTCAAGCGCGCGATCCAGGACAAGCTCCTGAACCCGCTCGCCCAACGCCTGCTCGCCAGCGACCTCCAGCCCGGCGACACCGTGAAGGTTGGCGCGGGCCGGGAGGACGAACTGGAGTTTGCCAAGGGCTGAGGCACCGGTGTCTCGCAAGCCAGAGGGTTGACAGCACTTAGCCGGGGGGGGTGAGCGCCAGCTCCGCCTCCGATTCGCTGGGAATCGGGATTCATTTGGCGCACTGCCATCCATCATCTTCCCCGCAGAGCACCCTCCGCTCCCCGCCTTTGACTTTCGGACTTGGTTGAGCGTTTCCTTCACGCATCGACCACGCCATGAACAACCTTCGGCAGCTCCTCTGTTTGGGTATCCTGCTGTCCATCACCGTTTCCAGGTTGCGCGCCGATGCACCTGATCAACCGCCCAAGGGTCTGAACCAGTCCGAATGGTCCAGCCTTCGCGCGGCCTACGATGCGGGCCGCCATCGCATCGCGACGACGGCCAGCGGACTTCAGGCGCGCAATCCGGGGCAGCAATGGAAGACCCGCTTCGACGGACAGGGCTTCCTCGTGCAGCCCGACGGCGCGGACTGGCAATGGGGCCTTGAACTCACCGCCTACGGCTTTCCCGGCCACGAACACACCCTGCCCACCGGCCGCGCCACCACGCTGGCCGACGTCTCCGGCTCCCGGCTGGACTACGCGTGGGACGCCGGGCTGACCGAATGGTTCGTGAACGACGCCCGCGGCCTGGAACACGGCTTCACCGTCCACGAACGGCCGCGCGGCCGTGTGGAAGGGGTGGCCCTGAAGTTCCACCTCGCCATTCGCGGCGACCTACGCCCGGTGCTGGAACCGGACGGCCGCGGCGTGCGTTTCGTGGACGCACACGGGACGACGCGGACCACCTATGCCGGGCTGAAGATGTGGGACGCCGACGGCAAGATACTACCGGCCCACTTCGATCCGCCGGACACCGGACACCCGGACGAAGTCACGTTCACCGTGGAGGAACGCGGTGCCCGCTACCCACTGACGATTGATCCCATCGCCCAGCAGGCTTACCTCAAGGCCTCCAATACCGCCGAAGTCGCCCAGTTTGGATTCTCGGTGGCCGTATCGGGAGACACGGTAGTTGTTGGGGCTGACCACGAGGGCGCCGATCTTTCAGGCGCGGCCTACGTGTTTGTGCGTCACGATGGAGTATGGGCACAGCAGGCCTACCTCAAAGCTAGTAATGCCGGCCCTGGTTTCTCATTCGGTTGGTCGGTAGCCGTGTTCGGAGACACTGTGATCGTTGGTTCTCCTCATGACTCAGCTAGCGCCGTGAGCGCAGGCGCAGCCTACGTTTTCGTGCGGAGTGGAACGAACTGGACTGAGCAGGCTTATCTCAAAGCCAGCAGCCCCGGGGAGTGGGACGGGTTCGGCTGGTCCGTGTCGGTGTCGGGCGACACAGTAGTCGTAGGGGCTCCTTCTGAAGACAGCAACGCGTCGGGTGTGAATGGCGACCAGTCCAACAACAGTGCCTACGAAGCCGGCTCCGCCTACGTATTTGTGCGAAGAGGAACTGCATGGACGCAGCAGGCATATCTCAAAGCCAGCAACCCCGAGTCGACTGATTTTTTCGGCACCGCTGTGTCCGTCAGTGACGACACAGTGGTTGTCGGTGCACCGTTCGAGGATAGCGGCGCGATTGGGGTGAACGGCAATCCGACTGACAACAGTGCCGGACAGTCAGGTGCCGCCTATGTTTTCATGCGCCGTGACGGAGTCTGGATGCAGCAAGCCTCTCTCAAAGCCAGCAACACCGGGTTGGGTGACCAGTTTGGCACTTCCGTGGCTGTGTCGGGCGATACGGCCATCGTAGGGGCTCCATGGGAGTCCAGCAACGCTCGGAGCGTGAACGGCAGTCAGGCCGATAACAGCGCCAGCCAATCGGGCGCGGCCTATGTATTTGTGCGGAGCGGGACCACTTGGGCGCAACAGGCTTATCTCAAGGCCAGCAATGCGGAGGCGTTTGACCGTTTCGGGACTTCTGTTGCCGTGTCAGATGGCAAGGCGGTCGTGGGTGCGTTTGGAGAGGATAGCCGCGCGGTCGGGGTGAACGGCAACCAGGCTGACAACCTTTCTGACAGGGCCGGTGCTGCCTATCTGTTCGGGCGCCGCGGGACGACGTGGGCGCAGCAGGCCTACCTCAAAGCAAGCAACACCGAGGCGACTGATTTTTTCGGAAATGCTGTGGCGATTTCAGGCGGCACGCTAGCCGTAGGAGCTCAATATGAAGACAGCAAAGCGACCGGGGTAAACGGCGATCAAGCCGACAACAGCGCTCGAATCTCCGGAGCGGCCTACGTCTATTATTTCAGTGAGCCAAAGATCAGAGTTGAGCATCCCGCTGGAGTAGCCCTTTTTGACGCCTCGTCGAACGTGCGCTTGGGTGCCGTGTCCGTCGGCAGCAGCACCGACTTGGTCTTCACAGTCCGAAATTCCGGGACGACCAATCTGACGGACCTCGCCCCAACCTTGACTGGCCCCGATGGCAACCAGTTCCAGGTGACGGTCAATCCCGCAACGTCTTTGGTTCCCGACGAAAACACCACCTTCACCGTGCGCTTCAGCCCGACCAGCGAGGGCACCAAGACCGCCACGCTCCACATCGCCAGCAACGATCCGAACCTCAATCCCTTCGACGTCACGCTCGTCGGCACGCCCAACGTCCCGACCGTCGCGGCAAGCGGGAACGATCTCACCGTGAGCTTCGTTGGCAACCCCGGCAGCCGGTATCGCGTGCAATACCTGCCCGAACTCTCTGGCCCGTGGACCGAGTTCACCCCGCCCGCCTTATACACCGCGCCCGCCAACGGCGTCTTCAGCCACACCGACCTGAACTCGCCCGACACGTTGCGGCTCTACCGCGCCGTGCTGGCGCCGTGAGGGGAACCTCCTGCGGTTTCCCTCACGCGGGACGCCATACTCCACGCCGCTGGCGTGATTGCCCACGCCTCACTGCCCTTGAATCTTGCGTGCATCGGTCCGGCTCCGGTGAGGTGGGGCCGCGATGAAGCTCTTCCATTCGTTCCTTGGCTGCCGTCAGTGGCTCTTCCCGCTGCTGTTCGCCGTGCTTCACCGCGTCGCCGCCGCCGACTGGCCGCAGTGGTTGGGGCCGCAGCGGGACGCCGTGTGGCGCGAGACGGGCATCGTGGAGAAGTTTCCCGAGGGTGGCCCGAAGCGGGTTTGGCGCACGGAACTCGGTGCGGGTTATTCGGGGCCGGCGGTCGTGGGCGGCAAGGTGTTCGTCATGGACCGGCTGGTGCCGACCAACGCGCCGAAGCCGAAGAGCGTCTTCGAGGCGTCGCAGATACCCGGCAACGAGCGCGTGCTGTGCTTCAACGAGGCGGACGGGAAGCTGCTCTGGGAGCACGCCTACGACTGTCCCTACAACGTGAGCTATGCCGCCGGGCCGCGCACCACGCCGTTGGTCGCGGGCGGACGCGTGTTCGCGCTTGGCACCATGGGCAACCTCAAGTGCCTCGACGCCACCACCGGGCGCGTGGTGTGGGAACGGGATTTCCAGAAGGACTTCGGGCTGAAAGTTCCGCACTGGGGTGTCTCGGCGCATCCGCTGCTCGACGGGCAGAAGCTCATCTGCATGGTGGGCGGCGAGGGCAGCGTGGCGGTGGCGTTCGACAAGGATACCGGCAAGGAACTCTGGCGCGCGCTGTCGGCGAAGGAGCCGGGGTATTGTCCGCCGATGATCTACGAGCTCGGCGGCCGGCGGCAGCTCATCATCTGGCACGCGGAGGCGGTGAACGGCCTTGATCCCGAGACCGGGCGCGTGCTGTGGACGGAGCCGTGGAAGCTGAATTACGGCATGGCCATCGCCACGCCGCGGAAGCTCGGCGAGCAGCTTTACCTGAGCTGCTTCTACAACGGCTCGCTGATGCTGCGCTTCGAGGCCGGCAAGGAGGCGCCGGTGGTCGCGTGGCGCACGGCGAAGATGAGCGAGCGCGACACGGCCCACCTGAACTGCACGATGAACACGCCCTTCATCGAGGACGGCCACATCTACGGGGCGTGCAGCTACGGCCAGTATCGCTGCCTGCGCGCCGACACCGGCGAACGGCTGTGGGAGACCTTCGCGCCGTCGAGCGGCAAGTCCGAGCGCTGGGGCAACTGCTTCACGGTGAAACAGGGCAACCGCTTCTTCCTCTTCAGCGAGAAGGGCGACCTGATCATCGCCAAGCTGTCGCCGCAGGGTTACGAAGAGATCAGCCGCGCGAACCTGCTCGAACCGGCCAACCACGATCCCGGCCGCCCCGTGGTATGGGTGCATCCGGCCTTCGCCAACGGCCGCGTGTATGTCCGCAACGACCGCGAGCTGGTGTGCGTGGATCTGGCCGCCCACTAAGCAAGAACAACTCAATCCGCCTTGGCGGATTTGCCGGCGGAGTCGCCGTCCAACTTGAGCATCTCGCGCTGCCACGGGAGCAGGCGGGCGAGCTCCTCCTTGTCCTTGCGGGCGAGGGCGAACAGGGTCGCCCGGGCGGCCACGATGGTCGGATCGATCTCCAGTTCCTTGGCGCGGGCGTCGCGGCGTTCGCGCAGCACCTCGGCGTAGTCGAGCTCGGCCCGGGTCATGCGCCGCATCCGGACCCGCACCGGCTGCGGGCGCTGGTCGGCCGGAACATCCAAGCCCGCCTTGATGGCATCGAGCACGCCGGCCCGGCGCTTGGAAGTCAGGTAAGGGGGCAGCCGGACCGCCCGCACACCGGCGGCGCTGGCCTGGGCGGCCATTTCGCTGAGCGTCTCGTGCTTGAGGATGAAGAACGGAGGACGGCCCGTGCGCAGGGCGTCGCGTTCCCGCCAGTGCCACAGCTCGCGCAGGACCGCGAGGCCGGTGTCATCGAGGGCATCGTGTCCCTTGATGCGCCACACTCCGTCCGGATCGGGCTTCGACGGCGTCGCCGCATCGGCGATGAGCCGCTGACAGATCTGCTGATGCCAGGTGAGGCGGCCCAGTGCCTGGAGCCTTTCGGTGAGCTTCTCCTGAAGCGGCCGGAGGTATCTCACATCGTTCAGCGCATACTCGACCATGCGGGACGTGAGGGGGCGTTTGCCCCAGTCAGCCTTCTGCGCGCCCTTTTCGAGGCTCACCCCGAGCAGCTTCTGGAGCACGTCGTTCAGGCCGAACTTGGGTTCCCCCAACAGGCGTGCGGCCCACATCGTGTCAAAGATGGCCGTCGGCTGGAAATGGTGGCCGGTGAACAGTAGGTGCAGGTCGTAGTCCGCGGCGTGAAAGATGAGCTCGTGACGGTCAAAGGCCTCCCAGAGGGGCTCGAGGTGCAGGTCGGCGAGGGGGTCCACCAGCACTTCCTCGCCGGGAATCGAAATCTGCACCAGGCACAGCTTTTCCGGATACGCGTGGAGGCTGTCCGCCTCCGTATCCACTCCCACCCAAGGCGCTACATGAATGCGCTCCGCCAGACTCCGAAGTTCTTCCGCCGATTGAATCACTGCGCTGAGCATGGCCCAAACGACCACCCCGGCCAAGGGGACAAATCAGGGGGCCTCCCGACCGCCAGGTTGGCAGGAAGTTGCGTCCCGGGCGTTTGGGCAGGCATGGTCCCACCCATGTCCCGCCTCCTTTTCGTCCTTCTGCTCGGCTTGGGCCTGTCGGCGGCGCCCGAGGCCGGAGCGGCTGGCCGCCCGAACATCGTGCTGATCTTCTGCGACGACCTCGCCTACGCCGACATCGGACCGTTCGGCGCCCGGGGTTACCGGACCCCGCACCTGGACCGCCTCGCCCGGCAGGGCACGAAGTTCACGGGCTTTTACACGGCCCAGCCGGTGTGTTCCGCCGCCCGCGCCTCGATTCTCACGGGCTGCTATGCGAACCGCATCGGCATCCACGGCGCGCTGGGTCCCTTTTCGAAAAATGGCATCCACGACGGCGAGACCACGCTCGCGGAAGTCCTCAAAGGCCAGGGCTACGCCACCGCCATCGTCGGCAAATGGCATCTGGGCCGGGCGCCGCAGTTCCTGCCCACCCGCCACGGTTTCGACCGCTATTTCGGCCTGCCCTACTCGAATGACATGTGGCCGATGCATCCCGAGGCGCCCAAGGGCGCCTATCCTCCCCTGCCCCTGATCCAGGATGAGGAAGTGATCCAGGAAATGCCCGACCAGCGGCAGCTCACCACCCAATACACCGAGCACGCGGTGCGCTTCATCGAGGAGAACCGTCGAAAACCGTTCTTCCTCTACCTCGCGCATTCCATGCCGCATGTGCCGCTGTTCGTGAGCGACAAGTTCGCCGGCAAGACCCGGCGCGGCCTGTTCGGCGACGTGATTTCGGAGATCGACTGGTCCGTCGGCCGGGTGCTGGACGCGTTGCGACGTCTGAAATTGGAGGAAAACACCTGGGTGATCTTCACGTCGGACAATGGCCCGTGGCTCAGCTACGGCGAGCACGCGGGCTCGGCCGGACCGTTCCGCGAAGGCAAAGGCACGGTCTTCGAGGGCGGCGTGCGCGAGCCGTGCCTGATGCGCTGGCCGGGGCGAATTCCAGCCGGCCGGGTGACGGACACGCCGCTGATGACCATTGACCTGCTGCCCACCATCGCCCGGCAGGTCGGGGCGCCCTTGCCGGCGCGCAAGATTGATGGCCTCGACGTCTGGCCGATCTTGGCGGGCCAGCCCGGCGCCACGAATCCGCATCCCGCCTATTGGTTCTACTACAATGTCGGCGAGCTTCAGGCACTGCGCAGCGGCGACTGGAAACTGATGCTGCCCCACACTTCCCGGACCGTCGGCAACCAACCCAAAGCGACTGGCGGCATCCCGGTGAAGTATTCCGCGCTGCCGGTCGGACTCGAACTCTACAACCTGCGCAGCGACCCGGGCGAAACCCGCAATGTCGCGGCGGAACATCCGCAGATCCTCACCCGCCTGCTCGCCCTCGCCGAAGACGCCCGGCAGGACCTCGGCGATTCGCTGACCAAGCGGAAAGGGTCCGGCGCACGGGATCCCGGACTGGTCCAGTGAGGCTCGGCCGCGTCACTTGACGAGCGCCGACCGCACCAGCGGCACCCAGATTTCGTAGCCTTTCCGGTTCATGTGGAGCCGGTCAGCGACGAAGATGTCCGGCTTGGGCTGGCCATCGGGTCCGAGCATCGACGAGGTCACGTCAATGAACTGCCGGCGCGGGTCCTGGGCCATGAACTCCGCAATCGCCGCATTGGCGGCCCGCACGGCGTCGCGCTGTTCCCAGCGGGCCGGATTCAGGGCGATGGAGATGAACGCGACCTTGGTCCGCGGCAGTTCCCCGTGGATGCGGTTCACCGCCGCCTTCAGATCGGCCACGACGGTCTCGACGGACTTCTTCGCCGCGAGGTCATTGGCGCCGCAATAGATGACCACCTGACGCGGCCGGTAACGGAGGATCAGCCGCTCGAAATGCTCCCGCACGTCGCTCAGCTGGGAACCGCCGAATCCGCGGTTCATCACCCGCAAGCCGGGGTAATCCCGGGGCAGTTCTTTCCAGAGCCGGATCGAGGAACTGCCCGTGAACACAATGGGGCGTCGCGGCGGCGGATTGATCGCATCCTGCGCCTCGAACGCGCTGATCTCCTTGGCCCAACGGTTCGCCGGGGACAGGGGCGGCAGCACGGTCGGGCGGGTCGAATTGCAGCCGGTTCCGAGAAGCAACAGCGCAAACAAACCGGCCACCAAACACTGCCTGAGGGAGAAACGCATGCCGGACGCTGGGCCGAATCGAGAGTCCGGCCAAGCAATCACGTGGCGCGCAGCCAATCCGATTCGGTCGTTCCAACGGCATCGGCCGCGCGTTTCCGCATTCGGTGCCGACTCAGCTCATCAGTTTGGTCACGAGCTCACCATGGACATCGGTCAGGCGGAAATCGCGGCCCTGAAAGCGGAACGTGAGGCGTTTGTGGTCCAGTCCCAGCAGGTGGAGAATCGTCGCATGGAGGTCGTGGACGTGGACGCGGTCCGCGACCGGGCTGAAGCCGAGTTCGTCCGTCTCACCCAAGATGTAGCCGGACTTCACGCCGCCACCGGCGAGCCACATCGTGGTGGCCTCAATGTGGTGGTTGCGGCCGGTTTTTTCGCGGCTTTCACCCATTGGCGTGCGGCCGAATTCGCCGCCCCAGATGACCAGTGTGTCGTCCAGCAGGCCGCGGGATTTCAGATCCTTCACCAGCGCCGCCTGGCCCTGGTCCACCTGATGGCAGACTTTCTCGAAATCGTTCTCCAGGTTCTCGCCCGGACCGCCATGGCTGTCCCAGTTGGTGTGGTAAAGCTGCACGAAGCGCACGCCGCGCTCGATGAGCCGGCGCGCGAGCAGACAGTTGCGGGCGAAGGACGGCTTGTCCTTTTCGATGCCGTAGAGCTTCAGCGTCGCGTCGCTTTCACCGGCCAGGTCCATCGCCTCGGGCGCGCTGGTCTGCATCCGGTAGGCCATCTCGTAGGCGGCGATGCGGGTGGCGATCTCCGGGTCGCCGGTCTCGACGAGCCGCTGGAGGTTCAGGTCCTTCACCGCCGCGATGGCCCGGTGCTGGCGTTCGTCGCTGATGCCTTCGGGCGTGGTGAGGTTGAGGATCGGTTCGCCCTGCCCGCGCAAGGGCACGCCCTGATACGACGTGGGCAGGAAACCGCTGCCCCAGTTCACCGCACCTCCGCGGGGACCGCGCGGACCGCTCTGCAGCACCACGAAGCCCGGCAAATTGTCCGCCGCGCTGCCGATGCCATAGGTGACCCACGCGCCCATGCTGGGTCGGCCGAACTGTGACGAGCCGGTGTTCATGAACAGCTTCGCCGGGGCGTGGTTGAAGACGTTCGTGGCCACCGTGCGGATGAACGTCACGTCGTCCACGATGCCGGCGGTGTGCGGGAACAGTTCGCTCACCCACATGCCGGACTCGCCGTGCTGCCGGAAGGCGCGCTTCGAGCCGAGGAGCGTGGACTTGTTCTTGAACGAGCTGTCCATGAAGGCGAACCGCTTGCCTTCGAGATACGAGTCGGGAATCGGCTGGCCGTTGAGCGCGTTCAGGCGCGGCTTGTGATCGAACAGGTCCAACTGCGACGGCCCGCCCGCCATGAACAGGTAGATGACGTTCTTGGCCCGCGCCGGGAAGTGCGTGGCCTTCGGCGCCAGCGGATGCGAGGCCGAGCCAGCGGTCGCGCCCAACAACTGTGGCCGGTCCATCAGCGACGCCAGCGCGATGGAGCCCAGCCCCAGCCCGCACCGGCTGAAGAAGTGCCGGCGGGTGAGGGCGTGCAGCGGACTTTGCGGGGCGGAGTTCATGGATTGAACAGCGAAGGGGCGAAGGGACGAAGAGGGTGCAGGATTCGTCGCGCCAGCGTCTTGGAGTGCGGCGGCGAAGCGGAGCGGAGCTGTCGCTTTCGATCGGACGCGATGAAAGGAAACAATGCTGGGTATAGTTTCGGTAGCACGTCCGGCGAACGAAAGCGGTGGCCAGCCACCGCACTCCAAGACGCTGGCGCGCTGACCGATGCCGCAAGGGCATGCTCACCGGTCGTCTCTTCGGTAAGGCTCATTCCCGAGTGATGGTTTCATCGAGGTTCAGCAGCACGCGGGCGAAGGTCTGCCACGCCTTGGCGCGGTCGCCTTCGCGGGTTTCCTCGTCCAGCAAGCGTCGCAGGCGTTCCCGTTCGGCGGGTTGTGGCGGGCGGCCGGTGCAGAGCCGGAAACCGAAGTCGAGGCGCTGCGTTTCCGGGGCTTCGGCCTGAATCCGCTGGGCGAGTGCGTCGGCGTGTTCCACGAAGGCGGCGTCGTTGAGCAGCGTGAGGGCCTGGAGCGGCGTGTTGGAGCGGAGCCGCCGGGTGCAGGCGCTGAAGGCATCGGGCGCGTCAAACACAGCGAGCGCGGGATGCGGCGTGGCGCGCCAGAAGAAGGAATACAGGCCGCGACGGAAGCGGTCGCCGCCGGCGCTCGCCTTCCACTCGCGGTTCGACTGCCCAAGGCTCATCACGCCGTCGGGCTGCGGCGGAAACACGCTCGGACCACCGATGGCCGGGTTCAGCCGACCGCTCGCGGCAAGGGCGACGTCCCGGACGATCTCCGCATCGAGCCGCAGGCGGTTCTGGCGGGCCAGCAGCTTGTTGGTCGGATCCTTTTCCGCGAGGTCAGGCCGCGCCTTGGACGACTGCCGGTAAGTGGCCGAAGTGACGATGAGACGGTGAAGGCGCTTCAGCGACCAGCCCTGGGAATTGGCCGAAGCGACGGGAGCGTCCGCCGAGGGCTCGACGAATTCGCAGGCCAGCCAGTCGAGCAGTTCCGGATGCGTCGGCGGGCTGCCCTGGGTGCCAAAATCGTTCTCCGTCTCCACCAGACCGCGGCCGAAATACTGCTGCCAGACGCGGTTCACCGTGACGCGGGCCGTGAGCGGATTGGCCGGATCGACCAGCCAGCGGGCGAGGTCGAGGCGGTTGGGCGCCGTTTTGGACTGCGGGGGCATGCCCCCGCTTTGGCTGCGCGGTGTTTCGGCAGATTCACGCCGGGAAGCTTCGGCGGGTGAAGCCAAAGCGCCGTCCTGCCGGCGCACTCCAAACGCAGGCAGCACGGCCGGCGTGGTCGGCGAAACGTCCGCGCCCCGGCGGGTGAAGTCGCCCTTGATGAACACGTAGCACTCGCGGGGTGCCTGGCGTTCGGCGAGGACCATCGTCGAATGCACGCGGGGACGGTTCCGGCGGACGCGTTCGAGTTCGCGCTTGAGTTCGGCTTGGCGTTTCTCCGTTCCGTCCTCGGTCGAGTCCTTGAGCGCGGCGAGCTGCGCTTCCAACTCCTTCACTTTAGCTGCGTGGGCGTCGCGGGCGGTCTGCTGTTCGGGCGTGGGCAGTTCAAGGTTGGGTTCGTCCTGCTGGTTGAAGAAGGCGTAGAGCTGGAAGTATTCGCGCTGCGACAGGGGATCGAACTTGTGATCGTGACATTGGGCACAGCCCACAGTCAGGCCGAGGAACGCGGTGCCGGTGGTGTTCACGCGATCAATCACCGACTCGATCCGGAACTGCTCGGGATCAATGCCGCCCTCCTCGTTGATTTGCGTGTTGCGGTGAAAGCCTGTGGCGATGCGTTGTGCCAGCGTCGCGTTCGGTAGCAGATCGCCGGCAAGCTGTTCGATGACGAATTCGTCAAACGGCTTGTCCGTGTTGAAGGCGCCAATGACCCAGTCGCGCCATGGCCAAATCGAGCGCGGGGCATCAATGCTGTAGCCGTTCGAGTCGGCGTAGCGGGCCACATCCAACCACCAACGCGCCCAGCGTTCGCCGTGGTGCGGCGAGGCCAGCAGGTCTTCGACCACCCGCTCGTAGGCATCGGGTCGGCTGTCGGCGAGGAAGGCGTCCACCTGCGCCGGAGTCGGCGGCAGTCCGGTCAGATCGAGATGAACCCGCCGCAGCAACGTCACGCGGTCCGCTTCGGGAGACGGAACAATGCCTTCGCGGCCCAAGCGGGCGCGAATGAAGGCATCGATGGGATTTCCGCGTTCCGGTTTCTGAATTCCGGTTGCCGGAACTTCGGTCCGTTTGGGTGCCACGAAGGCCCAGTGAACCTTCCGACCAGGCACTTCATCCGCAGGGGCCGGCGCCCCGGCGTCAATCCAAGTCCGAATCCGGGCGATCTGTTCGGCCGTCAGCGGCGGCTTCTTGTAGGGCATCCGCGAGATTTCGCCGTGCCGGTCTTCCAGCACCTGAACCAGGACGCTTTCGGTCGCCCTGCCCGGCACGACGGAGGAACCGCCGTCCCCGCCCTTGAGCGCGTGGGCGGCGGTATCAAGCCGGAGGCCTCCCTTGGCCTGCTCCGACCCGTGGCAGGTGACACAGTGCTCCGTGAGCAGCGGTTTCACCTCACGCAGGTAGTCGGCGCCAAACGCCGACCACGCCCCCAGCGAGGCGAGCAACATCATCGGCCGAAGGCGGGAAAACACGGGCGGAGTCTAGGCAGACTCGCGAACCGGGCCAGCGGGAATCTGCGAGCACTTCCATTTCGGGGCTTGCCGCCGGGGCGGACACCCGGACGCTGCGCGCATGCCTTTGCGATTCTCTGCCGGTTGGGTCGGACTTGCCCTGCTTGTGGGCGGCTGTGTTAGCCCGGATTCGCCTTCATCGGGTGTGCGGGTTCTGACGCAGCAACCGCACCGCGGTTGGCGTGACGCCGTGGTCCTGCGAAACGGCTCGGTGGAAGCCGTGTTGGTCCCGTCCGTGGGCCGGGTAATGCAGTTCCGCTTCACCGGCGAAACAACCGGCCCGTTCTGGGAAAACGAGCGTCTCCTGGGGCAGGCGATGCCCGCCAAACCTTGGGAAGCCGCGCACGGAAGTTTCGGCGGCGACAAGACGTGGCCGGCGCCGCAAGGACTCTGGAACTGGCCGCCGCCGGACATCTTCGACGCCGCGCCCCTGGCGTTCCGTGTGAATGCCGATCAGTCCGTCACCCTCACGTCACCGGTAAGCCCGCGGTTCGGCATCCGCACCGAGCGGCGGGTGGTGCTGTCGGCCGGCGAACCGCTGCTGCGGGTGGAAACCACCTACGAAAAGGTCAGCGGCGCCCCCGTCGAGGTCGCAGTGTGGGTGATCACGCAAACGCGGGACGCGCAGGCCGTGTTCCTGCCCGTGCCCAGCCCGTCCAAGTTCCCCCTCGGAACCACCGCGACGTGGGGCGTGCCAACCAACCAGCTGAGCTGTGTCGCCGGCGGTCTGCTGCGGTTGGACCGCGACCGCAAAGCCAGCCACAAGATCGGCAACGACGGAACCAGCCTGGTGTGGGTCGGCGACCGCGAGGTGCTGCGGGTGGATATTCCCCGGATTCCCGGTGGGAACTATCCCGACGACGGTTGCTCGGTCGAGATCTACACCAATCCTGACCCGGTGCCCTACGTGGAGCTGGAAACGCTGGGGCCGCTGCGGCGGCTACAGGTGGGCGAACGTCTCAGCGCCACCAACACCTACCGGCTCGCCCGCCGCGGCGGGGGTTCCCCGGAAGCCGCGGCCTCGGCGATCCTCGCCCAACCGGCCAAGCCTCAGTAAGTCCCGGCCACGGACACCGTGAAAAACGGCGCGCCGTCGCCGTTCAGCAGGAGATTGCCGCGGTCGAATTCAAACCGCCGGTCCAGCGCGTAACCGCCTTCGGCCGTGAGCCGGAACAGGCGATGAAACTGCCAGCGCAGGCCACCACCCACGCGCAGTTCGCGGTAAGTGACCTGATCGTCGTCGAGCACCGGCAGCGCGTTCGCCGTGCCAAAATCCTCCGCCACGCGAACGGCAGTCGCGCGCAGTTCACCGCCGGCGAACAGCGTCAGGGATTCGGAGGCCGAGAACTCAATCTGTGGCCGCGGCACCAGCAGTGACAGCCGCCAGCCGTCCGCGAAGCGCCAGATCAAGCCCGGGCCACCGACCACCGGGAATTCGCGCCGCAGGTCCACGTTCAGCGCGAAAACGACCTGCAGGTCGGGATTCACGTCGTAGCCCAGCGCCACGGTGAACGGCACGTTGAAGTCGCCGCCGGAAATG
Organism: uncultured Verrucomicrobiota bacterium; assembly: GCA_903910585.1. Taxonomy (GTDB): domain Bacteria; phylum Verrucomicrobiota; class Verrucomicrobiia; order Limisphaerales; family UBA9464; genus CAIWAH01. The sequence goes on from CAIWAH010000343.1 coordinate 14,719, forward strand.
TCCTCGAAGTCGGTGTAGAGCCCGGGGCGCAGGTCCGACCGCAAAGACCAGCGTTCATTCAGCTGCCACGTGCTCCCCAGGCGCAGCGCGAGTCCGTAGATGTCCTCTGGCACCGGAGCCCCGGCCGGGACGTCGAAGCGGGCGTGATCCCACTGGAGCCCCACATTCCAGGAATACGCCTCCGACGTCCGGATGGTCGCGGTGTAGCTGGCCCGCAGCCAGGAGGCGTCGAAATCGCCCAGAACGGCATTCCCGCGATTGAGCGCCGAGTCGGTCGAATGGCTAAATTCCACCGCGTAGGTGCTGCTCAGCGGACTTCCGTCCGGTGATCCTGTTGAGGCGGGACGCTGGGCGTGGACGGATTCGCTGATGCCGGCCAAGGCGGCCAGTGCGACGCAGATCCTGCTTTTCATGCCGACGCAAAGTGTCCGCGAAGTTCGCCCGCGCAAGCGGAGTCGCGGGGCCGGTCGTCTGCCTTGCCCCCCTGGATTTCGGCAGAACCCACCCCTGATCCGCGCCTGTCCGACTCAAGCCCTGCAGTCCCCGTCTCCCGGTTGGTGCTTTTCCGGCTGCCTGCTAGCCTCCGCCCGCCATGTCGTCTGAAGCCTCGTCCGCCATCGCCCGCGTCAAACTGGTCCGGGATGCCATTCCGGCCGGCGGGCTGTTTGAAGGCGTGACCTGGCGGATTTCTCCGGAGCCGTTCCCGTTGGGACCCGAGCTGGCGCGCGAGCTCGAGTCGTTCGGCCGCGTGCTCCTCCAATTCTACCGCGCCGTGAACCTGCTTTACCGGCGCAGTCACGAGGGCCGCGAAGCCGCCTGGATCGCGGAGCTCCTCGACCAGGGCAAGCCGGCCGAACTGGTCGCGCTCCAGCGGCACAGCGGTTTCCGCGGCGACGTGCCCCGCGTGATCCGACCCGATGTCCTCCTGACCGAAGACGGCTTCATCCTGAGCGAGCTGGACTCGGTGCCCGGCGGCATTGGGCTGACCCAGTGGCTGAACCAGACCTACGCCGGTCTGCCCAACCCCGCGGCCATCATTGGCGGCGCGACGGGGATGCAGGAAGGTTTCGCAGGAATCTTC
>CAIWAH010000344.1 GCA_903910585.1 uncultured Verrucomicrobiota bacterium
ACCGCCGGCATTCACCGCCCACACCGCCGCGGGCACGCCGCAATACATGGCGCCCGAGCAACGCGACCGATCCGGCAAGTCCGACCACCGGGCGGACATCTATTCGCTCGGCGTGGTGCTCTACGAACTGCTCACCGGCGAACTGCCCGGCGCACGGCTGGAACCACCGTCGCACCGCGTGCAAATCGACGTCCGGCTCGACGAGATCGTGCTGCGAGCGTTGAAGGGCAACCCTGAACTCCGTTTCCAGACCGCCGGGGAGTTCCGAACGCAGCTCGAAACCATAGTTTCAGCCCCGCCTGGACCCCCAAAGGCAGCGGAACAACCGAGCAATTCATTGCCATGCACGCCAAAAAGTTCCCCTTGTTACGTAACGACCGGGGAGCACATGGACTCTTGGTGGCGGAAATACATCTACATGTATTCCGGGCAGGGACGGCTCGCGTTGGACTCGAACCAACTCGCCTTCGTCGGGACATGGGGTGACACAGTGATACCGCTGCGTGCGATCAGCGACGTCCGCCTCGGCCAATATCCCCGCTTCATGAAGCCCCACGGTTTGAACTTCATCCGGGTGACGTTCGCGGACGGCGGGCGCTCGCGTAGCCTGTGTTTCATCCCGAACGAAGGACCCTGGGCGCCGACGTGGGACACGAATGCGGTGGTTGCCGAATGGTTCACGTCAATTCGCGAAGCTCGATCGGCCGCGACCTGCGAACCAAGATCAGCGGCGAATCCGGCCGAGCGAACGACTTCGCCAGTTCGGCAACTGCTGCGAGCCAGCAGCGGTCTGCTCACCACGCCGGAAAACCTGACCACGCTTGAAGGCCAGTTCTTCGTCCGCCGGGCGCGGGGCCAGTTGCTGCTCGACGAACAGCGGCTAACGCACGCCTGCGACCGCGGCACCACGGTCATCCCCCTCGCGTCCATCCGCGACGTGAGCATCGGCCAATACCCGGCCACGATGAACCCGGCGGGAATCGACCTGCTCAGCGTCAGTTACGAGGACCAAGGCAGGTTGAAGCAGGTCTATGTGTCGCCGATGGACGGCTGGTTCGCCCTGCCTTCGACTTGGAATGCCCGGGTCGCCGACTGGCACGCCGCGCTCCGCAACGCGGTCGCGCGCGTCACCGGGAAGGAACCCGCCGAGACGCCGCGCGGACAGGTCGCCGTGCCGAAGGGTCACGGGGGAATCCAGGCTGTCATGATGGTGGCCTATGCCGTGCCGATGCTGACGGTGTTCCTGATCCTCACCCTCACTCGGGGCACTCCGGGCACCGGAAATCCGGCGCTGGCGGCGCTGCTGGTCCTGGCCATGCTCGGCGGGGGCTATTTCGGCCAGCGGATGGTCTGGCGGTTATTCCGGAAAACGGATCCGGCGGCGGCGGCCGGGAGTCCGTGGAACCGCGCGGTAGGCACATTGCTGCTCCTGGGCGGGTTGGTCTTGGGCTGGGGATTGATCGCGAGCCGCAAGGCGCAAGCCTACGCCGAAACCCAAGGAACCGTGGTGAAACTCCAGGTCGCCAAGGCGCAGTCGGAGCAGTTGCGGGCACAGTTGGCCGATTGGAACCGACGAACCGCCAACCCGCTGGACGAAACGCAGCGGTCTCATGACCAGATCGGGCGCAGCCGGCTGCAGCGCGAGCTCGACGCCGCGACGCAGAGGAGCCAGGAGCTGGAGCGAACTTTGGCGAAAGGGGTTCCGAAGCCGGATCCTTCGGGTGCTCTGCTCGTGGCGCTCCCGTTGGTCCTGGGAGGACTCTGGCTCCTGCTGCGAAGGGGTGCGACCGCATCGCCGGTCACCAAGCCACGCCGCTGGATGCGGTGGCTCGGCGGAGCGTTGCTGGCCATCGGTGTGCCGCTGGGTGGCCTTGGCGCGTGGATGGCCTATCAGGTCGCCAATGACTCCGCCTGGAACCCGGCACCGGCTGAAGCCTTCTTCGCCTTCGCCGTTTGGATCGGCAGTGTTGCAAGTTTGGTAGGCGGATCTGTTCTGCTGGCGTTTGCCCGTCCCGGTCACACCGCAGTGGGGCAGGGCCGTGGCCGGGGGGCGGCCCTCCTGATCGCATTATCCGCCTGTTTGCTTACCGGGTTGCTGATTTTGCTGCAGCGACCAGCCGTCGCAACCCTGCCGTTGCCGGTGGCCGCACCGGCCGAACCAGAACGCTGAGGTTATGGACTCTCAACCTGCCGCTTTTGTCACCACCAGATGGACGCACTTGCTGGCCGCGCGGGGTGATTCGGAGGCGGCGCGGGTCGCCCTCAGCGAGCTGTGTTCGGCCTATTACGGACCGGTGCTGGCGTTTCTCCGGCACACGGGGACCGGCCCCGAGGAGGCGGAAGATGTGGCGCATGAGTTCTTCGCGTCGCTGCTCGCCCGGGATGGATTGGTCGGCGCCGACCGCAGTCGCGGAAAGTTCCGTTCCTATCTGCTGGGTGCATTGAAGCACTTCGTCGCCAACCGCCAACGCGAGGCTGCGCGGGTGAAGCGGGGTGGCACGGTCGAACACGTCCCGCTGGTGAACAGCGCGGAAACCGGGCTGGAAGTGCCCGTGACGGCACCTGCAGCGGAACTGGAAGTGCTCTTCGACCACGAGTGGGCGCTGGCGGTCGTCGAGGGCGCCCTCGCGGAGCTCGAACAGGAGGCCAGAAACGCCGGCAACACCGAGCAGTTCACGGTCCTGAAAGCCTGGCTGGCGTTTGAGGTCGAACCGGGATCGCAGGCGGATGCGGCGGCGCGCCTGGGCGTCAACGAAGGCGCGGTGAAGGTCGCCATTCACCGTCTGCGGCGGCGCTTCCGCGAACTGGTGCGGGCGGAGGTGAACCAGACGCTGCCGGACGGCGTTTCCG
>CAIWAH010000345.1 GCA_903910585.1 uncultured Verrucomicrobiota bacterium
CATCTTCTTGCGGAAGGCGGCGAACTCCTCGTCGGTCGGCTTCTTCTGGTTCCACTCCGCGGGCGGCAGCGGCGGGCGGGTCGCATCCACGAGGGCCTTCCACGCGGCGTCGGCGTCGTCCGGGAGGAGATTCTTGGCGGCCGGGGCGGCGGCGGGCTCTGCGGCGAAGACGTGTCCGAGCGAAAGGGCCACGCCCAACATGACCGGAAGCAGGAATGTGCGAGTCATGGGAGGAGGCTCGCCGTGGGTTCCGCCTTTGCCAACGGAATCTTTTGGCGGGGGTCCTGCGGCCACATCGCTTCCGTGCGGCGGCGGGGGCTACGGCCCGGCGGGATGCATTTCAGCCGCCGCAACTTCCCGTGAACAGCGCGCCGATTCCGGGCCGGCGGAGAACGGGCTTTTCGCAGGGGACGAACTGGCTACCTTGAAGCCGGAAGGGCGCTTGAATCGGTCCGTCGGTTCGCGCGTCCGCTTCCGGAATCGATTCCATGAATCCGCACGTCTTCCAGCCCGAGCACCTGGCGCTCACCCGCCGGCAGTTCCTGAACCGCTGCGGCATGGGCATGGGGGCGCTGGGGCTCGCCTCACTGTTCGGGCCGGCGGGCGGGTTCTCCGCACAGGCTCTCGAAGGCGGGACCATGATGAATCCGCTGGCGCCCAAAGGACCGCAGTTTCCGGGCAAGGCGAAGCGGGTGATCCACCTGTTCATGAACGGCGGGCCGTCGCATGTGGATACGTTCGACCGCAAGCCGGCGCTGGAGAAATACCACGGCAAGGAGATCCCGGTTCACTTTGCCACCGAACGCAAGACGGGCGCCGCCTACCAGTCGCCCTTCAAATGGCAGCGCTACGGTCAGTGCGGGCTGGAGGTGAGCGAGATCTTCCAGCACACCGCCCAGCACGCCGATGACCTGTGCGTGATCCGCTCCATGCAGGCCGATGTGCCGAATCACGAGCCGTCGCTGCTGCTGATGAACTGCGGGGAAGCCCGTCTGCCGCGGCCCAGCTTCGGTTCGTGGGTCACTTACGGGCTGGGCACGGAGAACCAGAACCTGCCGGGCTTCATCGCGATGTGCCCCGGCGGTTATCCGATCCAGGAGTCGCAGAACTGGCAGAGCGCGTTTTTGCCGGGTGTCTTCCAGGGCACCTACATCAACACCGAGCACACGCAGTTGGAGAAGCTGATCGAGAACATCACGAACCACTATACCGCCCTCCCGCAGCAGCGCGCCCAGCTCGATCTGCTCCAGAAACTCAACGAGCAGCATCGCCGCGCCCGGGCGGCCGATGCCCAGTTGGAGGCTCGCATCCAGAGTTTCGAGCTCGCCTACCGCATGCAGAGCGATGCCGCGGACGCCTTCGACATCAGCCGTGAGCCCGAATACATCCGCCAGCGCTATGGCGAAGGCACCCAGGCCCGGCAGATTCTCATCGCCCGCCGGCTGATCGAGCGCGGCGTCCGGTTCGTCCAGATCTGGCATGGGTCCGGTCAGCCGTGGGACAACCACGACGACATCGAGGAAGGCCATCGTCGGCTCGCCGGCCAGTGCGACCGGGCCATCGGGGCGCTGCTCACCGATCTCAAGGAACGCGGCATGCTGGAGGACACGCTGGTGATCTGGGGCGGTGAATTTGGCCGCACGCCCACGGTCGAGCTGCCCACGCCGGGCGCCAACGCCGGCAAGCAGAATGGCCGCGACCACAACAACCACGGGTTCACGATGTGGCTGGCCGGCGGCGGCGTGAAGGGCGGCTCGGTTTACGGCTCAACCGACGAGTTCGGCTTTGCCGCGGCGGAGAACAAGGTCCACGTCCACGACCTGCATGCGACAATTCTCCATCTGCTCGGGTTTGAGCACGAGAAGTTCACGTTCCGTAACGCCGGCCGCGACTACCGCCTGACCGACCTGCACGGCAACGTGGTCAAGGCGCTGCTGGCCTGAGCGGATCTGTCGTTCTGGCGAATCGGAAGCCAAGAAAATGCCGCCGGCATCCTGCCGTCGGAATCTGGAAGCGGGGAAGGTTGGTTGCGTTTCGCGCGGTGGCCTTCGGCCAAAGCTGAAACCCGCACCGATTCCTCTTGAGCAAGAAGACGCGTAGGGTCACGGCGACTCCCGGAAATATGCCGGCAGCACGGTTGCTACGCGCTCCGCCGGAACAGTCCGGACCGCCATTCCTTGTCCGTCTTGGCCGTGACCAGTTTCATGCCGGCGCCGGCGAAGGCCTTTTCCACCGCCTTGAACTGGGTCGCCAGGATGCCGGCCAGCACCAGCGAACCTTGGGGTGTCAGTCGCGCCAGGATGCGGTCACGCTCCGCGATCAGCAGGTCGTAGATCAGGTTCGCGCAGACGACGTCGAACTTATCCTTCGAGCCGCGGGGCATTCTGGTCAGATCCGCCTGCGTGAGCTGAATGGCCTCACTGACGCCGTTGAGTTCGGCATTCTCCGCCGCGATGCGCACGGCGTCGGGATCGAAATCAAACGCTTTCACCGGCGCGTAGCCGAGCTTCGCCGCGGCGAGGGCCAGAATTCCCGAGCCCGTGCCCATGTCCATGAAGGTCTGCGGTCCACCCGTCCGCAGCTTTGCCACCTGGGTCAGGCAGAAGTGCGTGGTCGCGTGCTGGCCGGTGCCGAAGCTGAGTCCGGGATCCAGCAGCACGAGTTGTTGCCCGGCCTTGGGAGCGCGGTTGGACCAAGTGGGCTTCACCAGCAGGGCGTGGTC
>CAIWAH010000346.1 GCA_903910585.1 uncultured Verrucomicrobiota bacterium
AAACCTGTCCCAGAATCAGCGGCGCACCGGGATGGCTGGCGCGGAGTTCGAGGGCCCGGCGGGCGGCGCGTTCGGCCTCTGCAAGGCGGCCGGTCAGGTAGGAAGCGCGGGCCAGCAGATACCAGTTCTCCGCCGCGTTCGGCGCCATGACGGTCAGTTGGCCGAAGGCGGCCTTGGCCAGATGGTTGTGCGCGGAAACCAGCATTCCCAGCCCGACACGCTCGACCAGAAAAACGTCCGGGTGCGTGCCGCTTTCCAGCTCGCGGAGCAGTGAATCCATGATTCCCCGGATCTTGGGCGGATGCGGGGTCGCGCGTTCCGCGGCGACGTAGTCCTTCAAGGCGCGCCGGACATTCCGCGCGTCCCCGCGCTTCACGGCCAACAGCAGCCGGAGCGCGTGCAGGCGGGGCTGGCTTTCCAGCCCCTTGCCGTCGGCGAGCAGGGCCGCCGCCGCCTCGTCCCGCCCGGTTTCGAGGAACAGGCAGGCGAGCGAAACCTGGCCGATGGAATTGGCAGGCTGCAGCCGGAGGTTTTCGCAGAATTCGCGCTCGGCGGCGGCCGTTTCCCCATGCAGGTCCCAGAGCATTCCGAGGGAGAGCCGTGCCATCGGATGGTCGGGTGCCAGGCGGACGGCTTCCTGCAGGTGTCCCAGTGCGCCCACCGGATCGAACAGCGCGGTCCGGCACACGCCCTGCCACGACTGGACGACCGGCGAATCCGGCCTGCGTGAGAGCAGGGGAGCGAGCTCGCGTTCCGCCTCGACCGGCTGATGGTTCAGGCCAAGGCAGAATGACAGAAACAGCCGCGGCTGGATCATTCCCGGTTCGAGCGCCAAAGCACGGGAGAACGAGCCGGCGGCATCGGCATAACGGCCCAGCCGGAACAGGCAATGGCCCTTGCGCACCCAGGCGCGGATGCAGTTGGAATCCTTCCGGAGCGCCTGGTTGTAGTGCGTCAGCGCGAGCTCGGGCCGGTTCGAGGCGAGTTCGTCGCCGGTGTTGAGGAGGGCGATCACCGCGGGATCGACGCCCGGATGGGTTTCGCGCCAGAGATCCCAGGTCAGGGGCGGCGTCATCGGACCGGCCAGTTCGTCGAGCGCCCCGGTGGGAACGGCCATGCTGGCCTTGCCGGAACCGGTGCCGAACACGGCCGACATCACTCCGACGACGCGCCCCTCGGCATCCAGCGCCGGTCCGCCGCTGAAGCCGGGCATGGCAGGCACCGAAAGCTCGACGGCCTCGTTCATCATCACGGTGCCGAGCTGGAACTGCCCGAGCACCTGTCCGCGGGTCACGGTGATGGGCAGTTGGCGCGGGGCGGCGATGGCCTGGATGGCTTCGCCGATCTCCGGCGGGCGGCTGCGGACCGCGAGCACGCGGTTTCCCGGCGGCGGGTTGGTGACCCACAGCACCGCGAGATCCGTCAGCGGATCCGCGCCAAAAAGGCCGGCGACCGGGAAGCGCGACCCGTCGGCCAGCACGACCTGGAGCGAATGCGCGGAATCAATGACGTGCAGGCAGGTGCCGATCCGGTCCGTTCCGAAATAGAAGCCGGTGCCGTAACCGGTGAGCCTGCCCTTGGCGTCGAACGATTCGACGGCCACCACGCTGGAGCGGGCATCGGCGAACACGGGATCCGCCGCGGGATTCTCCACGATGTTGCCCCGGAACTTCCGCAGTTCGCGACTGGCCTGCTGATGGGCACAGCCGGCGGCGAACAGCAGCACGACGGCGAGGGCGGCTAAAACGGGACGGAGATTCATCGGATGGCCGCACGCAGCGTGGCGGCGGGACG
>CAIWAH010000347.1 GCA_903910585.1 uncultured Verrucomicrobiota bacterium
CCGCTACATTCCTCGCTTCCGGGAAAAGACCTTCGTGGTCGCCGTGGACGGCGCGGTCGTGACCGACGACAACTTCTCCAACCTGCTGCTCGACCTCGCCGTGCTGCGGTCGCTGAACATCCGCATCGTGCTGGTGCACGGGGCCTCCGCGCAGATCGCCTCCCTGGCGGCCGAACGCGGCGTCACCGCGTCCAACCTCGACGGCGCCGGCGTCACCGACGCGGCCACGCTGCAGCTTGGTCTCACCGCGGCGAACCGCCTGACCCACGAAATCCTCGAGGGCCTGGCGACGAACGATCTCCGGGCCGTCTCCACCAACGCCGTCGTCGCGCATCCGCTCGGCATCGTGGGCGGCGTGGATCACCAGTTCACCGGCAAGGTCGAGCGGGTGGACGTCGAGTTCCTTCAGAGCCTGCTGGGCCAGGGAATCATTCCCGTCGTGCCGCCGCTCGGTTTCGACGGCGACGGCAAGACCTTCCGGGTCAACTCGGACGCCATCGCCCTCGCGCTCGCGGAACAGCTCAAGGCCGCCAAACTGCTCTTTCTCACCACCGCCGACGGCCTGCACCGCCAGGGCGCGCTGTTCCGCCAGATCCAGGCCAGCGAACTGAAACAGCAGCTGGCCAAGCCGGACGACTTCGCCCCGGAACTGCTTTCCAAGGCCCGTTGCGCCGTCGCCGCGTGCGAGGCAGGCGTGCCCCGGGTTCACCTGCTCAACGGCACGGTGGATGAAGGGTTGCTCGCGGAAGTCTTCTCCAACGAGGGCATCGGCACGCTCATCTACGCCAACGAGTATCAGCAGATCCGGCGGGCGATGAAGAAGGACATCCGGCACCTGCTGCAGCTGACGAAGAATTCCGTCGCCGCTGCGGAACTGGTGAAGCGGACGCGGACCGATCTGGAGAAGCGCATCGGCGACTACTACCTGTTCGAGATCGACCGGAACCCGGTCGCCTGCGTCGCGCTGCACGTGTATCCGGACCAGAACAAGGGCGAACTCGCCTTCCTCTTCGTCAGCCCGGCGCACGAGAACCAGGGCATCGGCAGCAAGTTGGTGCAGTTCGTCGAGGCCAAGGGCCGCGAGCTGAATCTCGGGGAGATTGTCACGCTCTCGACCCAGGCGTTCGCCTGGTTTCAGGCCAAGGGCGGCTACGTGGAAGGTTCGCCCGAGGACCTGCCGCCGGCCCGGCGCGAACGCTACGACGTGAGCGGCCGCAACTCGAAGGTGCTGGTCAAAAAGCTGCGCTGAGCGGTCATGGCGTCCGCCGGGACTGCACCAGCACGGAGAACGCCCGGCCGAGATGTTCCGGATGCGTGAGGGTTTGGAACTGCCGGACCCGCGGTGACGTCCACGCCGGAAACGGCGCCCCCGGCTTTTGCGTGGCAACGAAAAGGTCGGTAAGGAACCGCCGTTGGCTTCCGAAAAATTCCGTGGTCAGGCCGGCCGCCGTTCCGGAGGCCTGAAGGTCCGTGAAGTTTACCTGCGCCGTCAGGTCCTGCGCTCCGGGATTCGCCAGCACATCGTCAGTCCGGCGGTGATCGGCGTAACCCCGCAGGGTGCCGTGGGCCCGCTGAGGCAGAAAAAACTCCGGCGCTTCCAGTCCATAGTCCGCGGTTAGCAGCCAGCCGGAATGGAGGCGGCTGGCGGCGGTGTTCCACCAGTTAGCCGCCGCAGGCCCCACCTCGGTGGAGAATCCATCCGGCAGCACCGCGAGCAGTTCCGCCGGCAATTGCAGAACCGGCACGGTCAGAGCCGGCAGCCGTTGCCAATCAAAGTGCTCCGGCCCACCGGCGACGCCCCACTCGAACCACTGTTGCCGGGCGGCGTCCCAGCCCAGGCGGTGAACGGGAAAGGCATCCAGCAGTTCGTTACTCAGGATGATTCCGGTGACGGGCGGCATTTCCTCCAGCGCGGCAAGCCACCGCACCTGCGAACCGAATTCAGCCAGCGTTTCCCGCTGCCAATCCCGCCGGGTGGCCGAGGGTTCGATGATCCGGTATTCGACCCGCTCGGCGAGCGCAGGCTGCCATTGGCGCAAGAACGCGAGAATGTCCCGGGCCAGCCGGCCATCGTGGGCGCCGGCTTCAACGACTTGGAACGGGCGTCCTGTCCCGGCGAGCTCCGGCAAGGTCGGCAGCCGTTCCGCCAGATGAAACGCGAGCAGTTCGCCAAACAGTGGCCCGACGCTCACACTGGTGTAGAAGTCTCCGCCACGGCCCACGGCATTCCGGCCGCGCTCGTAGTAGCCCAACTGCGGCTCGTAGAGCGCCCGCTCCATGAACCGGGCGAAGGGAATGGCCCCGCCCGCGGCGCGAATGTCAGCGGCCAGGCGGTGGGCCAGCGCGTCGCCCGGAAGCTCGTTCATCACCGAAGGTTTCTCCGCTGGAGCCCCGAGCTTACACCTCTTCGAGCGCCTTTGAGGCATCGCCGAACTTCGGCAGGCGCACGTCCATCTTGTCCATCATGGACAGATAGAGCCGGCACATCTGGCGTTCGGGCTTCTCCTTGTAATCGAGCACGCGTCCGCCCTTCAGCCGGCCGCCGCCGCCGCCCAGCAGCACCACCGGCAGTTGGGTGGCGTCGTGGTTGCCGTTCAGCATCGAGGAGCAGTAGAGCAGCATCGAGTTGTCGAGCAGCGTGCGCGGTCCTTCCTGGATGGCGTCGAGCCGGCGGGCGATGTAGGCAAGCTGTTCGAGGAAGAACTGGTTCACCTTCAGCCAGTCGGCCGTGTCGCTGTGCGAGAGCAGGTGATGGATCATGTAATCCACGCCGAGGTTCGGGAAACGCAGCGAGCTGTGGTCGTTGTTGAGCTTCAGCGTGGTGAGGCGCGTTGTGTCGGTCTGGAAGCCCAGCACCAGCAGGTCGCACATCAGCCGCATGTGCTCGGCGATGTCCTGGGGAATGCCGTCGGCCGGGCGGGCCATGTTGGGTTTCTCCAGGGTCGGCCGCCAGCCCTGGAGCTCGCCCTTCTTGCCGGCGTTCTCAATGCGCTGCTCCACGTCGCGCACGGAGTCGAGGTATTCGTCGAGCTTGCGCTGGTCATGGCTGCTGATGTGCCGGCGCAGGTCCTTCGCGTCCGACAGCACCGCGTCGAGCACGCTCTGGTCGCCCTTGCTGACCTCGTCCTTGAACAGCCGGTCGAAGGCAAGCGCGGGATAGACCTCCAGCGGCGTGGGCGTGGTCGGCGAGCTCCACGAGATGTGGGAGCTGTAGAGCATCGAGTAGTTCTTGTGGACCGACGGATTCGACTTCTCGCAGCCCAGGACGAGCGAAGGCACCTTGGTCGAACCGCCGTAACGCTGGGCGAGCAACTGGTCGATGCTGGTGCCGGACCGGATCTCGCCGCCCGAGGCCAGCGGGGCACCCGACAGCAGGTTGCCTGTCTGCGAACTGTGGATGTTCCCCTTGAGCGCCTCTTCGTTGTAGAGGCCGCGGATGAACAGCAGCTTCTCGCGGAAGTCACCCAGCGGGGCAAGCACCTTGCCGAGTTCCATCTGCTTCCCCTCGCCGCGGGCCCACCACTCCTTCGAATGAAAGCCATTGCCGGAAAAGAGCACGGCCAGACGCACGGGAGCCTCGCTGGCGGGCCTGGTTCCGGCGGGCGGCGTGTCGCCCCAGACGTTGATCGACTCCATCCACGGCAGCGCCATGGTGACGCCAACGCCGCGGAGAAAGGTGCGGCGGGAGAAATGATGATTCGCCATAGGTGAGCTTTCTCCCCTCATACGCCGCCAGCCGGCGAAGGCAAAGCCACAATCCGGGCAGCGGGTCAGTCTGGCTTCCGGGGGCGGGTAGCCCGGTTCCGGTGCGGCGGAGGGAAGCCAGATAGCCGGCCGAACCTTACTTCAGCAGGCCGACCTGCTTGAGCGTGGCCGCGACGAGTTCGCGGGACTTGGCGGTTACTGGCACCAGCGGGAGGCGCAGTTCCTCGGCGATGACGCCCTGAAGCGCGAGGGCCGCCTTCACCGGGGCCGGATTCGATTCCACGAAAAGGTTCTTGAAGAGCGGGTAGAACTGCGCGTGCAGCTTCTGCGCCTTCGCCAGGTCGCCTCCCGCGAAGGCGTTGACCATCGCGCTGACCTGCTTGGGGGCGACGTTGGACGCGACGCTGACCACGCCGTCCGCGCCCACCGCCATGAACGGCAGCGTGAGCGAATCGTCGCCGCTCAGGATCGTGAACTTCTTCGGCAGTGCCGCACGCAGTTGGCTCACCCGGTCGCACGAGCCGCCCGCTTCCTTGATGGAGACGACCGTGGGGCAGTCCTGGGCCAGCCGCACCACGGTCTCGACCGCGATCTCGATGCCGCAGCGGCCGGGAATGCTGTAAAGCATCAGGGGAAGTTTGGTGGCCGCGGCCACGGCCTTGAAGTGCTGGTAAACGCCCTCCTGCGTGGGCTTGTTGTAGTAGGGCGCCACCTGGAGCGAACCGGCGGCGCCGACCGCGGCGGCCCGCTGTGTCAACTCGATGGCCTCGCGCGTCGAGTTCGCGCCGGTGCCGGACAGCACCTTCAGCTTTCCTGCCGCGGCCTTCACCGCCAGCTCGACCACGCGGATGTGCTCGTCGTAGTCGAGCGTGGGCGATTCGCCGGTCGTGCCGACCGGGATGATGCCGTCCACGCCGCCCTTGACCTGGGCTTTGACCAGACGTTCGAGAGCCGGCTCATCAAGCTGGCCGTTGCGGAAGGGCGTGACGATGGCGGTGTAAGTGCCGGTAAACATACGAAGCGGGCGCGGAGCGTCGGAAGTGCCGCCGCCTTTGGAAAGGGCATTTTCAAACCGAATCGGGCTTCCGGAACCGGCCGCCCGCTCCCGCCGAAAGCCCGCTTTCCACGCCCGGCCCCGCCCGGCTAGGCTCCGCCGACCATGATGGAGCGCCTGCCCGGCTTTCGCGATTTCTACCCCGAGCCGCTCCCGGCCAACGAGCCGTGGAGCTGCGACCTCCGCCAGCACATCTTCCGCTGCTGGCGCGAGACCGCCCGCCGCTACGGCTTCCGCGAATACGACGGCCCGCCGCTCGAACCGCTCGAACTCTACACCAACAAGTCCGGCGCCGAGATCGTCGCGCAGCTCTTCAACTTCACGGACAAGGGCGAACGCGCCGTCTCCATGCGGCCCGAGATGACGCCGACCGTCGCCCGCATGGTCGCGACGGCGGAACGCGCCTACAAGAAGCCCATCAAGTGGTTCTCGCTGCCCCAGCTCTTCCGTTACGAAAAGCAGCAGAAGGGCCGCCTCCGCGAACACTTCCAGCTCAACTGCGACATCTTCGGCGAAGCCGATGTGAGCGCGGATGCCGAGATCGTGGCCCTGCTCATTGACGTGCTCCGGTCGCTCGGGCTGACCCACGAGGACTTCGTCATCCGCCTCAGCAGCCGACAGGCGTGGCAGCGCTTCTTTGCCGCCCGCGGTGGCGATGCGGCGAAGGCCTACGACTTCTACCAGATCGTGGACAAGATTGAGCGCGAGCGCCCCGAAGTGAGCGCCGAAAAGCTCGCCCCGCTCGGCGTGAAGCTGGAGGACGTGCAGCAGTTCATCGCCGCCAGCGTGCCCGAGCCGGAACTCCAGGCCGTGCTCGACAGCCTCGCCGCGCGCGGGCTCAGCGACTTCGTGAAGGTGGACTACGGCGTGATCCGCGGCCTCGCCTACTACACCGGCGTGGTGTTCGAGGCGTTCGACCGCAAGGGCGAGTTCCGCGCCATCGCCGGCGGCGGCCGTTACGACCAGCTCGTGAAGCAGGTCAGCGAAGGCAAGGTGGACCTGCCCGCGCTCGGCTTCGGCATGGGCGACGTGGTGCTCGCCGAGCTGCTCAAGGTGCGGAAGCTCGTCCCTTCCTTCGCCAGCACCGTGGATGTCGTCGTGCTCATCGAGGACGAATCCCTGCGTGGAGACTCGCTGAAGGTCGTCCAGCAGATCCGCGAAGGCGGCCGCGCCGTGGATTACAGCCTCACGCCCGCGAAGGGCGACAAGCAGTTCAAGCGCGCCCTCGAACTCGGCGCCACCCACACCATCCGCCTCGAACGCGGCGTGGAGGGCATGGTCGTAGCGAAGGTGAAGAACCTGAAAACGAGGGAGGAGAAGCTGGTTGCCGTTGGCGATGCGGCGGCGAGCTGTTGAAGTTCCAGTCTCGCCGGGACTTTCCCGGATCGGCTGACTCATTCCGCCAGTCGGAAGCGGAGGCGTTGGCCGCTGCGGGCTTGGGCGAGGCGGGGCAGGTCCGCGGGATCCACCAGGGCCAGTTTCGGATAGCCGCCAATCGTGGGCCCGTCGGGCATGGTGACGATGGGTTGGCCGCCGGCCGGCACCTGGATGGAGCCGGGGAGCACGGGCTCCGAAATGATCTGGTCAGGGTCCGCGCCGAGGGCCGGGCCGTTCAGGCGGTAGCCGACGCGATCGCATTGGCTGGAGACGGTCCATTCGCCGGAGAACAGGCGATCGCGGCTGGCCGCCGAAAACGAGTCCCACTGGGGTCCGCGCCAGATCCGCAGCGGACGGTCCGGTTCAGCCATGCTTTCGTCGGGCGCCACGTGGCGGCCGGCCACGGCGGACGGCACGTCCGGCGAATGGTCATCCGCGGCCGCGAATCCGTCGCCAATCGTTCCGGTGCGGCCGAGGCCCGCCCGCGGATTGGCGCTGCGGGAACCGAGAATGGCGTCCCCGGCAAAACCGCCCGGCAGCGCGACATAGGTCCACACGCCCGCGGTGCCCGGGGCGAACTCGAGCACTTCGCCGGCCCGCACCCGGAACGCCGAACCGGGGCGACGATTGCGCGGAGCGGCACTGCCGGCCACGGCCAGCCAGCCGTCCGTCAATACTTCGAGACGTTGGCCCTGAAGGCACAGCTCCAGCACCGCGGCGGTGGCCGGATTGTCGAGCAGGCGGTTGGCAACGGCTGCCGCGAGCGGGTCCATCGCGCCGCCGGGCGGCACGCCGAAGCGTCCGAACCCGGGCCGACCGAGGTCCTGCAGGCTGACGCCCAGTCCGGTCGCGAGCAGGCGGAGGCGGGGACGAAGCGGGGCGCGGTCAGGCGGCGGATTGGACGGCGTCGCCGGGACGGGCGGGAATTCAGTGACGGCCTGGAAGCGCACGGTATCGCCGGCCCGCAGACGGAACATGGATTCGACCGAGGCGGCCTGCGGGTCGAACAACGTGGCAGCGGTTACTCCCAGGAGGTTCCAGCCCCCGGGACTTGCGACCGTGTAGATGCCGGCGTGTTCGCCGCCGATCGCGACGCTGCCGGGCGCGACCCTGGGCCGGGGCGAGGCGAGCCGCGGGGTGTGAAGTTTCGGGTCGAGGCCGCCGAGGTAGGGAAAGCCCGGGGCAAAGCCGAGGCAATGCACGCGATAGGTCGCGGTCGCGTGGCGTTCGATCACCTCGGGAACCGACAGGCCGGCGTGCCGGGCGATCCGCTCCAGATCGGTTCCGGTGTAGCGGACGGGCAGTTCGTGGCGGCGCCCGGTCAGGGCGTCGGCGTCCTCGGCGGTGTCGGCCGCGTTCAGCCAATCGCAGACCACGGATTCGGCGGGAGCGGGTCCGGCGAACCGCAGCAGCACGGTGGTGAACGCCGGAACGGCTTCGGCCAAATCGGGGGGCGGCCGCC
The DNA here is from genome assembly GCA_903910585.1 of uncultured Verrucomicrobiota bacterium. GTDB lineage: Bacteria > Verrucomicrobiota > Verrucomicrobiia > Limisphaerales > UBA9464 > CAIWAH01. The sequence goes on from CAIWAH010000347.1 coordinate 7,599, forward strand.
GTTCGAGTGCGGCGACCCAATGGCGCGCCTGCGCGAAGGCCGCTTCGTCCGCCCGGTCGGCGAAGCGAAGCAGCCAGGCAGAAGGGCCGTAGCGCGTCAGCGTCATCCGGCCGCACGATGGGCCGTTTCAGGGCTGAACGCGAGCCGGCCGGTTCACTTGCCCTTCATCGCCTTGAGCAGTTCGTAGGCGCGCCGGGCATTCTCGTCGCCGGACGCCATCGCGGAGACCAGCCGGGCCTCAAGCGCGACCGTGGAACTGTGGACGGCGAGTCCCTGGTCCAGCGTGACACTGGGGGCCGACTTCACGGTGGTCAGCGAAACCACCGCCTTTTCAAACTCCCCGTTGCGCATCGCCTCGGCGGCGGCATCGGCGGCGGAGCGGACCTCGGGATTCGCATTCTGAAAGGCCTGCTCGATCTGCGAAGCGGCCTCTTTGGGCGTGGCGGCCATCTTGACGTCGTTGTCGGCGCGCTTGCAGCCGATCAGGGCAACCGCGGCGGCGAGGATCAGACCGGGGGAAAGCTTCATGGGAAGAAACAGGAGGGTGACCCCGACGGGAATCTATTCTCCGGTAGCGGATCCGGGCACGCACCAGAAACGTCCGGGGCGGCGGCCGGGGAATCCGCCGATGCCCGCCTCCTGGTAGTAGAGCTTGAACTTCATGAACTCGGTCTGGCCGCCAAACATGCCCATGACGGAGCCGGTGTTATGGCGCTGGGTCACGCCCTCGTCGGGCCGGCTGGCAACATTGTCGTAGTTCGACGGCTGCTTCTCGTCCGCCTCCCAATAGAGCATGGAGTCGGGCGAGAACTGGGTGAGCTTGTAGGTCGTCCAGTCACCGCGCGGGCCGGTGGAGTATTTGGAGACCGCGCCGTTGATCATGTAGCTGGAGACCTTCTGGGTGCGGGCCTTGAAGAGGGCGGTGTTGGTCTTGTCGAGCGGACAGAACGTGAGGGGCCTGGAGTTGTGATACTGCCAGAGCTGGCCGCGCTCGACGGTATGGTCCGGCTTGTTGGTGGCGACGCGCATGTAGCACCAGTTGGCGACGTTGAAGGTGCCGGAACTCCACGACGTGTAGGGCAGGTAGTCGGCGTTGTCCCCGACATACATGTGGGTCGCGAGGAGGATCTGCTTGATGTTCGAGAGGCAGCGCGTGCGGTTGCCCTGTTCCTTGGCCTTGCTCAGGGCGGGCAGGAGCATGCCGGCCAGGATCGCGATGATCGCGATGACGACCAGCAGCTCGATGAGGGTGAAGGCGGCTGCGATGCGCTTGGATTTCATGGCCGGCGAGGCTTGGAGTATGGTCAGATGACGCCCGGCTGCGGACGGATGGTCAATCGGTTTTCAGTCCCAGATCTGACCTATGGTCCGGACCTTCCGGTCTCATCCACGAAACGTGAAGATTCCGGCGAGGAATGCCGCGACCAGGCCGGCCAGGAGAATCCGGTAACTGTAGGCCAGATAGCGGTATTTCTTCCGGTAGAGCACGGTGCCCAACCCGTATATGTCCAAGGACATTGCCGTGTAGATGCTGCTGTCCGTGCTGAGGATCTTTTCCATGTCCTTGCAATACTCTTCCGGTGTGCGCTGGCAAAAGCAGCCGAAGAAGAGCGGGTTGTAGGCTTGGGAGCCGTGGGACGGTCCCTTCACTTTGGGCATCACGGCCATGATCGCGGCGGCGGCCGCCAGGAGGCTGAATACCAGCAGGACCACGACCGGCAGGGAGAAGCCCCGGGAGTGGAGATGCTCGACCAGAAGCGAGAAGATGACCGCCGTGGCACCAATGAGAATGTTGGCCTTGTTGTCGGCCATGCTGCTGAGATGCACGTGATGCTGCTGGACCGTCCGAAGCAGATAGACGGCCGCGCTGCTGTGGCCAACCTGCACGACCAGCGGGGAGCTGTCCGGGGCCGATGGCCCGGGCTTCAGCGGTTCCTGGGCCGGGGCACGGGAGGCCTGCGTTTGAATCGCCATGCGGCAGTCTATTGGGACAGCGTCCGTCGGCGGGCAATGACTTAATGGGTGACAAATGGGAAACGAAAATGTGCCGAAAACTGGAGCCCGCGCTCAGAGGCTGCTCCCCGGAATTTCGCGGGATTTCGTCCCCAATAACCCTGCTCCCTTGATCATGGCTCCACCCGGATCTGGAAGAACTGCTGCGGACTGCCGGTGACCGGGGTCCAGCTCCGCACCGTGACCGCTTCCAAATCACCCAGCATGCTCAGGCCGACGCCGGGCGCGGGATCCTCGCCCGGGAAGGCGAGTGAGTTGGAGTAGCGGACCACGATTCGGACCGTGCCCGCGTTGGGTCGCCGGGTGTAGGTCACGGTCGGGAACTCCTCGCCGTTGAGCGTGAACGTGCCGACGATGAACCGCGGACGCTGGTCCTTCGCGGTCGGCGACGAACCGAGGGCGAATTCGGCCAGGTTGCTGAACCCGTCCCCGTCCGGATCGGCGTCGGCGGTGGCATTGGGCCCGGACAGCCCTGCGGCGGTCGCCCAAGCGGCGAAGGGATCAACCACGGCGTTGACCGTGAGCGTGGCCACCGCGCTGTTGGTGCTGCCGCCGGAATTGGAGATGACCACCCGGTAGTCACCGGCGTCGGCGGCGGAGAGGTTGCTGAGGTTGAGCACCGGTCCGTCCGCGTCGGGCAGCAGCGTGTCCCCGCGATACCATTCGTAGAAAAGACCTTCGCCCGTCGCGCCGACGCTGAAGGTGAAGTTGCCACCGGCGGCGGCGGAACCGCCGGCAGGATGGGAGACAAGCTCCGGCGGCGGGTCCGCCGACACGGGATTCGCCAGTTGCCTGGCGTCATTGGCCGAGAGCACCTGATTGTAGAGGCGGACCTCGTCCAGGAGGAAGCTGCCGGAGGCCCCGTTGGCGCCGCCGCCGTAGCGGCCGAATTCGCTGCCGCTGCGGGCCGAGCCTCCGATCAGATTTGAGGAACTGGCGAGGGCCAGCGACTCGCCGTTCACATACACGGCATAGTTGCCGGCCGCGGCGTAGCCCTGGCCGTTGTAAGTCACCATGAAGTGAGTCCACTTGCCCATGAGGTTGGGCACGTAGGCGCGGTCATCGCTCGAATGCACCGACTGGAAGCCGCGGGTCGCCAGGAAGATGCGGTTGCCCAGCGTGGTGTTGTCGTTGCCGCCGAGGAACAGGTAGTGCTCCCGGTTGCCGACGACGAACGCGTAAACGTTCAGCGAGGTCTCGACCTCCGGCTTGATCCAGAAGGAAACGGTGTAGCCGGGAGCAAACATGACCGGTGGCCCTTGACCGAGTTGAACTATGTCGGAGCCGGTGGTGATCCGGACGGCTTCACCCTCATATCCCGGGGCAAAACCGGACGCACCGGTCCGGCTGACGTTGTAGCGGCCGGCCTCCTCCGCGAGCGAGCCGTCAAAATGATGCACGCCGACCAAGCCGTTGGTTGGCAGCACCGCCTCCGTTTTGGCTGGCCGCAACCGCAACAAGGCAGGCCCGGCGGTGACTTCCCCAGCGGGGTTAAACACCCGCACGGAATACCGCCCAGCGTCCGCAGCCTTCACGGAGGCCAGGTTCAGACTGGCGTTGGTTGCGTTGGCCACCGCTTCGTCACCGAACAGCCACTGGTAGCGCAGGCGCAGTCCGTCTGCCACCACGCTGAAGGTTGTGGCCTGCCCGCCGTTGACGACGACGGACACCGGTGGCTGGACAACTTCCGGCGGCAGAATGATGCCGACCTTCGCCGTGCGGCTGGACAACTCCCCGGACTCATTGCGGATCACCACGCGATAATTGCCCGCGGTGGCGGCGGTCACGTTGCTGAGCGCCAAGGCCGGTGCCGTCTGGCCGGCGAGCGGATCGGCGCCCTTGAACCACTGGTAAGTCACCGCGGTGGTGCCGGTGCCGGCGGCGACGAGTTCCGCCGAGCCGCCCACGGGCAGTTCGACGTCCGCCGGTTCGCGGGTGAAGTAGAGGTCGGTCGTGTCGCCGGTCAGCAGGGCCAGGCCGGTGCGGATGAGGCCATCCGCGCGGTTGAAGGTGCCGGCGACGAGGATTTCGCCGGTCGGCAGCAGGGCGACATCGTAGGCGACGTTCTGGCCCCCGGTCGTCGTGAGGCCGGCGCCAGGATTGAAGGACGGGTCATGCGAACCGTCGGCGTTCAGCCGGGCGACCAGGCTGCGGGGCTGGCCGTCCACCTGCGTGAACGCGCCCACGATCACCAGCTTGCCGTTCAACTGCTCGGCCAACTCCATCACCTCTCCATTGATCGTCGCCTGCACGAAGCTGGGGTCCAGGGTGCCGTCGGCAAGGAAACGGGCGATTCTCGTCCGGGCCTGTCCGTTGTAGTTTTCGAAGCTGCCCAGGACGAAGAAGCGCCCCTGCCGGTCAACCGCCAGCCTTTCGGCCCGTTTGCCCAGCGGAAAGACGTTGGTGGCGGCCTTGAAGGTGGAGTCCAAGGTTCCATCGGCGTTCAGCCGCACCACCGTGGTGTCGAAGACGAAGTTGTTCTGGAAGATTCTCTGGGAGGCGGACAGCAACAGTATCTTCCCGTCGGCCAGGGGTTGGGCATCAACACCCACCGTGGTCGGAGGAGTAAAGCCGGCGGCCAGCGCGCCATCCGGCCCGAGGCGTTTGAGGGTGTAAGTGAGGGCGCCTTCGGTCCACTTGAGCACGGTTCCGCCGGCCTCGACACGCACCAACCGCACGTTCGCAGCAGGGCCGGCATAGGCGGGGACGAGCGCGCCGCCTAGGTCGAACGCCCGGACCGCGTAGGTGGGCCCCATGTAGATGCGCCCGTTGGCCGCGTCCACGGCGACCCGATCCCGCAGGACACTGGTGCCGGGCGCGCCGTTGTAAGGGTATGGCAGCGAGAACTGGAGTTCGCCGAAGCGGTTGTAGGCGCTGCCGCCCAACAGGTAGAAGCCATTGGGCAGGACGTTGAGTTCATTCAGCCCCAAGACGCTGCCCGCGTTGGTCGGGAAGCTGGTGATGACGGCGCCCGGGCGCACCACGACCGTCACCGCGACCGGGGCGCTGGTGACCGAGCCCAGCGAATTGCCGACCACCACGTCGTAGCTGCCCGCGTCACCCAGCGCGACGGCGCGATTGGTGTAGCTGGCCGCAGTGGCCCCGGCCAACGGCGCACCATTGCGGCGCCACTGGTAGGCGAGCGGGGCGACGCCGCGGGCGTTGACGCCGATCAGCAGCGTGTTGCCGAGGCCGAGTTCCCCGCCGCCGGAGAGCGAGAGAATTTCGGGCGCGGCGAGCACGACCAGCGTGGCGACGCGGCTGGTCTGCGAGCCGGAGCGATTGCTGACCACGACGGCGTAGTCGCCATTGTTCGCCGGCTGCGCGCTGTTGAAGACGAGGGTCGCGTTGGTTTCGCCCGTCAGGTTCACGCCGTTTCGCTGCCATTGATAACTGACCTTGGAGGTGCCCGTGGCGGCGGCGGTGAAGGCCACCCGGGTCCCCGCGTTCACGGTCTGCGCGAGCGGTGACGTCAGCAGTGCCAACGGGGTGATCGTGCCGTTGAGCCGGTAGAGCAAGGTCGCCGAATCCACGGGGCTGAAGGAGGTGGTTCCCTTGGCCAACCAGATCGCCCCGTCTGGAGCCACCCGAAGGAAACCGTAGCCATAGAGCGCGGCCGGCAACTTCATGGTGCTGAAGGGCAGCGCCGGCGTCCCGTCCGCCGCGCGGATTACGCCGTTGCCCTGCGTGTCGTTCAGCGCACCGAGCAACTGGCCGGTGGCGGAGAGGTCCCAGACCGCGAGCCGGGTGCCCCAGCCATAGCTGTCGTCGCGGGCGCCGGTTTCGGTGAAGCGGTAGAAGCCGTTGAGATCGCCGATCAGCGCGCCATCCGGGAGCGCGCGGACGGTCCAGGTGCTGGAGAAGGTGTTCGTCGGCGCGAACGAGGCGTCGAGCGTGCCGTCGGCCAACAGGCGGGCCAACTGCGCCCGGGGCGTCCCGCCCACGGTGGTGAAGTAGCCCGTGACGTAAATCCGGCCCGTGGGGTCCACGTCGGCTGACAGGGCGGTGTTGTTGAGCCGGGCGCGCTGGTTGAAGCCCGCGTCCGGCGAGCCGTCGGGGTTGATCCGCTCAAAGCCGGTCTGGCTTACCAGCAAGATGCCGCCGTCCGCAGCGAGCTTCAGGTCGCTCGGATAATTGCCCACCGGGGTCACTTTCGGGAAGGAGGCATCCACCGAACCGTCCGCGTTCAGGCGCCGGACGGCGTAGGGTCCGCCGCCGGTGTTCAGCCGCACGAGGATCAGCAGCTTGCCATCGGGCTGACGCTCCAAAGCCAGGAAATCGGTCAAGCCTTCGGGGTTGAATTGGAACGCCGGGTCCACGGAACCGTCGCTATTCACCAACGCCAGCCGGCCCGCGAAACCGCCCGCGACGATCGCCCGGCCATCGGGCAGGAAGGTGATGTCCTTGAAGCCGTTGGACACGGGCAGGGCCAGCCGGAAGTTTGCATTGGTTGAACCGGGCGGCGGCACGACCGCCAGGAATGCCGGTTCGCTGCTGGCCGTCGAACCGTCGCTGCCCGACACGCGCACGGAGTAGTCGCCCGTGGCGGTGAGCTGGAGATTGGTGAGCGCCAGGGTTCGGTTGGTCGCGTTGGCGAGGACTTCACCATCCTTCAGCCACTGGTAGGCGAGCGGCAGCTTGCCGAAGGCGGACACCGCGAAGTTCACCGCGCTGGAGATCGTCGCGACGGAGGGTTGCGGGGCCTGATCAATGACCACCGGGCCGCGCACCCGCACGTTGACGGGCGCGCTCGTGTAGCTGCCGCCGGCGGAGGTGACCACGAGATCGTAGGCGCCCGAGGTGGCGAGCGTGACGTTGTTCAGGGGCAGTTCGAGACCCGTGGCGCCGCCGATTGGTGCGCCCTTGAAGCGCCATTGGAGCGCGGTGAACGGCCCAGGCACGATGCCGTTCAGCGTGATGGAGGCACCGGCATCCGGGGTCTGGTCCAGGCCGGCGTAACCCACCGTCGGCCCGCTGATGTCCGTGAAGATCCGCGCAGGTGTGCCCGCCGCGAACCCGCCGATCTTCGTCGCCGCGCCGCCGATCCACAGCCGTCCGTCCGGCGTGAACCGCAAGGCCGAGACGGCGCCGTTGATTCCGATGTCGGGAAACGCGGTGTCCACTGTGCCGTCGCTCTGCAGGCGGAACAGGTAGTTGCGGCCGGACACGCCGGTGAAGGCCCCGCCGATCCACACCCGTCCATCCGGCTGCACGGCGAAGGCGCTGACGGTGCCGGCGGGCGAAGTGTTGGGGATGAGGTCGCCGAGCGTTGTGTCGAGCGATCCGTCGGGGTGAAGCCGGGCGAGATTTCGGTGAGGCTGTCCGCCGACCGTGGTAAAGGAGCCGCCGATCAGGAGCTTGCCATCGGGCAGCACCGCCACGGCGCTGATCGTCGCGCTGTTCACGGGCAACTGCGCCGGCACCCAACTCCGGTCCAAAACCCCGTTGGGCAACAGTCTGGCAATGCCGGACCGCGAGGTGCCGTCCACCTCGTCAAACCGTCCCACGATCACGATGTGGCCGCCGGACAGCAGCGCAAAATCACTGACATAGTTTTGCTGGAAGCGGCCGATGGTGACCGGCCCCGCAAAGGCCGGGTCCAAAGTGCCGTCCGGGTTGAGCCGGCGGATGCCCCCGGCGCTGCCGCCGGCGACCAGAAGGCGGCCGTCGGCGAGGCGCTCGATCTTTCGGGGGCCACCGGCGATCTCGGCCGGCCACGGCCAGGAGGTGTCGAGCGCCCCGTTCGGCAGCATTCGCCGGTAATAGCGTTGCTCGTTGCCGGTGCCGGCCGCGCCGACCAGCACGGAACCGTCGTTGAGAGGCAGGAGCGTGGTGACGGCGCCCGCAGTCGCCCCCGGAGCGGAGCTGCCGGTGAGAAACGCACGGTCCGGCGTGCCGTCGGCAAGGACCCGTCGCACGCGGGTGTAGCCCTCCTTGCTCGAATACATCTCCCCTCCGAAGACCACCGAACCGTCGGGACCGAAGGCAAAGGTGGTGAGCGTGACCGGCAACGGGATGATGTCCGAGAGGGAGTTGGCGGTGTTAACCAGCTTGAACCCATAGTCAATGAAGCCGGGCCCAATCGGGGCGACCGACAATTGGCCCAGCACGTTGGTCGCGCTGCCCGCCGCATTGCTTACCACCACGCTGAGCTGCCCCGATTCGTTGGTGGAGGAGGCCGTGAAATTGAGCGCCGCCGCGGCCTGCCCGGCAATGGGAGACCCGTTTAGCAGCCACTTGAATGTGAACGGAGCCGTGCCCCGCGCCGTCACCGCGACCTGCAGCGTGCTCCCCACGTTCACGCCGAAGGGGCCGGTGGCCGAAACACTCACGATTGGCGCGATGTTGGTGCGGGTCGCCGTCGCCAGATCCAGCCGGTGGATGCCCTTGGTGCCGGCGAAATACAGGGCGCCGTTATGCGCGTAGAAGGATTGCGCGAGGATGCTGCCGCTGGCGGTGTTGCCTTCGATGCGGGCGAGTTCGGTCCACGAATCGCCCGTCACCGTGCCCTCGAAGAACCTGGGGTTGCCGTCGGTGGTGCTGACGTAAACCCGGTCGCCCAGCAGCTCCACCTTGCGAGCCGACGGCTGGATGACCGTGGGCGCAAAGGGATTCGGGCTTTGGAGGATGCCTGCGCCCACTTCCTCCCAGGAAGCCCCGCCGTCACGACTGCGGTAAAGGCGGCTGTCGGAGACGACGAAGGCCGTTCCGTCGGGCGTCGCCACGACATCGCCGGCATTCCAGGTCCGGCCGCCGACCAGCGGGCTGTCCACCACGCCGGGAATGCCATTGACCGCCTGGTTCCACGTCGCCCCGCCATCGGTGGACCGGAACACGCCCTTGGATGCCTGCACTGTCAGCAGCGCATCGCCCGCGCTGGCCACGGCGTAGTAGGTCTTCGCGAAGTTCACGAACGGCGCCGTGGGCAGGCCTTCGCCGGCGGCAGTCCAGGTCAGGCCGTTGTCAGCGCTTTTCCAGACCCCCTCCGACAGCACATCGCTGAAGTAGAGGGCACCCTGATGCGTCACCAGATCGCTCACGCCGATGCCGGCCGGATTGCGGGCGGACGAGGCGAAGGGCAGCGGCACCTCGGTCCACGTCGCGCCCTGGTTGTCGGAGTAGAAGATCGGGGAGCCGACCTTGTTGTTCCACGAGGCGTTGTCGCCGCCACGGATCACCCGGCCGGTCGGCGTGACCACGAAGGCCTTGGCGGGAAGAATTCCGCCAAACGCATCCGCCAGACCGGTGGTCTGCGGCGTCCAGGTGACGCCATTGTCAGTCGAGCGGAACACCGGCCCGCCCGCGACACCGGCGTAGAGGGTGCTGCCCGACCCGCCGCCGATGCCGGAGCCGGCCCGGTCCTGATGGTTGATGACCTGCTGCCAATTCTGGGCCAAGGCCAGTGGCGGGGTGGCCACCGCCGCGCTGGCGACGAGGCTCAGGAGCCGGTTCCGAGTGAGCAGGGGCTTCAGTAGGGCGTGTTGCATGGCGTAACGAGGGCCGGATTCGTCCCGAACCGCCAACCAAACGGTTCCAAAAATGAATCAGGCTTAAATATTTGCCTATTCTGCTAGCGGGTCCCGGAAAACTCCGAAATACGTAAAAACACGTAGGGAGCGATCCCGGGCCTTTGTCGGACGTCACCGGTGCCGGTCCGGCGGGGGCGCAACTGGACACCGTGTGCGTCCGCCCTGGGCCACCCCGAACGTGCTGCCGGTTTCCAACCGGCAGCGGCGGTGATGGTGGGCTGCGAATTGAGCCCGGGTGGCGGAGCGGGCCGAAGGCTTCTGGGCGACAGCCCACCCGCGGCGCCGTGGCCTGCGGCCAGAGCTGAAGCCCGCAACGGGCGTTCACCGTGAGTCGTCGGCGCCGATTCACGGGGTCTGCCGGCAAGATACCGGCAGCACTTTGCTGCCCGCCCGCGCGCACACGATGTCCAGATGCACCCGTCCGGCGGCCGGACCCTGGCATTGTGCCCGCCGAAGGCCTGTGCCTCCATTTTCCCGATGCATGTCACCGGACCCGACCCTCGCGTGGCCCACGGCGCTCGTTCCGTTCGTTTCCTGGCGGTGCTCGGGATGCTGGGGGCGGCGGCTTTGCTGATTTGGCCGGGCTGTGCCTGGCCCGCGCTGCCGGCCAAACGGATCCCGCTCTCCAATCTGCGGCCGGCGGACTTCAAACATGCGCCGGTGGCGACCCAGCCGCGTTCCACGCGCGCCGAGATTGAGGCCAAGCTGGGCGCGCCGGACGAATACTTCGAGGACCTGCGCGTGGCCGCTTACCGCCTCAACGAGGTGAAACGCAAACGCCTCTGGCTCCTGTTTTTCGTGCTGCCGGTGGGCGTCACGCCGGAACCGGACCAGATGGAGGTGGGCTTTGTGGAATACAACGATGCCGGGCAGGTGCGGCGGATGGCGGTCCGGCGGTTGGTAGTGGGTTATGCTCCTTGGGCGCGGCCGGGCGAGACGAGTGGAGATCGGCCCGCGGACCGCCGCTACCGGGATGAAGCCGCCCGCTGGGTGCAAGAGCCCGATCCGATTCCCGTGAAACGCAAATGAACGCGGCCGCTTGGGTATGAATCCGTTTGTCCAGGGATTGGTTCTGGGCTTTTCCATCGCCGTTCCGGTGGGACCGATCGGCGTGCTCTGCATCCGGCGTTCGGTGGCGGAAGGCGCCCTCGTGGGCTTTTGCTGCGGGCTGGGCGCGGCCACGGCGGACGCAATTTACGGCGCCATCGGGGCGGCCGGATTGACGGCGGTGTCGGATGCCCTTGTGCGGCAGGAGTTCTGGCTGCGACTGCTGGGCGGGGCCTTCTTGGTTTACCTCGGCCTCACCACCTGGCGCAGTCGTCCCGCGGACCAGGCGGCCGAAAACAAAGCCGCGAGCCTGACGGGCGCGTTTGGCACCACGCTGCTGCTCACGCTGTCGAATCCGCTGACCATCGTCTCGTTCATCGGACTGTTCACCGGCGTGGGCTTCGGTGCGGGGGCGACCACCTGGACGGCGGCAACGGCGCTGGTGGCGGGCGTCTTCGCGGGCTCCGCGGCGTGGTGGCTGGTGCTGAGCACCGGTTCGCGGCGGCTCGGCGCCCGGCTGGGCCCGGTGCAATTGCAGTGGCTGAACCGGTTCGCCGGACTTGTGATCTGCGGCTTTGGTTTCTGGAACTTGTCCAAACTCGCGTTTCGGTGACACTGCGCCCCACGCGAGTCGCTGCATGTTCCGCAATCTCGGAGAATTGATCCTGCTTTTCACCGCCACGGTGCGGGCGCTGCCCCGCGTCTGGCGCGAGCGCCGCAAGGTCGGGGAACAGCTTTTCGACATCGGCAACGCCAGCCTCTTCATGGCCTGCCTGCTGTCGCTGTTCATCGGCGGTGTGCTGTCGTTGCAGGTCGGTCCGGTGCTGGTGGAACGGGGCCTGGGCTCGGCGCTCGGCGGGCTGGTCGCCCTGTCCATGTGCAAGGAGCTGGCGCCGGTGATGATGTCGGTGCTGATCGCCGGGCGCATCGGTTCGGCGATGGCGGCGGAACTGGGTTCCATGCGCGTTTACCAGGAGATCGACGCGCTGCGGACGCTGAACATCAATCCCATCCACTACCTCGTGCTGCCCCGGGTGGTGGCCATCGCGGTGGCGCTGCCGTGCCTGGTGATTTTCTCGAATCTCGTCGGCTGGCTCGGTGGCGCGCTGGTGGCGGCGCACAACGACCGCATCGCGGTGTCGTGGACGGCCTTCTTCACGAACCTTCAGCAGCAGGTCGAGTTCGGCGACCTCGCCAACGGGCTGATCAAGTCCTTCGTCTTCGCGGTGCTGGTGGGCGTCGTTTCGTGCCATCAGGGCCTGTCCACGCTGGGCGGCCCGCGTGGCATCGGCCGGAGCGTCACCAAGGCGGTGGTGAACTCCTTCGTGCTGATCCTGATCATGGACTACGTCCTCACCCGCCTGCTGCTGCCGTTCGACGACGGCTGGGGAATCTGAACTGGCATGGCCTCCGCTGCTAATACCACCGGCATTCCCGTCACCGTCCGCGGACTCCGCAAGTCTTTCGGCGGCGAGCCCGTGCTCAAGGGGCTCGATCTGGAGGTGCGCGCAGGCGAAATCTTCGCGCTCATGGGTCCCAGCGGCTCGGGCAAGTCCGTGTTTCTGCGCCATCTCATCGGCCTGGAGAAACCGGACGACGGCGAGATCCAGGTCGGCGGCGAGGCGATTTCCAACGAGGGCATTGGCGACCGTTTCCGGCTGGCGATGGTTTTCCAGAGCGGTGGGCTGCTGAACTCGCTCACCGTCGCGGAGAACGTCGGGCTCTACCTCGCCGAGCACCGCCTCAAGCCCGCCACGGAGATCGAGCGGATCGTCCTCGAAAAGCTGGCCCTTGTGGAACTCGGCCCCGAGGACGCCGGCAAGTATCCCTCCGAACTGTCCGGCGGCATGAAGAAGCGCGTCGCCATCGCGCGCGCCCTCGTGATCGAGCCGCAACTGATCCTTTTCGACGAGCCCACGAGTGAACTGGACCCGCTCGTTGCGCTGACCATCGGGCGCGAAATCCTGAACCTCAACCAGCGCACCGGTGCGACGACCGTGGTGGTGACCCACGACCGCGACCTGGCCTTCGGCATTGCCGACCGCATCGCGTTCCTGCTCGAAGGCGAGATCGTCGCGCTCGGCACGCCGGAGGAGATCCGGTCCCACAGCCACCCACTGCTCCAACGCTTCCTGAAGGCCGAATTCCGATGAAGACCCGGATGAATTTGGAAAACAGAAAAGCCGGAACAGATCTGCGGGGATTGTTTCCCTTCCTGTTTTCCTGCCTTCCAGATTCCCCCTGGTCTTGCACCTTCGCTGTTTGTTTTCCCCCTGAATTGAGCCGCCCATGAAAAACTCGCTCGAAACCCGTCTTGGCGTGTTCTTCGCCGTCATCGTGATCGGCGCCTTCCTGCTGTTCGAACTGATCGGCGGCGGTGCGCTGTTCAGCCGCGGCAAGCTGGTGAAGGCCCAGTTCGCCAACGCCAAGGACCTCAAGGTGGGCGATCCCGTGAAGCTCGCCGGTGTGCAGGTCGGCCGCGTGAAGGAGATCAAGCTGCGCGGTGGCCGGGTCGAGGTCGGCATGACGCTCGAGGCCGACGCCGAGGTGCACACCGACAGCACCGCCACGATCCAGTTCACCGGCCTGCTGGGGCAGAACTTCGTCTCCCTCTCGTTCGGCACCGCGACCGCGCCGCTCGCCACCGCCGAGACCGTGCTGGAATCCGTGGACCAGCCCGACCTGTCGCAGATCATGGCCAAGCTCGATGGCGTGGCCGACGGCGTGCAGAACATGACCAAGAGCTTCAGCGGCGAGGAATTCAGCAAGCTGCTCGGGCCCTTCACCGACTTCCTGAAGCAGAACCAGCCGCGCCTCACCGCCATCCTCGGGAACATGCAGAACATCTCGACGATGATGGCCGAGGGGCAGGGCACGATGGGCAAGCTCCTCAAGGACGACACGCTTTACCTGTCGGGCGTGAGCATGATGACCAACCTGAACCGCGCCGCGGTGCAGTTCGAGCCGCTCGCCACCGACGCCCGGGTCGCAGTCGCCGAGGCCAAGAAGCTGGTCGTCGGCATGAGCGAGGGCAAAGGCACCCTCGGCCGGCTGATGACGGACGAGAAGCTCTACACCGAGACCGCCACGGCGATGACCCAGCTCAAGGAGATCATGCAGAAGATCAACGGCGGCCAGGGCTCGATCGGCCAGCTGGTGAACGACCCCTCGTTCCTCAAGAACGTGAAGCTCACCCTCCAGAAGGTGGACAAGGCCACCGAAGGACTCGAGGACACCGGTCCGCTACAGATTCTGAGCACCGTGGCCGGACAGCTCTTCTGAACTCCGTTGCCGCCGATGAACCCGCCGCGCGCCCAGTTCCGCTGGCTCATGGCATTGCTGGGCGGGCTTACGCTGTTCGGGGCGGAGGCGCCCCGGCTGCCGGATCGTGACGGCGACGGGCTGCCCGATGCGATGGAGGACCGCAACGGCAACGGGCAGCGGGATCCGGACGAGACCGACTGGAAAAACGCCGACACTGACCAGGACGGGGCGCTCGACGGCGAGGAAATCGCCGGCGGCACTGATCCGCTGAATCCGCGCAGCTTCATTCCCAAGCGGCTGGCGGCGTTTTTCTGGGATGGTCCCGGGGAAGCGTGGCGGCAGGGCGAGGGCGGTCTCGCGCCGCTGTCGCTGTTCTCCGAAGGCGGCCAACGCACCAACGGCACCGCAGGCGGCGGCGTCCGGTTTGTGCCGAACGACCCGCGGCCGCTCCGTTTCCCGGTGCGCGAGCGCAGCGGCCGGCTGAACGTGCGGCTCGACCGCGGCTCGATCCGGCTGTGGTTCCGGCCCGACTGGACCTGGGACCAGCGGCCGAAAACTTCGCCGCGCCTGTTCGAGGTCGGCAACTTCGGCAACGGCGACACCGGCTGGTGGGGCTGGCTGTTCCGCCGGCAGGACAACGATCCGCCGGACATGCTCCGGCTGCAGTTGGCGCAGAACGTCGGCGCCTTTCCGACCATGCGCTACTGGCTGCCGCTCGACGCGAACGAATGGCGCACACCCTACTGGCATGAACTGGCGCTTGGATATTCGCCCGAAACCTCCGTGCTGTGGCACAACGGTCGCGCTCATTCGGCGCCGGTTGGCAATGTGCGGGCCTATTTCGGCGACGGCGTGCTGATCAGCAACCTGCCGCCGGCCAGGACGCTGGAGGAGGACGGCTTTGCGCTCGGCTCCGACTCGACCGGCAAATACGGCCGGCTGGAAGGCACGCTCGATGGCATCGAGACGTTCAATTACCCGGTGGGACAGGTGGAGACCTTCGCCCGGCAACAGGTCGCGTTTCGGGTCGCCACGGCGAACGACGGTTCGCCGCGGTTGCAATTGGTGCGCGCGCTCAACGGCGCCCCGACTGACGTCGGTTCCATGATGTCGCGGCCGTGGCCGGTCACGGTCTGGCGCCGGAATCCGGGCGAAACCGGCTGGGGCGAACCGCGCCTGCAACGGGCGGTGGCCGACGTGTGGACGGACCCATCCGCGGAACCGGGCCGGTCATACGAATACAAGGTCCAGTTCGATTACTTCGAGGCCATTGGCAACGCGCCCATTCCGCTTTGCCGTCACTTCAACGCCGGCATCGCCATGCCGCCGCAACACCGTCGCGGCCATGTCATCCTTGCGGTGGACTCCACGCTCGAAGGGACGTTGCGGGCCGAGTTGGTGACGCTGCGGACCCAGCTCGTGGGTGACGGCTGGACGGTGTCGCAGATCTCCGCCCCACGGCATGACGACGGCAACTGGAAGGCCAACGCCCGCAACCTCGCCCGCTTCAAGCCCGAGCTGAACGCCGCCGCCCGGCCGGGGACGACCAACGTGGTGTTCCTGCTTGGCCATGTGGTGATCCCCTACAGCGGCACCGATCCTTCCGACGGCCACATCGGGCAGACCAGCGGTCCGTGGCCGTGCGATGCCTATTACGGCTATCCCGACCCGACGGGCTTCACCGACGTGGAGGAGTTTCGTGCGCCCAACGGCGGCGTGCCGAATCTCCGCGAAGACGGCCGCTTCGATCAGAATTATCTCGCGGGCACGCTGGGACCGCCGTCGAACCGCGTCGGCCGGCTGCCGGCGTTCGGGGTCGGCCGGGTGGACTTCGCACGCCTCACGGTTTTCGGCGACGTTTCCGAGGCCGAACTGATCCGCCGTTACCTGGCGAAGGACTTCCGTTACCGCGCCAACGCCCTGCCGACGGCCGGCCGTGTTTCCGCCCATTTGGGCAACCCGGCTGAACTCACCGGGGCGCACTCTGCGCTGAGTTTCGCCGGCGCCGCGTTCGGCATCGAACCCGGAAAGGTGTTCAACGGTTGGAACCTACTGGATCCCGTGCCGGCGGACCTGGGGGTCCATTTCCAATATTCCGCCGGCAAGGCGGGGCAGGGCGTGGCGGACGGCCGCACGACGACAGCATTTGTCTCCGCGAACTTCGCCCGGCCCGAACTCGAGGTGCCCGTGATGTTCCGGCAGGTGTGGTTTTCCTACGCGTGCAACTGGGCGCCGCTGGATCCGTCCGGCCGGCTCACGGAAAACGACAACTGGCTGAAGGCCTCCCTCGGCTGGCCCAACTACGGCCTCGCGGTCGTGCCCGGCATGCTGTGGGACTGGTCGCCCTTGGGCGGCGGCGCCCCGCTGGCGGCGGCGATGACGCACGGCGGGGAAGGTCAGGTTGCCGTGCTGCGCTTCCAGAGCATCCTCGGCGATCCGACGCTGCGTCTGCACCGCGTCACCCCGCCTTCCGGACTGCGGGCCGAACGGTCCGGCGACCGCGTGACGTTGAATTGGCAGCCTTCGCCGGAAGCCGATTCCGTCTATTTCGTCTATCGCAGCTCGGATGGCCTGGATGGCTTTGGCGAACCGCTGGGGCCCGCCACAGCCGCCACCACTTGGACCGACACGCCGGAGAAGTTCCCCGTGACCTACCAGGTGCGCGCCGCCCGGCTGCAGACCACCGGCTCGGGTTCGTTCACCAACCTCAGCCAGGGTGACTTCGTTGGACCGGTCCGCCGGTAAGCCGCGTTCTCAGCGGCGCCACCACCACGTCCACGCGGCGACGTGCAGGCCGACGATGAGCCAGAAGACGACCTGGAACGATCCCTTGCGGTTCTTGTGCCGCACCAACCGCTGGGCGAGTAGGGCGCCGGGCCAGCCGCAACCCAGCGCGAGCAGGTGCAGCGCCCGTTCGGAGATGCGCCGGCCGCCGCCTTGGGCGAGGCGTTTGTCCAGCCAGTAGGCCAGCCCCGTGACGACGCTCATCACCGTGTAGATGCCAGCCAGCCAGTGCATGCGATGAGGCTAGGACGAGGCGGAGGCGGGCTCAATCGCCCCGTCAGGGCGCGCAGATGCGGAAGAGGGTCTCCGCGACCGCCAGTTCGTCGTCGAGCGAAGCCCGGAGCGGGCGTTCGCCACGGACCGCGGCGGCGAGTTCGGCGAAGTCACCCTCGTAGCGCCGGTATTCGGGCAGCCGGACCGTCTGTTTTCCCCGGGCGTAAGGGCCCGCCGCCTCGTTGAGATCGAACACCAGTTCGCCCGGTTCCAGCGGCGCGAGGGTGGCGGTGCCGCGGGTGCCGCACACCTCGAAGCTGCGCGGGGGCGTGCCGGCAGATTGAAGCGCGGTGTTCGTCAGCACCGCGGTGGCGCGGTCGTATTCGAGCACCGCCACGTTGGTGTCCGCCAAACCATCCGTCGCGGCGCCGAGGCTGCGGAGGAACGGCGTGACCCGTTTGGGCCGGCCCAGCAACCGCACGGTCGCGTCCACCAGATGCGAGCCCAGCTCGAACATCGCGCCGCCGGGAAACGCCGCCCATTCCCGCCGCCGTTCCGGCGACAGGAAGTTGCTGAGGTGGGCGCGCACCAGGAACACGTCGCCGAGCCAGCCGTGGCGCACGGCGTCGAAGATCGCCTCGAAGCCCGGATGATACCGCCACATGAAGCCCGTCTGAAGCAGCCGCTCCCGGCGCCGCGCGAGGCTCACGAGGGATTCCACGTCCGCGAACCGCAGGGCCGGCGGCTTCTCCAGGTGGACGTGGCAGCCCGCTTCGAGCGCGAGCCGGGCCTGGGCCGCGTGATCCGGAATGTCGGATTCCACCGCCACGACCCGGACGCGCCGCAGCAGCTCCTCCGCGGACATCACGGGCACGCCCAGCTCCGCGCAGGTGCGACGGCCGGTCTCGGATGTCTCGGCGGCGCCGACGAGTTCCCAGTCCGGGGAACTCCGGGCGAGCTTCAGCTTGGCCGGTCCGTGTGAATAGGTCGTGCCCAGGAAGCCGAGGGGAATTCGTTCGGGGGCGGGCTTCGCCGGCTGGCCCAGCGCACGACCGGCCAGGGCGGCGGCGATCCCGGTGGCGGCGAACTGGCGGCGGTTGAGGTGCATGACGGACGGTTACACAGAAGGGGTAACGAGGCGAGCCTGCCGGCGGCGCCGGGACGGGCGGTGTTCAGGCCACGTCCGAAAACGGCGGGGGCACTTGCGTCCCGGCGTTCCTTCCCCGAATGCTCCCGCCGCTGCATGACGTTCCGGCTGTCACGAGGGTGGCTCCATGGTTTTCGACTGCTGCTGTGGCTGGCCCTGTGGGTGACGGCCACCGCGGCGGACGGGACTCCGTTTGACCAGGTGTTCCCGACCGTGCGGGAGCCCGGCGAACGGCATGAGGCGCTCGGGCCGCTGTTCTCCGGTGAAACTCACGGCAGCCAGCGCTGGTGGGCATTTTCGCCGCTGCTGGTGGATCTCGAGGACCCGGAAATCGGCCGCCGGCATTTCGACCTGCTGTATCCGCTGCTGACCTACGACCGCTTCGAGAGCGAATCCCGCTGGCAGCTCCTCCAGTGGCTGAACTTCGCCACCAGCCAGGCCATCACCGACGGCACGAACAGCGATCCGAAGATCCGCCGCAACTTCTTCCCGTTCGTGTTCTCGCAAAAGACCCGCGCGGGCACGAACGACTACTTCGCGGTCCTGCCGTTCTACGGCCGGATGAACAACCACCTGTTCCGCGACGAGATCCGGTTCGTCGCGCTGCCGCTGTGGGTGGTCACCGAAAAGCGCGGAGTCGAGACCATCAATGTGCCGGCGCCGTTCTTCCATCTGCGCCGCGGTGCCGGGGTGCGGGGCTGGCAGCTCTGGCCGGCGTTCGGGCACGAGTCCAAGGCGATCACCTGGAAGACCAACCTGCTCGACGAACCGGTGCTGATCCCGGGTCACGAGAAGTGGTTTCTGGCCTGGCCGTTTGCGTTCACGAGCCGGTTCGGACTGGGCACGACGAATCCAGTAAGCGAACGCATGGTGCTCCCGCTCTTCGCGGCGACGCGTTCGCCGGCCCGCGACACGACCACGGTCCTCTGGCCCTTCTTCACCCACACGGACGACCGCCAGGGCCGTTTTGAGGAATGGGGTCTGCCCTGGCCGTTCCTCGGCTGGGCCGACGGCGCGGGCAAAACGGCGCTCCGGGTGTGGCCGGTGTTCGGCACCGAACGCACGCCGACCCGCACCCGGGAGTTCTACGGCTGGCCGTTCTACAAGCACCGCCGGATCACCAAGCCCGCGCTGGTCAGCGACCGGTGGCAGAGCCTGTTCTTCCTCTACGACCAGTCCCGCGACGTGAGCGTGACCACCGGCGACCGCAGTGAACGGCGCGACCTGTGGCCGCTGTTCTGGTGGAAGCGGGAGTTCGACGGCCGCGAACGGTTCCAGGCCCTGAACGTTCTGGAGACGCTGCTGAAGAACAACGAGACCGTCGAACGCGTTTACAGCCCCCTGTGGACCGTCTATCGCCGCGAGACGAATCCCGCGCGGGGCCTCACCAGCCAGTCGGTGCTGTGGAACCTCTGGCGCCGGGACACCGGCACCAACGCGGTCACGACCTCGGTCGCCTTCGGCGCGATCCGGTCCCGGCGCACGGACGAAGGGCGCGAATGGCGGTTCTTCTGGCGGCCGTTCGATGGCGGGAACACGGCAACCGCGGCGACCTCGCCGCTGTGGTTGCGGCCGGCCCGCCAGCGCGGCGATTTCCTCCGCGACCCGGAGCCGGAGCCGGCGCTGTTGGCGGAGTCGTCCCGCGGAAACTGAACCCGCCGCGAAGTCCGCCCGGGCGGCGCACTTGGACGCCGTGTGCGTCCGCCCTGGGCCGGCCCGAAAGTGCTGCCGGTTTCCAACCGGCAGCGGCGGTGTGGGCGGGTTACGAATTGAGCCAGGCTGGCGGAGCGGGCCGAAGGCTTCTGGGCGACAGCCCACCCGCGGCGCCGTGGCCTCCGGCCAGAGCTGAAGCCCGCAACGGGCGTTC
>CAIWAH010000348.1 GCA_903910585.1 uncultured Verrucomicrobiota bacterium
ACCAGGCCGTAATCCACCGTCAGCCCCAGCAGCACCGCGGCGAAGCCGACGCTCACGACATTCAGTGTGCCGAACACCAGCCCGCCCAGCGCGAGTGTCAGCACAAGTGTCAGCAACAGCCCCAGCAAAAGCAGGCCGAGCGGACGCCAGCTCCGGTGCGCGAACCAGAACAGCGCGCCGATGACGACCAGCGTGCTCAGCACCGAGCTGCGCATGTCGCGCTCCATGCCGTTGGCGATTTCGGCGAGGAAGGCCGGGCCGCCGGTATAGCCGACCCGGGTCAGAAGGAAGCGGTAAAGGTTCTCGCCATAGAGTTCGTCCACCGCTCCCCGAATCTGCTCCAGCCACTTTGCCAGC
Organism: uncultured Verrucomicrobiota bacterium; assembly: GCA_903910585.1. Classification (GTDB taxonomy): domain Bacteria; phylum Verrucomicrobiota; class Verrucomicrobiia; order Limisphaerales; family UBA9464; genus CAIWAH01. The sequence goes on from CAIWAH010000348.1 coordinate 358, forward strand.
TCCTGGTAGTTCATCCCGTCGCGCGGCGGCTCGACGAACACCACGCGGAACCGCCCGTCGTCGCCGGTGAAAATCCCTTCGCCGTCGTCGAACCGCAGCGTGCCGGCGCCTGCCCCCGGCAGCCGGGTCAGCCCGAGCGGATCGTAGCCGGTGCGGGCCAGTTCCTGCGGGTCCAGCGAGGTCGCCAGCGTCTCCCGGGCGGCGGCCAGTTCGCCGGCCACGTGGGTTGGCCCTAGGCGGTCGGCGAGCGTCGCCAAGGCTTCGGGCGGCTGCTGGCGCCACAACCACGCGACGTTCTCGGCGGCCGCGGCCGGGTTTTCCTGCCACGGTGGTTGCCAGCGAACGCTGCGGGCCAGATCCGGGCGGGCGGCCAGATGCTTCGCAATCCCGGAGGCCACGCTATTCGCGAAGCCGAACTCCGAAGGCATTTCTGTCGACACCGTGATCAGCAGTTCGCGCGAGCCCGAGAAATGCCGCTGCTGCAACTGCAGGCCCCGCACCGCCGGCAGTTCCTCGGGCAGCAGGTTGAAGATCTCCGCATCAAAGCGCAGCCGGGCCAGTCCGAGGACGAGCGGCAGCGCGCAGAGCAGGATCAGCCAGTGACGGCGCTTCATGGCCCCGCGCCCTCGAGGTATTCGCCGGTGCCGGAGTGGGCCAGCCGCCAGCCGATGGCCGACTCCGTCAGCCGCCAGCCGGATTTTTCTTTGGGCGCCGCGGGCGGCAGTTCGGCGAGCTGAAACCAGGGAACCCGCGCCGTGGGCCGGCCCTTTCCGCCGAAGCGCCCTTTCCGCAGCGACGAGCTCAGCGTCCAGCCGCCGGAGTTCGCCTGCGCGGTGACCAGCGGCAGGTTCTGTTTGCTGAACTGCACCAGCCGCCGTCCGTCCGGATGCGTGGCGACCAGCAGTTCACCGAGGAGCTCCGGTGCTCCGGCCCGCGGACACCAGACGGCCTGCGTCTCTTGCACCCGCCAACCCGGCGCCGCGAGATCCACCGGTGCGAGCCGCGGCGCGACGCACCCGGTCGCCAGCAGCGCCAGCAGCAACGCGAGCAGCCCCGGCAGGCGGATTCGCCCGCGGCCCGGAAGTTTTGGGAAAACGTGAGGCTCCCTATCTCGCCTCCAACGTGCGAGGGAGCCTTTCGCGCCGGCCGCGAGCGTAGGGCAGGCTGCCAGCCTGCCCGCTGCGCCGGATGGCGCGAAACGATCCCGCGACAGCTCAAAATCCGCAGGCAGGCAGGCAGTGGACGGAGCCGGTTTCGGTTGAAGGTAAGCTTCCAGCCCGCTGCCTGGTTGGCCGGACCCAAGCCGGGTCCCATCCGCCCTTCGGGCACCCTCTCCCTTCCTCGGAGGAGGGGACAGAGCCGGGGTGAGGGGTGCGTCCCTTTCCGGCTCCGTTGCCGCCGTCGCCCGGCGGTTCCTCGCTGGGGCCAAGGCCTTCACCGCGCGCCGTCCGGGGTGGCCGGCGCGAAGCTGATGCGCGGCATGAACGGCCGTTTGCCCTGGAGCTTCACCAGCCAGAAGAAGAG
>CAIWAH010000349.1 GCA_903910585.1 uncultured Verrucomicrobiota bacterium
GAACAGAAGCACGCCCGGTCCGTCCTGCATCGGCTTGGCCGACTGCCCACCCCGCAGGAACGTGCCGGCCATCAGGAACGCCGCCTGCTTGAAGGGTTCGGTGCGCTGGGCGAAACCTTGGCTCGCCGGATCGGTGATCCAGCCCCACTCCACCGACTTCGGCACCGCCAGCGTCCCGGCCGCGTGCAGACCGCCGTCCCGGGTGAAGTTCAGCCGGCTGAGTTGCGGCTGCAGAATGAAATTCTCCGGCCCGATGCCGCCGCCGCACGAGCCGTCCGGACAGTCGCGCCCATAGTCCTGCCGCAACTGGCCGGCATCGGCGAAAGTGCTTTCCGCGGCAATCAGGTCGTTTTCAACCCGCTGCTGGCCACCGCCATCCCAGTCCACCAGACTGCCCCGGGGAAAATGCGGCCGGAAGGAGCCGGCTTTGAATTCAAGCTTTGCGGTGAGGAGCGCTCCGCCGGTCGTTGCGTCGGTGTTGATCTCGAATTTCCCCTCCGGCACGCCGCTCACGAACTGGTAATAGGCCTCGTTCGAGGGTTTCACCTTGTCGGCCGCGGCCACCGAGCGGGCAGCCCGGACCGAGTTGCGGCGGGCACTGCTGGCCGAAGGACGCGCGATCCGGCTGGGCCAGACCCTCGACCGCCGGGCCAACGCCCTTCACGCCCTGCGTCGGGCCGGAGAGATGGGACCGTCCGAGGAACTCACCCGGGAAGCCGTCGCGACCCTGGCACTTCCGGAACGCCGCCTCGAAGCCAGCCTCTCGCTGGGCAGCGACGTCCGTTGCTACACGCTGTCCCCTGATCTGCGCCAGGTCGCCTTGGGGCAACGGGACGGTGAGATCGTGCTTCGCCAGCTGGCCGATGGAACCGACACCCTCCGGCTGAGGCCGGAACCGAGGCTGGTTTCGACCAACCAGTATCCCGCGGTGCTGCTCACCTTTTCGCCCGATGGCCTCCGTTTGAGTGCGCGCTACCAACGGGGCGCCCTGGCGGTGTGGGATCTTGCCACTGGCGCCCTGCTCTTCACACGGGACACGGATGCTCTGCGGCGCGAAGCGGGGCCCGGACTGTTCAGTTCCAACGGCCGGAATCTGGTGGCACCCACCTTTTCTCCCGATGGCTTCGGGGTCTTCGACATTCATTCGGGCAACCTTGTCGCCCATTTCCCGGAGGTCGGGTCGTTTCATCATGCCGCCGTGCGCCCCGGGACCAATCAGTTCGCCGCCTACGATGGCCGGGACGTGCTGTTGCTGGATTGGGAGACCCGGCGCCGCGTGCGAACCATTCCCGTCAGTTTCGGGGCGTATCGCCTGATTTGGAGCCCGGACGGAAAGCGACTCGGCATCGGCGGCAATTCGCTGGAATTTCAAATTCACGAGGTGGAGACCGGTGACGTGACCCGACTGCGAGGGCACCGGGATGCCATCCATTGGGCGGAGTTTGACCCGACGGGCCACCGACTGGCGGCCGCCTCGTCCGACGGCATTTCCCGCATCTGGAACCTGAGTGATGGCAGGCTCCTGAACGTGTCCACTGACGCCCGCTTCCTCAGTTGGGGACCGGAAGACCGCACCGGCTGGCTGATGCCCGGGCGCCGCCTGGAGATTTGGCGCAGCCTGCCCGGCACCGGCTATTTCCAGGCGCCGGCCCCGGACTTGGAAACTGACCCGCTCCAGTTGGACGTGAGCCCGGATGGCCAATGGGCGGTCAGCGTTTCGGCCCGGCACGATGCACTCATTTGCTGGCCCCTGGCACTTCCCGGCCCGCCACAAGTGGAACCGTTGCCCAAGGTCCAGGCGGCGACGTTTGAGCCGACGACGGGGCGGTTGCTGGCGATCCGGGATCAAGGTCTGGAAACATTCGTCCCCACGGTCACCCAGGTCGGCGGCCTCAGCCGCCTCCTGTTGGGAGTTCCCGAAGTTTCCATGCCGATACCCGCGCGGCAGATTGATCGCGTCACCTGCTCCCTTGATGGCAACACCCGTGCGTTCATCCATCTGAAAGGAGGCGCGACCTGGCTCCAGAACCAAGCCCGGCCCAAGAGCATCGTCAGTCCGGAAGGAACCCTCCACAGCAGCGTGGCCCTTCACGGAGGCAGTGCGTCGGGCACAGCCACCCTGGCCTTGAGCCCGGATGGAAAGTGGCTGGTGACCGGCGCCGATCCCTCGGGTGTTTGCGTGTTCGACGCGCAGACGGGAAAGCGGTTGAAGACCCTGGAGTCGCGCTTCGCCGGGGTTCAGTTCAGCCACGACGGACGCTGGCTCGTCGCCAACGGTCCCCCCGCCTGCGCCGTGTTCCGGACTGCCGACTGGACGGAAGCGTGGCGGAAACCGCACCACGCCTACATCTATCAGGCGCACGGCTCCGCAGCCTTCGCGCCCGATGGCAGCCAGCTTGCGTATGTGACCGCGCCGAGCGTGATCGTTCTGGCCGAAGTCGCCAGCGGCAACGAAATCGCCCGGCTGGAGTCGCCTTCCGGCTCACCGCCAATCACCCTGCGGTGGGCCCAAGCAGACCAGTTGGTGGCCACGACGCGGCAACTGACGTTGGATGTGTGGCATCCCCGGACGCTCCTCCGTGCGGTGGCGGAGCTGTCACCAAAGCCCGCAACCTCGGTTTCCGGGTTGCCGCCGAACACCGGTGACGGTCCGTCCGCGGGCACGGCCTACGGGATCGGCCTGGCGATTCTGGTCACGGCCGGAGTGGTTTCGGTGGTGGCGCTGCGGTCGGTTCGCCGCTACCGGCGGCTGATCGAGGAGCATGCGCACACCGAAATGGTGGCGTCCCAGCGCGCACGCGAACTCGAAATCGAACGTGAAGTCGGCCGGCTGAAGAGCAGCTTCGTGGCGATGGTATCGCACGAGTTCCGGACTCCCCTTGGCGTCATCCTGAGCGCTGCGGATTTGCTGGAGAACTATGCCGACCGCCTCCCGAAGGAGAAGCGGGCCGAACTGCTCGGTGACATTCAGCGGTCAACCAAGCATATGGGAGACTTGATGGAGAAAGTGCTGCTGCTGGGGCGAGCCGAAGCCGGCAAACTGGGCTTCAAGCCTGTCTCCCTGGATCTGAAATCCCTGCTGGAACGCTGGGTGGATCAAACCGCCTCGGCAACCCATGGACGCTGCCCGATCACGGTGAGGCTCGGAGCCAATCTGGACGGTGCCTGCGGCGATGAGTCCCTGATCGCGCATATCGTCGGAAACCTCCTGACCAACGCCGTGAAATATTCGCCGCCTGGGAGTCCGGTGGACGTGTCGGCGAACCGGGATGCAGAGGCGGCCGTATTCCGTATCCGCGACCGGGGCATCGGCATCCCGGCCACCGACATTCCCCGGCTTTTCGACGGGTTTCATCGGGGCGGCAACGTGGGTGACATTCCCGGAACCGGCCTTGGGCTGGTGATTGTTAAGCGCTGTGTGGAACTGCACGGAGGCAGCATCTCGCTCACGTCGGAAGCAGGGGCAGGCACGGAGTTCGTCGTTCGCCTGCCCGTGTTCCAGAGTGCCGGCCGCCATGAAGACTCGGCCACCTGAGTCAGCCAGTCCGCTGGGCGGCGATTCGAGCTCCTGAGCCACATTTACAGGTCCTCGTTTCAAAATTGTTACCGGCACGGACTCGAAAAATCATCCCCGGTTGTAGCCATCCGAAACCGGGGGTGTTATGGAGCCGTTCCATGTCAGCCCCTTCTGCGCCACCGGCGGTGTCCGTTCTTGGGCACCGCCGCCAGAAGACCCTCCTCCTGATCGAGGATCAGGAACCGATGCGCCGAAATCTGGCGTTGATGCTGGAGCTGGAGGGCTATTCCGTCCTGACCGCCGCCAATGGAGCCGACGGCATCGAACTGGCTGCGAAGCATCAACCGGATTTGGTGCTCTGCGACGTGATGATGCCCGGTTTGGATGGTTTCGAGGTGATTCAGCGGTTGCGCAACCATCCGGCGACATTGGTGACGCCGTTCATCTTCCTCACGGCCCGGGCGGATCACGGGGATGTCCGAAAAGGCATGAATGTCGGCGCTGACGATTACCTGACCAAACCGGTTGCCCGCGAGGACTTGCTGGCGGCAGTGGCCGCCCGTCTGGACCGGGCCGACCGGCTGCAGCAAACCGCCTCCGGATTTAATCCCGATTTTTCCTCACCCAAGCCGCTGGAGGCAGGCTTGGCACTGACCCCGCGTGAAGCCGAAGTCCTCCTGTGGGTCGCACAGGGAAAAAGCAACGCCGACGCCGCGGCCATCCTGACCATGAGCGAGAAGACCGTGAAACAGCATCTGACCTCAATCTTTCAGAAGCTGGGGGTGGAAAGCAGGAACGCCGCCTCGCTCCGCGCCTTGGAAATCCTTGGTCAGAAGCGCTGGGAGGCAGCCTGACCTTGGGCTGAGGTGCCGGTCCTCAACCGGCGCCGGCAGCCATTGGCAACTTCACCGCCCGCGGGAAAGTCGGCGAACCACGTAGGCCAAGGGCAGGATCATCGCCGCCCACGTTCCAGCCTCCGGCACCTGGGCATTCAGCTCGCCACCACCGGTCGCGAACGAATGGGTGAACTGGAACGAATCAATCCCGATGTAATCCGAGTTGGCGCCGTTCTGACCGGCGTCGGGAACCCAGTAACGAAACGCCAGACGTCCGGTCCGGCCGCCGACCGATTGCAACTCACCGGCGAACTCGGTCCAGATGGACGGGTATCCCGTGGTGGTGAGGTCCTCGTTGACGGTCAGAAGCAGCGTCGTGAAGTCACCCACTTCATCGGCATCCAATCCCACGTCCGCCGAAGTGCCGGAGTAGCTGATGCGCACCTCCAGGCGGTCGGGGAATTGGGGCTGATCGACCGTGCGAGTAAAAAACGAGAAGGAATCCCCGACCCCGAAGGTCAGCACCGGACTGATCAGCCAAGTGCTGATGGTGCCGCCGGAACTGGCGCTGTTGTAATTCATGGCCGCGTAGGAGTCGGTTCCTCCTTCGTGGCCGGCGAACACAGGCGGCGGATTGAACAGGCTGCCCTGGTAGTTGCCCTGAAACACCGAAGTGCTGTTCTCCGGGTTGGGGCTGCTGTGGTTCACGATGAGCCAGCCCGCGTCCGTCAGGCCCGCCACCTCGTCAAACCCCTCTTCCCAAGTCTGGGCATGGGCGACCGTTCCCGCTGCCAAAGCAAGCAGGACAGCACCAATGGTCTCATGGCACCGTTCACCCATCCCAAACACCGTGTAAACCGGGCCCCCAAGGTCGGCAAGCTCTTGTTGCGTGAATCTCTCTCTGTTGTCAAGGGTCCGGGCTTTTCACGGCCCCGGTTCCGTGCTTTCTAGGCCAACCGCATGTCGAAGGATTTCATCCGCCTCCGGGGTGCCCGGCAGCACAACCTGAAGAACCTGTCGCTGGAGATTCCCCGCGACCGGCTGGTGGTGCTCACCGGGCCCAGCGGTTCCGGAAAGTCATCCTTGGCCTTCGACACCATTTTCGCCGAAGGGCAGCGAAAATACGTCGAATCGCTCAGCGCGTTCGCCCGGCAGTTCCTCGACCAGTTGCCGAAGCCGGACCTCGACCACATCGAGGGACTTTCGCCCGCCATCGCCATCGAGCAGCGCTCCAGCGGCGGCAACCCGCGCTCGACCATCGCGACCACGACGGAGATCTACGACTATCTCCGGCTGCTCTACGCCAATGTCGGCCAGGCCCACGACCCGGCCACCGGCACCCCGCTGAGCGCGCAGACCCCCAGTCAGATTGTGGACAAGGTCGCCGCGCTGCCGCCGAAAACGCGCGTGATGCTGCTCGCACCGGTGGTGGACGACGAACGCGGCGAGTTCCGGGATGTGCTGGAACGCCTTTCCCGTGAGGGGTTCGTCCGCGCCCGCGTGGACGGCCAGATCGTCGAACTGATCGCCAACAAGCCGGCCCGGCTGGATCCCAAGGCCAAACACACGATCGAGGTCGTCGTGGACCGCGTCATCATTGCCGACGGCGTCCGCACGCGGCTCGCGGATTCCCTCGAAACCTCGCTGCGGTGGGGTGATGGCCGGGTGCTGGTGCTGCACCAACCGCCGGACACTGCCGACGCCTCGCGGTGGACGGAGACGCTGCATTCGACCCGGATGTATTCGCCAGCCACGGGACGCAGCTTCGACTCGCCCACGCCGCAGCACTTCTCGTTCAATTCCCCCAAAGGTGCCTGCCCAGTCTGCCACGGGCTTGGCCAGAAACTGGTCTTCGATCCCGCGCTCATCGTGCCGGATGAGACCAAGTCGCTCGATGACGGTGCGGTGTAACCCTACCGCGGCCTGGGTGGCAAGAAGATGGTCGTTTACTACAAGGGCC
>CAIWAH010000350.1 GCA_903910585.1 uncultured Verrucomicrobiota bacterium
CCCCCCAACCTCGCCCCCGCCACCGCCGCCCTCTTCCCCGACTCCTTCCAAGACTCCGAACTCGGCCACATTCCGAAGGGGTGGCGAGTCGGAGGAGTCGCCGAAGTGTCCGACTTCAGCCGCTCGTCCATCAATCCGGCTGAGTTCCCGGAGGAGACTTTCGACCACTATAGCCTGCCCGCCTTCGACGAAGGACGAACCCCGAAAGCAGAACTCGGCAGCGCCATCATGAGCAACAAGCTCGTCGTGACGCGCAACAGCGTGCTGCTCTCGAAGCTCAACCCGCACATCCCGCGCATCTGGCTGCCCGACCTCGACGAAACGCGCCGGTCCGTGTGCTCCACCGAGTTCATCGTCGCCTCAACGCGCTCTGGCTTCTCCCGCGAGTTCCTTTTCTCCCTTTTCACCAGTGCCGCATTCGCCACGACCTACGGCACGCTCGTAACCGGCACCACCGGCAGCCACCAGCGCATCCGCCCCGAAAGCGTGCTGGAGATGAAGACGGTCGTTCCGCCGCCAAAACTGGTCGAAGCCTTCACGACCATCGCCAAACCGATGTTCGACCAAATCAACCGCAACATCGACCAATCCCGCACCCTCGCCACCCTGCGCGACACGCTGCTGCCGAAGCTGCTGAGCGGGGAGTTGAGCGTAGCGGCTTCATCTGAATCCGTGGAGGTGGCTCGATGAGCCAAGAGCTTCTAAGCATCAAGACACGGCAAGTGTTCCGGGAGAACATGGTCGGCTGGGTGCTACGTGAGATTTCAGACGAGTTTGATGCTGCGAAGTTGGATTGTGACCTTTCTTTCCAACCACCGGTGAGTGGCCAGCGCCGCACATTGGTCGAGCAGTATTACCATACCGTGGATTGGGCTGATCCGGCGCAAGTGAGAAGGGTTCTTCAAGTCTTCGAGAACGTGCTTCATCGAGCCGAGAAATTGGCGGAAGAGTTGACCTATACGCCGGAATGGCAAGAGCAGCGAAAGAAGGAGGTCGAGAAGCTCATTCACTTCCTGCAAAGAGACGGGTTTCAGTGGGTAGATGGCCGGATTGTTTCTGGTGCCGGGATTCCCTCGCTGGCGAGCATCAAGGACACGGCTGCTGTTTTCGATGCAAAGCACATGGCCGACCAGATTCGACGGATGGAATCCGCCGTCCAATCGGACCCAAGTCTCGCCATCGGCACGGCAAAGGAGCTGATCGAGACCTGTTGCAAGACCATCCTCGCCGAACGAGGCAAGCCAGTGTCCGGCACACCCGATGTTTCAACACTGACGAAAGAAACACTCAAGGAACTGAAGCTCGTTCCCGAAGGAGTTCCCGACGCCGCCCGCGGCGCGGATGTCATCAAGCGACTCCTGAGCAACCTCGGAACCATCGGCAACGGCCTTGCCGAACTGCGCGGACTCTACGGGACCGGCCACGGCAAACATGGAACCGCAACCGGTCTTGGCGCGAGGCACGCAAAGCTGGCGGTTGGTGCCGCCGCAACGCTGGCCGTATTTCTTTTCGAAACACACAAAGAGACGAAGGACTAATTCATATGCCCAGAGCAGCAACAGCCCGCAAGGGCACTCGCATCACCGTTCTGCAACGCCCGCTCTCGTTTTCTTTCTGGCCGATGTATCGCACGACGCGACGATATGGTCTTCAGTCGACAGTGTTTGCACTAGACCCATGGACTCTCATTCGCGCGAGCATCAACCGGCGTTGTCCAGTAGGCAGCCAGCAGGAGGCGCTGTCATCTCTTGAACAAGCCCAAGACTTTTACAAGGCGGCCACGACGGCAGGCATCATCGCCTCGCGCCCTCTGCTGCTCTATTACTGCTTCATGAATCTCACGAAGGCGTTCGCCCTCACGGTTCAGCAGCGGCCGAGCTTTGATGGGGCGCACCATGGCTTGGCCGAACGGCTTCGTCCTCCCAGTAAGGAGCTGGAAAATGCTTTTTTGCAGGCTCACAAGTCTCCAAGCGCACGAACCGGGAAACTGAATCTTTTCGATGAACTGCTCCAAGCGCTTTCCGGCAATGGTCTGGCAGCGGACAAAGACTTCGATTTGCCACACCTTCTTCCCCAAGTGGTCCCCGGCCATCGGCTGTGGGCGGAGGCTATGAATGTTTCCGAACGATTCATTGCGATTCACGACATTCGGTTTAGCGAGGACACTTCCAGCCAAGAAATCTGGCTTTCAATCGACATCTTTGCCGACGATCTGACGCGCCTTGGAGTGACACATTCGCGTCTGCTCAACGAGTCCCGGCTGGCAGGAAAATTCCGAGAAGTTAAAACAACCGCGAAGGTAAAGGGTCGAAAGCTCATCCGTTTTGAACAAATTCAAACGCGCAACTACACGCACCGGGCGTCAGATGAAGTGTCACACCTCGTCTCAGATATTAAGCCGTTTCTCTGGACAACCGTTGCTAGTGTTCCGCCGTATCGACGGTATTACCTCTACCTCGCGCCTGCGACGGAGCATCCGCAGCTCCTGCCGCAGTTGATGTCGATTTACGCGATAACCTACTACTTGGGTTCGATTACTAGGTATCGCCCGCAACATTTTGACTCCATCGTCCGAAGTGAAATGGGGCCGAGAATTGAAGAGTTCATTAGCGGCCAGCCTTTGCAGTTCATTTACCTGATGGCATCTGAGTTTGCCGAGCAGGAGGTTACCAAGCCTTCCATCGTATAGTTGCCAATGACACTCACCGAATCCATGGTCGAAGACGCCGCCCTGACGTGGTTCGGGGAGCTGGGATATGCGGTCGGGCACGGGCCGCAGATGGCTCCGGGTGAACCGGCGACGGAGCGGGATTCGTTTGGCGAGGTGGTGCTGGTGGGGCGGCTGCGCGAGGCGTTGCGACAGTTGAATCCCGCCATCCCCGAGGAGGCGCGGGAGGAGGCCTTGCGGAAGGTGCTGCGCGTGGCGACGCCGTCGCTGGTGCAGACAAACCGGGCCTTTCACCGGCTGCTGCGCGATGGCATTCCCGTCGAATGCGTTCGACAGGAACCCTCACCCCGGCCCTCTCCCACTGGGAGAGGGAGGAGCGAAGCGGAGGGTGAGGGGCAGCGGCGATGGGAAATCGTCCGTCTGATAGATTTCTCCGATGTGCGGGCGAACGATTGGCTGGCGGTGAACCAGTTCACGGTGATCGAGGGGCAGCACAACCGGCGGCCGGACATTGTGGTTTTCGTCAACGGCCTGCCGCTGGCCTTGATCGAGCTGAAGAACGCCGCCGATGAGGACGCGACGATCTGGAGCGCCTACGCCCAACTGCAAACTTACAAGGCGGAGATTCCCAGCCTGCTCGCCTACAACGCCGCGCTGGTGGTGAGCGATGGCCTGCAAGCCCGGATGGGCTCGCTGACGGCGAATCAAGAGTGGTTCAAGGTATGGAGGGAAATCGATGCCGATTTGCCTCCATCCTCATCCCCGGCCCTTCTCCCACGGGGAGAAGGGAGTGTCCATTTTCGGGGTGGGTTTGAGTTTTCTGGGCTAAAAGAGAAGGCGCGGGAGTTGAGGCGGAAGCAGACGCCTGCGGAGGACCTGCTTTGGGGATTGCTGCGAGATCGGCAGTTGGCAGGTGCGAAATTTCGGCGTCAACACCAGTTCGGGGAATACATCTGCGATTTCTTCTGCAACGAGGCAAAGCTCGTGGTGGAATGTGACGGTGAACCGCACTCCGAGGCCGCACGGAAGAAGCGCGACGCCAAACGCGATGCTTACTTGAGATCGCAAGGTCTCACGATGCTCCGTTTCGAGAATCAGCGCGTGCTGAATGACACCGATTCTGTCCTGACCGAAATCGCATCCCATCTCCCTTCTCCCGCTGGGAGAAGGGCCGGGGATGAGGGGCCGCAGCCTCCACGATCGAAAGCCACGCTCGAACTGCGAACGCTCATCTACGGAGTCTTCGACAAGGAACGGTTCCTGAAGCTGCTGCTACATTTCATCGTCTTCGAGGAGAACCAGGACACGGGAGCCATTCACAAGATCATCGCGGGCTACCATCAGTTCCACGCGGTGAACGCGGCCATCGAGGAAACGGTGCGCGCCAGCGGCATGACGGTCGAAAGCAGCGTGCTGCGCGAGGAACCGCCGGGCCGTCACTGGGCCGGGAAGATGCACGGCGGCAAACCGGGCGACCGTCGCGCGGGTGTGGTCTGGCACACGCAGGGCAGCGGCAAGAGTTTCACCATGCTCTTCTTCGCCGCCCGCGTGATCCGCGAGCCCGCGATGCAGAACCCGACGCTCGTGGTGCTGACCGACCGCAACGACCTCGACGACCAGCTTTTCGGCCAGTTCCAGCGCTGCCACGACATCCTCGGGCAGACGCCCGTGCAGGCCGCGAGCCGTGACAAGCTGCGCGAGCTGCTGGCCGTGGCGAGCGGTGGCGTGGTCTTTACCACCATCCAGAAGTTTCTCCCCGAGAAGGGTGAGAAGATGCCGGAGTTGTCGGCGCGCCGGAACATCATCGTGATTGCGGACGAAGCGCACCGTTCCCAATACGACCTCATCGACGGTCTCGCCCGGCACATGCGCGACGCACTTCCGCACGCGAGCTTCATCGGGTTCACCGGCACGCCCATCGAGAAGATGGACGCGAACACGCGGGCGGTCTTTGGCGATTACATTTCCATCTACGACATCCAGCGCGCCGTCGCCGACAAGGCCACGGTGCCGATCTATTACGAGAGCCGCA
>CAIWAH010000351.1 GCA_903910585.1 uncultured Verrucomicrobiota bacterium
CTGCACCACCCGGATTCCGCCCGCCACGGATTCCAGTATGCCGACTTCCAGTTCGACGGCGGCGATCTGCTCGGCCTCGTTCGCACGGCCTTCGACGCCGCCGCCGGCGGCGCCCACGCCGCGCACGATGCGAATTTCATCACGTTTCACCGGTGGTCGAACTTCCGCTCCCTGCGGTGGGAGGATTCGGAGACGCTGAGCGGCTGGCGTCCGGAGCCAGCCGGCCGTTGAACCGCCGCGCTCACCTCACCACGGTGCCCTGCAACGGCGGCCAATATGCCTGCGCGGCGACCCACAGCCCGATGAGCACCGCGAGCACCAGCGAATGCCAGAACACGAAGCGCAGGATCCTGCCTTCCTGGCCGTGGAACTTCGTCGCCACACCCGCCACCACGATGCTCTGGGCATCCACCATCTTGCCCATCACGCCGCCGGTGGAATTCGCAGCACACATCAGATAAGGGCTCAGCCCGAGTTGCTCGGAAGTGATGCGTTGCAGTGAGCCGAACAGGACGTTGGAAGCAGTGTCCGAGCCCGTCAGCGCCACGCCCAGCCAGCCGAGCAGCGTGCCACAGAAGGGATAGAACACGCCCGTCTTCGCCAGCGCGAGGCCGAGGGTCGCGTCGGCGCCGGACAGCTTGGTCACATTGCCCAGTGCCAGCATCGCCGCGATGGTCAGCAACGACGCGCGGACCTTGCGCACGGTGTCCCACCACGTGCCCGCCAGTTCGCGCAGGGACAGGCCCATCCACAGTCCGCTCACGATGCCGGCGAGGAGAATGCCGGTGCCCGTGGCGGACAGGACGTTCAGCCTGAACTCCACCTTCTCCGGCTTGGGCGTGGCCACCACGGGCGGTGTGCGCAGCACCTGTTCATGGATGCCGGGAACCTGGATGACTGGGGCCGCCACCCGGTCGAGCGCCAGCTTCACCGGCTTCGTGCCCCACGCGAAGATGAACACCGTGAGGATCAGCCAAGGCCGCCAGGCCGCAAAACGACTGCCAGCCGGCGCGGACGGATTGGCAGCCCGACGCCACCGCAGCATCAGCACCACCGTGCCGATGCTCGCCAAGGCCGCGATGGAATCCACCAGCCAGGGTCCGTGATAGTTGCTGACCAGAAATTGCACGACCGCGAAGGACACTCCCGCCGCGAGCGCCACCGGCCAGACCGCGCGCAGCCCCTTCCAACCCGCCATCGCCCCCACGATCCACAGCGGGATGATCGCCGAGAACACCGGGAGTTGTCGGCCGGCCATTTGGGAAAGTTTCAGCACGTCGAGCCCCGTGACCTGTTCCAACGTGGTGATGGGAATGCCGATGCTGCCGAAGGCGACCGGCGCCGTGTTGGCGATCAGCGACAGGCCGCTCGCGTGCAGCGGCGTGAAGCCCAGTTGCATGAGCAGGGCCGCGGTGATCGCCACCGGTGCGCCAAAGCCCGCCGCGCCCTCGATGAAAGCACCGAAGCAAAACGCGATGAGGATCACCTGCACCTTCGGGTCGGGCGCCAACGCGACCAACTGCGCCTTGAGCGCCTCGAACTGACCGGACTTCACCGTGAGCGCGTGCAGGAACATCACGTTCAGCACGATCCAGCCGATGGGAAACAACCCGTAGGCCGCCCCGTAAACCGTCGCCCCGGCGGCGGCCTTCACCGGCATGCCAAAGCCGAACAGCGCCACGCCCAGCGCCGTGCCCAAGGCAATCAGGGCCGCCAGCCACGCCCGCAGATGTCCCCACGCCAGCAAGCCGAGCAGCACGATGACCGGCAACGCGGCGACCGCGGTCGAAAGCCACGGATTGCCCAACGGATCGTAGTTCTGCGGCCAAGGCATGGTGAGGTCCGCGAGTAAAGCGCGTGCCCCGTCCGACGGGAAGCCGCGTGTCGGGCAGGGCCCCGGACGCAAAACGATTCCCCGCCAAATCGCGAGCTGACGGCGGCGGCGGTTGTCCGCAGTGTCGGGCCATGTCTTCCGGAAACCACCTGGGCCAGCGCCGGCTCCTCAGGGGCCTGCTCGATGGGGTTGAGCGGGTGGGCAACCGGCTGCCCGATCCGGCAGTGATCTTCCTCGTCGGGGTGCTCCTCACGCTGCTGCTGTCGGCGGCGCTGGCTCCGGTCCGGTTCACCGAGACGGATCCCCGCACGCTGAAGCTGGACGCCGCGGGAAACGTCGTGGCGTCCGCACCGGTCGCCGTGAAGAACCTGCTGACCGGCGAAGGACTGGTGACGTTGCTGGCACGTTCGGTCCGCACGTTCACCGAGTTTCCGCCGCTGGGGATCGTGCTGGTGGCGATGCTGGGCGTGGGCCTGGCGGAACAGACCGGCTTTCTCCAGGCGGGGATCAAGTTCCTGCTGACGCTGACGCCGAAGCGGTTGCTCACGCCGATGCTGATTCTCGTCGCCATCGTCAGCCATTCCGGCGGCGACACGGGTTTCGTGCTGGTGGTGCCGCTCGGAGGTTTCGTCTTCGCCGCTGCGGGGCGGCATCCGGTCGCAGGCATCGCCTGCGCATTCGCCGGCGTGGCGGGCGGATTGAGCGCTTCGTTCCTGCCTTCGGCGCTGGACCCGTTGTTGCAGGCATTCACGCAGTCGGCTGCCCAGATCGTCCTGCCAGGGCGCACGGTAAACCCGCTGTGCAACTGGTATTTCATGGGCGCCGCCAGCGGCGTGATCCTGCTGGCCGCGTGGTTCCTGACCGACCGGGTGATCGAGCCGCGGCTGCAGGCGACGTTGCCGCCGGATGGCTCGGCCGGGGAAGGCGAAGCCTTGGGCACGTTGACCGCGGCGGAGCGGCGGGGATTCCTGGGAGGGGTCGCCAGCTTTGGCGCGCTGGTCGTGCTGACCATCGGCTGCTGCGTGCCGGCCACGTCGCCGTTCCGCGCCCCGGACGGTTCGCTCACGGGCACGGGCGCGCCCCTGATGGAAGGGATCGTGCCGCTCATCGCGGTGGCGTTTCTGGTGCCGGGCGTGGTGCACGGTTACCTCGCGGGCACGGTGAAGAACCACAAGGATATCATCGCGGCGATGGCCAAATCGATGAACACCATGGGGCATTATCTGGTGATGGCGTTCTGTGCGGCCCAGTTCACGCAGGTCTTCCGCGAAAGCAATCTGGGCGCGCTGCTGGCCATCAAGGGCGCCGCGGTGCTGCGGGAGCTGGCCCTGCCCGGCGGCGTGACCATCGTGGGCATCATCCTGCTGTCCACGCTGGTCAACCTGCTCATCGGTTCCGCGTCGGCCAAGTGGGCGCTGCTCGGACCGATCCTCGTGCCGATGATGATGCAGCTGGGCTACGCGCCGGAGTTCACCCAGGCGGCCTACCGCGTGGGCGATTCCAGCACCAACATCGTGACGCCGCTGATGCCGTATTTCCCGTTGATCCTGAGTTTCTGCCAGCGTTACGCGAAACGCACCGGCGTCGGCACCCTGCTGTCCACGATGCTGCCCTACTCCCTCGCATTTCTCGGGCTGTGGACGCTGCTGCTGCTGGCGTGGTGGGGGCTGGACTTGCCGCTCGGCATCCAGTCGCACTACCGGATGTGACCGGCGGCTGCTGGGAGCCGATTGACGCCCGGGGCGGCGAATCCGGCCGGATGCGGTTTTCGCGCTTGGCCGTTCCCGCCGCCGGGGCCATGGATGCACGCGTTTCCATGACGCGTCCGCCGAAAGTCGCCCTGCTGATCGAGACCTCCAACGCCTATGCGCGGGAGCTGCTCCACGGCGTGCGGGAATGGCTGCGGCACCACGGGCCGTGGACCATCTTCCTGTCCGAGGCCGGCCGCGGCGCGGAACCGCCGCCCTGGCTGAAGGGCTGGAAAGGCGACGGCATCATCGCGCGCATCGAGACGCCCGTCATCGCGAAGGCTGTCGCCGCGGCGCGGATTCCGGCGGTGGACGTGAGCGCCGCCCGTCTGCTGCCCGAACTGCCGTGGCTGGAAACCGACGACCGGGCCATCGCCCACACCGCCGCGGAACATCTCCGGGAACGCGGCTTCCGCGAGTTCGCCTATGTCGGCGACGACCGCTTCAACTGGTCGCGCTGGCGCCGCGATGCCTTCGCCGCCCACCTCACCCAGCACGGACTCCGCTGCTGGGACTTCGCCAATGTCAGCCGCCCGGAACCGGCGGACGGCGAGGCCAACTGGGAAACGCAGCTGGCGGACCTCATGCGCTGGCTGAAGTCGTTGCCGAAGCCGCTCGGGGTCTTTGCCGGCTACGACATCCGCGGCATGCAGATCCTGGAGGCCTGCCGCCGGCTCGAGTTCGCCGTGCCGGACCAGGTCGCTGTGCTCGGCGTGGACAACGACGAACTGCTCTGCGACCTCGCGGACCCGCCGCTCTCGAGCGTGATTCCCGACGTGCGCCGCACCGGTTACGAGGCCGCGTCGCTGCTGGACCGGATGATGCGCGGGGAGAAGATCCGCGGCGAGGGCCGGCTGTTCGTTCCCCTCGGCGTCGCGACGCGCCAGAGCACGGATGTCGTGGCGGTCGCCGACCGGCACATCTCGACGGCGGTGCGGTTCATCCGCGAGCACGCCTGCAACGGCATCACCGTGGCCGACATCGTGAAGCAGGTGCCGCTGAGCCGCCGTGTGCTGGAGACCCGCTTCCAGAAACTGCTCGGCCGGTCGCCGCATGAACAGATCATGGCCATGAAGCTCGACCGCGTGAAACGTCTGCTGTCGGAAACGGACCTGTCGCTCGCGGTGATCGCGGACCGCACCGGGTTCAAGCACGTCGAGTATCTCAGCGTGGCGTTCAAGCGGCAGGTTGGCGTGACCGCGAGCGAATACCGCGCGGGCAAACGGAGCTGAAGCAACCCGTTGCCGGCGGGCGCCTCACCGGGGCACCACGACGCGCAGCGCGTTGCGGCGGAGCGAAATGTCCGCGGGCAGTTCCCCGACGTTATCCCCTTCGAGATGCAGTGGCAGCGGATCGGGTGAACGCAGCGTGATCCGTTCGCCCCGCAGGTGGACCACGTCCCGGCAGCGGGCGAAGTCGTCGCGCAGCAATGCTGGGAAAATCCGGGCGATGGCGAACCACGTCATGCGCGGCACCACCGCGACATCCAGCAGCCCATCGTCCAGGCGCGCGTGCGGAAACACCGGGTAACGTCCCCCGAGAAACCGTCCGTTGCCGACGGCGGCGAGTTCGCCGGTCACGGACTGGTTCCCGACTGTCACTTCGACCCGCGGCCGCGGGCCGCGCATCGCCAGCACGCAGGCCCAGACATACGCGAGCGGACCGACCGTCTTCTTCAGTTCCCAGCTCACCAGCCCGATGGCGCGGGAATCAAGGCCGGCCCCAGCCATCTGCGCGAAGGCGCGGGTC
>CAIWAH010000352.1 GCA_903910585.1 uncultured Verrucomicrobiota bacterium
CTGCCGACGGAAGCGGAATGGGAGAAGGCAGCCAGCGGGGGCGTTGAGGGCCGCCTTTTTCCATGGGAAGACTCTGACGAAATTTCCGAAGCGCGTGCCAACTTTAACATGTCGGTTGGACGCACGACCCCGGTGAACTCTTACCCGCCAAATGGCTTTGGAGTTTGGGATATGGCGGGAAACCTTTGGGAGTGGTGCTGGGATTGGCATGCTGCGTATGAGCCGGGACCTGCTGCCGACCCGCGTGGACCAGCGTCTGGAACCCGTCGAATCTGCCGGGGCGGTAGTTGGGGCTATCCCGCCGACCTCTGCAGGGTCGCGCACCGTTATCCGGACCCGCCAGCACAGTCCCATGGGTATGTCGGATTCCGGACGGTCATTACTGCAGGTCAACCCTAGTGCTAGGTCAGCGATGCATTTTCAAGCATTTCGGACAGGCGGGCGAAGCCTGTGGACTGCCGGACACCGCTTGGCGGGGGCGCTCATGCTGGCGGTCCCTATCGTGAGCGCGGCTCCAGTGACGCTCGAATCGGGGCCGACGGCCGTCGACACGTTCCCGGTCGCCTGGATCAACCAATATGAGGTCAACGGACCGCGCCGAATAGCCGCCGGAACGCCGGTGGAACTCGTCTCGAGGTTTCCGGGCGGAGCCATTCACTACACGCTCGACGGTTCTCTCCCCACTGCCGCCTCGCCCCGTTATGAAAAGCCCTTCCCGCTGGCCCAGTCTGCCCAGCTCCGCCAACTCGGGGTATCGGCGGACGGGGTCGAGACCGTCTTGGTCCGCGGGCTCGACCTGCAGGTGGTCGCCGACGACCGTCCGTTCACCGCCTCGGGAGAATCCGGGGCAGTGCTGCTCGACACCTACCCGCGCCTGATCGCCAACGGGCAGGAGGTAGACCAGGCAATCCGACTCGGGGACAGGGCCGAGCTTCGGTTGGTCAGCCGGTTCCCGGGCGGCCAGATCTTCTACACCCTGGACGGCACGGAGCCGTCGTTCGACTCGCCGCGCTATGAGGGGCCCTTCACCGTCACCCGCAGCGTGGTGGTGCGGCAGCTGGGCGTCAGCGAGGATTTCGCCGAGGCGGCCACGGTCGGTCCCGTTGGGGTGGAGATCGTGCCGACCTACGTGCTGACGACCGCGGTCACCGGGGGCGGTGTAATTGAACGAACCCCCGCGTTGGCTCGGTATCTGGAGGACGACGTGGTGACGGTGAAGGCGGTCGCGGATACCGGGTGGCGCTTTGTGCGTTGGGAGGGCGACCTCGCCGGAGCCTTTCCCGAGCGCAACGTGGCCGTGAGCCGCAACAAGACTTTGCGGGCAGTGTTCGAGGAGATTCCCCGGCATCTGCTGGTGAGGCGGGTGAAGAATTATGAGATCGCCGGGAACCGCCTGATTCCAGTGGAGGGGACCATCAATAGGCGATGGCCTGAAGACTGGGTCGAAGGGGAACCGGTGCAAATCACCTACTTTGGCAGGGGGACCCAGGCTGATATCCTCAGTTGGTCGGAGTCAGCCGCCGGATGCGCTTACGACAACGAAGGGCGGGGTGTCTTTGCGGAGATTCCTTCGCGGAGATTCTACGGAGAAAGAGTCCAATATACGGAAGGCGATTTCTACGAGTTGCCAGGCCCATTGGTTTCGTGGAGCTGTGCGACCAATGGTCTCAGCGGAACATTCGGGCTTGGGCGAGTTGTCCCGGCTTGCCAGCCTCCTTGTCCGGCACCTGACCCCGTGTATGTGTCAGTGGGTTCCGGCGTCATCGGCGGTGCAGACCGGATCAACACGGCCAGACCCGGCCAGGTGACCTTCAGCCCCGCGTCAAACCGACACTATCAGGGGACAAGCGTGCAGGTTGGCAGCGCGTCGGCGCCCGGCTGGACGTTTCTGGGCTGGAGCGGCGACCACGTCGGCACCGAGACGAATTTCACCTGGGTGGTGGACGGGCCGGCGACGTTTGCGGCGAACTTCGGCACGACGGTGAGCACGTTGGCCACAGGGCCGGGCCGGGTTGTGCTGGAACCGGAGCTGGCGGTTTATCCGTATGGATCGCAGGTGAAGGTGATCCCGGTGCCCGACGCAGGGAACTCCCTGGCGCTGTGGGGTGGGGCTGGCGCGGGCCAGCCGAAGAGCGAATGGGTGCTGACGGTGACCAACGCGCAGCCGCGGGTGACGGCGCTGTTCCGGGCCCTGGCGGCGGACAAGGTAGCGCTCATAGCGCAAAGCACGCTGGGCGGACGCATCGAGCAGCCGAACGCCGACGGCGTGTATGCCCGCGGCAGCGTGGTGACGCTGACGGCGGTGGCCGAGGCCGGTCACGAGTTCGCGGGCTGGAGCGGCGACGTGAGCGGCGCGGCGACCGAGGTGACGCTGACGTTGGACACCAGCAAGACCGTGAGGGCGGAATTCCGTCGGGCGGGGTTGGCGAGCCATCCGCTGACGGTGACGGTGACCGGCCCCGGCACGGTGCGGCGGGTGCCGGATCTCGGGGCCTACGAACTGGGCAGCGAAGTCGAACTGGTGGCCGAACCGGCGGCCAACGCCGTGTTCGGCGAATGGTCCGGGGCGGTCAGCAGCACTCAACGGCGGATCCGCCTGACCATCGGCGGCCCGACCGCCGTGACGGCGCGTTTCCTGGAGATGCATCCGGTGGCGACCGAAGTGCGGGGTGAAGGACAGGTGCTGCTGAGTCCGCCTGAGGGCCGTTACCCGGCAGGCACCGAGATCGCGGCCACGGCGAAGGCCGCGGA
>CAIWAH010000353.1 GCA_903910585.1 uncultured Verrucomicrobiota bacterium
GGTGCGCATGCGCGTCCGTCGTGAGAAGGCGAGGAGTAGGGATATGTCCGAGATGAACTTGGGGGAGCCCGTGGTGGCGCGCCAGACGCGTCGCCGGTTGCTCGGGGTTGGGGGAACCGCACTGAGCTTGGTGCTCGCAGCTTGCGGTGGCGAGGCCGCGCCGGCGGCAAAGGCCGAACCGACCAAGGCCCCGGCCGCCGCCGCAACGAAGGCACCGGAACCGACTAAGGCGCCGGCCCCGACCACCGCCGCCGCGGCCGCCGTGCCCACGACGGCGCCTGCCGCCGCCGCTGCGACTGGGCCGGTCACAATCGAGGTCCTGACGCGTGACGGCGTCGCGGCCCCAACCGGCCACAGCCAGTTCTACAACGCAAGAACCAAGGCGCTCTTCACCCCGGACTCGAAAATCACTGTCAACTTCGTCGACGGCAAGCCGAACGTTGGCGCGCAGCTCTTCGTGTTGGCCGCGGCGGGCACCCCTCCGGACGGCTCGTGGTTCGGCGTCGTCGCCGACGGCGAGAACGGGCGCGAGCAGGCGACGAAGGGCATCTTCAAGCCACTCGACGACCTGATCAAGCAGGACGCGCGCTTCGAGAAGGGCATCTACTTCCAGTCGTTCTTGGCCGCCCTCTCCGTCGGTGGGAAGCTGTTCGCCTTGCCGACCCATACCCACTACGGCACGAACGTCCTGTACTACAACAAGAACCTCACCGATGCGGCCGGGGTCAAGATCCCCGACGACGGCAACTGGACGGTCGACGAATTTGTGGAGGCTGCCAAGAAGCTGACGAAGAAGGACGCTGACCAGTGGGGCTACTGGCCGACCGCAGCCGGGTTCCCCGAGTTCGGCGCGTTCTGGGTGCGCCAGTTCGGTGGCGAGTACTTCGACGAGGCTGGCACCAAGGTGCTCATCGACTCGGCCGAGGCGCGCGCCGGCCTTGAGTGGGTCCACTCCACCGTCTACAAGCACCAGCTGATCGACGACATCAACCGCAAGATCGAAGGTGCCCCGAACGGCCTCACCGGCAACCGTGGCCTCTTCGCCATGGGCAAGCTCGCGATGCACAACACGACCCCGGGCCTCGTTGCCGAGTACAAGAAGCCGGGCACGAACGAGGTGAACTTCCCGGTCGGCATCGCCCTCTTCCCGAAGGGCAAGGACGGCAAGCGCGGCACGGCGGCATCCGGTTCGGGCATGGGCCTGACCAAGGCCGACAAGCAGGGCGCCGTGTGGGAGTGGCTGAAGTTCATCACCAACAAGGACAACGGCGTCGAGCAGGTATTCGGCGGTGCGGGTAGCCCGGGTGGCCGGACCGACGTCTGGAACGACCCGAAGCTTCTCAAGGAGCGTGACCCGATCTACTCGACCATCATCAAGGCCTTCCCGCAGGGCGCGGGCAGCTTGCGCCTCCCGGCGAACTACAAGCTCGGCCAGGTCAACACGGCGGTAAACGAGGCGTTGAAGACCTACTTCGACAACAAGGCAAGCCTTGCTGACGCCACTTCGAAGGCGGTTCAAGCCGGCAACGAAATCCTCAAGTAGCGAACATCCGCTTCCGGATTTCGGGTCGCCCCCCGCCCCTCACGGTGCGGGGGGCGATTTCGTAGATGCGGTAGTTCGCGCAGGGGGCGAAGTCGCGCCCAAGCCGTACGGGGCGATCGCCTTCAGTGATCTCGTTGGGCCGCGGCGTCTTCCATGCCCCGCAGGAGGCGGTAGCACGTCTCGGTGGCCGGCAGCGACAACCCGGCCTCGCGTGCCCGTGAAAGGAGCGGACCGACGAGCGCCTCGACCTCCGTGTGGCGCCCGGCAAGCACGTCCTGGACCATCGACGGCAGGACGCGCTGACCCGCCGCCGCTTGCA
>CAIWAH010000354.1 GCA_903910585.1 uncultured Verrucomicrobiota bacterium
CCGAGGAGAAGGATCATGGGGAAAAGCGGGGAGCAAGGAGCGGGGAGCAGGGCTTACCTTACAGCGGCCGAGCGCGCCGGTAGCCCTTCAGCCGCGCCTTCAGGGCCGCCAGTTTTTCCCACGCGCCGAACAACAGTGCATACTTCAGGCCGACGAGCCATGAACTGTGGGGGTTGAAATGCTTGAGATAAAACTGTTTGGTCGCGCTGAACACCGCGCGGGCCATTTTTTCCGCCTCCTTGGACGAACTGGCTCCCTTGATGTGGATCAATTGCACCCGGCCGTCATAGACCACGCGGTAGCCTGCCTTACGGAAGCGATAGTTCAGGTCGAGGTCGTCCCCATACATGAAAAATTGCTCGTCGAACACCCCGACCCGGAGCAGGGCCCGGCGTGGGCACAGCATGAAGGCCCCGTTGACCGAGCCGACCTCGTAGGTTTCATTGTCCGGCAGGTGGGTCAGGTTGTAGCCGGCAAACAGGGCGACTCGGGGAAACTTGCTGGCCAGCCCCAACGCCCGGCAAAACCCATCCCAGACCGTGGGAATGGAGCGGCGACAGGCCAGGTCCATCTCCCCATCCAGCATGACGAGCTTGGGGGAAATCACGCCGATGTCGGGCTCCGCCTGCAACCGTTGCAGACAATGGAGGTAGGCCGCCTCGTTGGAGATCGTGTCGGGATTGAGGAAGAGGATGAACTCACCGTGGGCCCGCTCGTAGGCGAGGTTGTTCGCCTTGCCGAAGCCCAGGTTCACGCCCGGCTCCAGGAAGCTGACCCACGGATAGTCCGCCCGGATCAGGTCGCCGATCCCGTCGCCGGACGCGTTCTCCACCACGATCACCTCGACTGGCCGGCCCTGCAGGCTGCGGGGAATGGAATCCAGGCAGGCGCGGATTTCATCCCGCGACTTGTAGGTGACGATCAGGACGGAGAGGAGGACCTCGGCGGTGGCTGTGGGCATGGCGGAGAAACGGCGGGCAGCGGCGCTCAGGCCAACAGGACGGCACGGTGATCCTGCCGGAATCGTTCGCCCCAGGCGGTGGCGGCGGCCGCCAGCCCGGCGAGTCGTTCACGATCGGCCGACAGTTCGGCCACGGCCCGGGCAAAACTCTGCGGGTCCGGCGGCAAGGTCCGCAGGCCTTCGGCCGCGTCGGCTTCGATGCCTTCCGAACCAATCTCCGTCGTCAGCACCGGCAGTCCGGCGGCCAGGCATTCCAGGACCTTCACCTTTACGCCTGCCCCTTGGAACAGCGGGGCGATGGCCAAATGGGCCCGCGCGAACTGGTCCGCCGGGTTGGCGATGAAGCCCGTGATCTCAACCTGTCCCCCTCGGTAGCCGGCCAAGTCGGCCGGCGGATTTGAGCCGGCCAGCACCAGCTGGAAATCCGTGCCCTGCGCCCGCAGTCGGGGCAGCACGTGCTGGCAGATCCAGCGGGCCGACTCGGCGTTTTCCGGCCGGCCCAAGGCCCCCCAGAATAGCAGGCGGATTGGTCCGCCATAGTTGCGCGGCCGCGGCGGACCATAGGTATCGAAGTGCAGCGGAAGCACCGCCAAGCGATCCCGCAACGTGGCGTCGCCGTCCGCAATCAGCGCTTTGTCCTTACGGCTGGGCACGTAGAGGCGGGTGCTGCGCCGGTAAGCTTGCCACTCCCAGCGGCGGGTGCGGGCCGCCTCCCACCGCCAGAACCAGCCCTTGGGTCCGGCCACCTTGCGCGCCGCCCATTGGGAGAGCACATCGTGAACATA
>CAIWAH010000355.1 GCA_903910585.1 uncultured Verrucomicrobiota bacterium
AAGAACATCGCACGCGGACGTGACCGTCCGCGCTCCGATGGCCGTCGTGCTTTCGTCCGTTCTCAGCATCGTGTCATTGGCGTTTGGTCAACCTTCGCCATCCGGCCCACGCCAGCAACGGCGCCACGGCCAGTCCGACCATCACCACGCTCAGAGCGTTCACCTGCGCGCCGTGGCCGTAGTGGAGCAGGTTGAAGATCCTGAGCGCGAGCGTTTCGCCGGCCGGCGGTTGGATCAGCACGACCGTCTCCACGTCCCACAGGCACAGCAGATAGACGGCATACCACGCCGTCTGCGCGGTTGGAACAAGCTGCGGCCACATCGTGTCGCAGAATACCCGCCAGCGGGAGGCCCCCAGCGAACTTGCCGCTTCCGCCAGGAGCGGATCGGTGGACCGGAGTCCCGCCGCGATGACCGCCGCGCCAGGAGCCAGATGGCGAATCCCCAGCCCGATGCCGACGATGGCCAGGCTCTGGTAGAGGCCGGCAAGCCCCGGCCGGTTGAACAGCCAGATCAGGACCACGCCGAGAAAGACGCCCGGGAGCAGGAACGGCAGCCACGTCAACCGCCGCAGCCACGCTGAGCCCGTGCTGGCCGACGAAGTGTTGTGGGCCGCACCGCTCGCCACGCCCAACCACACTCCCAGCAGCGTGACGACGCTGGCGGAGCCGACGGCTGTGAGCAGGGTGTTGCCCAGTGCTGATTGCCCGGCCGCGACGGCTCCAGGCAGTTCCGTCCAAGTGCGGGCCGTGACCGCCAGACGCGTCAGCGGAAACACCAGGGCGATCGCGAGCCAGCCCCACGCAAACGCCAGGCTGCCCATGCGCCAACCGGCGAGCTGCTGGCTCAACACCGGCGGAATGGCGGTGCGATGCAGCCGGGGCCAGGCCACCTCGCGTTGCCGCAGCCACCACAGCAGTCCCAATGGGGCCAACAGCAGCGGCCAGGTCGCGCGCAGGGCGCCGGCGAGGTCGAACTGGGTGTTGAAGCGGATCCAGAACTCCTCCGTGAACACGCGCACCTGGAACAGCACCGGCACGGTGAAGTTGGCCAGCGCGAGCGTCAGGGTGATCGCCGCGGCCACGGTGAGTTCCGCGCGGGCGGCGGGCAGCAGCAGCCCGCGCAGCAGGCGGGTGCCGCGCAGTTGCGGATCCGCTTCGAGGAGTTCCGGCTGGAGCTTGGTCCAGGCGCCGAGGACGAAGAAGGTCGTCAGCGGCCACAGCAATGACGCCAGTGTGAGCGCCGTGAGGAACAGCGAACCGCGTTCCACTACTTCGGGTGACATCAGGCCGCGCCAGTCGGCGGTGACGTCGAGCCAGGCGTTGGTCACGAGGAACGGCGGCAGGGCGAGGCAGGCCGCGGTGGCGACCAGCAGGAAGCCGCGTCTTCGCGAAACAGAGGCCACGGCCAGCGCCACGAGCAACCCGGCACCCAGCGCCAGCAGCGGGGTGCCGAGGCCGACCGCCAGCGAATTGAAGAAGAGCGAAGGACTGAATCCGAAGTATTCGAGGAACCCTGTCAGGAGGTTTTCGTCGACTTCGATATTCGGTGTCTCTGCGCCTGCGCCAAGCAAACCCAATGTCAGTGTTAGGCTCATGGCGTGGCGCAGCGCAAAGTTCTGCCGGTTTGCAATCGGCAGTCGGGGGCTCGACAGACAAACGGACCGCGGAAGGTAATGTCCGTCTGCTGCGGCGTAGGAGACGAGGTGACGAGTCTCATCCTGACTTCCGACAACAGTGCCTCCTCACGTCGGCTCCTACAGGACACTGGAGCCACCCGCGGACCAGCCGCCTTCCGGGACTGGAGGTTGCAAACCGGCAGCACATTGCTCGCCCCTCGGCTCATCGCTGGAAGACCTCCTTGAGCTGGTCCGTGGCGCGGTCGAGGTCGCGGAGCAGGACGGGCCAGTTGGGGCGTAGCGTGTTGGTGGCAGGCATCTCGGGTTCCAGCGCGGCGGCGGTGATGAGTTGCTCGTGGACGGCCGGGCTTTGCAGGAACTCGTAGAGCTTCTCGGCAGCGGGATTCGGCTTTGGCTTGGCGATGAGGCCGAGCGTGTTGGGGATCAGCAGCGACGCGGGGAAGATGGGCAGGGCGGCGACGGGCAGGCCCTCGCGCTGGGCGGCGGTGATGTCGTCGGAGTCGGTCAGGCCGATGAGCGCCTCGCCGCGGGCGACGCGTTTCACGACATGGGAATTGCCCTCCTCGAGGAACGGCCGGTTGGCGGCCAGTGCGCGGCACCAGACCAGCCAGTTGGATTCGCCCCAGTGCTGCCGCAGCGCGAGGAAGTGCGTCGCGGTAGTGCCGAAGAGCGGGAGGGCGAGCGAGACGCGGCCGCAGAAGGCGGAGTTGGTCAGGGCGGCCAGGGGCAAGTAATCAGTAACCAGTGGGTCAGTGTTCGGTAGGCGTTTCGACTGATTCACTGAATACTGATTACTGAACACTTCCGCGAAGCGGTCTTGCCTCACCACGAGCCGCCGGCTGCGCTGGCCGAAGGCGGTCCAGCCGTTCATGGCGCGGAAGACGCCGGCCGCAGCAAGCTGGCGAGTGCGGAATTCTTCGTTGCCCCAGAAGACATCGCAGACGGGATGGTCGCGCTCGGCCAGCAGGCGGTTGGCGAGGCCGACGGTCTTAACCGCCTCGCTGTCGAAGACGGGTTTCACCGCGATGCCGGTCTGCTTCGTGAACTCGGCGAGGATGGGTTCGGCAAAGACCTGGTCTTGGGCGCAGTAGAGGATGACGTTACTCGATTGGGACTGAGTGCGCTTGGCGCGAAAGATCGAAATTCCAGCGAGCAGCAGGAGAAGTCCGACAATCAGCAGCGGAACCAAATAGTCCACATCTCCGAACGCTTGAAGAAGGCGGCGGCGTGAGTTTTCAGAAACTGGCTTAAGCTTCATTGCCGCACACCAAGTGGTCTTTCAGCCGGGCTTCGTAGCTTCACGCCGTCCTCCGGTGGAACCACCACCACTCGGCCATCATCACGGCGAGGCCGGCCAGGGCGAACCAGCGCCAGTATTCCAGGTTGGCCCGCTTGAGCGCGGTGGCGGTGACTTCGCCGCGGCGGCCGAGGCTGAGTTCGTCGCGCGGCTTCAGGTTGCTTTCCACCGGGTCGAGCAGGTTGGCGGCGAAGGCGAGCTGGTTCGTGCCGAGCGTGACGCGATAGACGCCCTGTTTGCCCGTGTCGCCGAAGACGAGTTCTCGGGCGGTGGCGTCGAGCGGGATCGTGCGTTCGGGTCCGCCGGGCGGCGTGATCTTGGCGGTGAGCGCGCCGGCGCCGGGCGCGAGATAGTCGCCGAGCGGCATCCGGAAGGCGTCGCCGGCGCGGATGGAGAACTGGGCGGCGGCGGCGCTGGCGGGATTGAGCCAGTCCACCACGTTGGCGAGGAAGATCGGGTAGCTGATGCGCAGCGGCCAGGTGCTCTGGAGCGTGTCGAAACCGATCCAGACGATGCGCTGGCGGCCGAGTTCGCCGGCGAGCACGAGCGGTGCCTGCGGCGAATCCACGAGGGCGACGGCCCAGGTCGGCGTCTTCACGGCGAGGCTCTGGGCGATCTGCACATTGTCGAAGGTGACGAAGCGCAGCAGCGGATGCGTGTTGCGCCAGTCCACGATGGCCGGCCCGTCCAGCGAACCAATGCCGCCCTCGAACCAGTTGGTGTGGGCGACGTGGATGGCGAGCACGTTGCCGCCGGGCCAGACGGTGGGCGTGATGTCGTCGAGCGCGACGAGATCGAACTTGGCGTCGGCGTCGGTGAAGTCGGTGGCGGTGGCCAGCTCGACGTTCGGGCCGGCGGCCGCGAGCGCCTTTTCGAGGAAGCGGTTGCCCTTGGTCACGAGCAGCACCCTCACGGGCAACGGCAGGCGGCTGACGACCCGGGCCTCGTTGTCCGCGGCGAGATCGTCGGCGTGGTTGAGCTTCACCGTGAAGACGCCGTCCTGCGGCTGGCCGGCGACGAAGACGACCGGCGTGGTGTTGGTCGGGCCGACGGTGATGGCCTTGGTCTCGACAAGCTGGTCGTCGAACCGGAGCTCCAGCGTGGCGTCCACGGGCGTGAGGCCGTAGTTGGCGACGCTCGTGAAGATGGCCCGGCGGGTCGGATCTTCGGGATTCGGCTTCACGTCGAGCGTGGTGACGGCGGCGTTGTTGCCACGCGAACCGACCCGGTGGAAGGACAGCTTCAGGTCCTTGCTCTCGAATTCGCTGAGGTCCACGCCCGCGCCGTCGCTGAAGAGGTGGATCTCCGCGCCGGCCCGGTCGCGGGTCAGCGTTTCGGCGACGCGCAGCGCTTCGGCGAGGCGGGTGGGCGAATCGGTGACCTTGGCCGACTCGAACGCGCGGCGCAGGGCGGCCTTCTCGGAGGTGGCGGACTGCTTCACCTCGGCGTTGGCGCCGGCGACCATCACGAGCATCTGCTGGCTGTCGTTGCCGAAGCCGGTCTTCAGGCCGTCCACGAGCTTCAACGCCTCGGCACGGGCCTTATCAAAGCGGCTGGGCGTCTCGTCGGTCGCCTGCATGGAGGCGCTGGCGTCGAGGATGACGACCTGGAGCGCGCCTTCGCCGGCCTTGCCCGCGAAGTAAGGGCGGGCGAGCGCGAGCACCAGCAGGAGGAGCAACAGGAGCTGGAGGAGGAGCAGCCAGTTGTGACGGAGCTTCTGGAACGGCGCGCTGGCCTGGGTTTCGGCGAGGAACTTCTGCCAGAGCAGCGTCGAAGGGACCAGCTTAACCACGCGCTTCCGCTTGAGCAGGTAAAACACCACCACCGCCGGCAGCGACAGCGCGAACAGGAAGGCGAGGGGGGTGAGGAAGCTCACGGGAAGTGGGAAGTCGGAAGTCGGAAGTCGGAAGTGAAGACTAGCGGACCCGGGCGCGCTTGGCAGTTGGTGCGGTGCGGGAAGTCTTGATGGCGGCGATGGTGATGGACAGCAGTTCGTTGGCTTCCTGCCAGAGGGCGCGTGCCTCATCGGGCTTGGCGATGCCAGCCTCGACCAACACTTCTAGCCAGAACAATGATTCGTCGGCTTCTTCCTCAACGATGCCGAGCTTGGCAATGAACTCGGCGGTGGAACGACCTCGGCGGGCCGACCGATAGTTGGCTCCGACCGACGTGCCCGAACGGAGGAGCTGTTTGCCGAGAGTCACCGAAACCCAATCCTTTGGCAGCGATCTCGCAAACTTCACCACTTCCACGGCAAACGCCTTGGTCCGTTTCTTCAGCTCCGGTTCCTTTTCCTTCGCGTTGGGGATTTTCATAGGACTTCGCACTTCCGACTTCCGGCTTCCGACTTCCCACTTTAGTTCTTTCCGTAGTTCGTCGTCAGGTAGTCCACGAGGGCGGGCACGTCGTTGGTCTTGATGGGGGCGCCGAACTTGCCGCGCATCTTCTCCACGCCGGCCTGCCACTGGGCGCGGGTCAACGGCGGCTGGGTCGCCACGTAGTCGGCAGAATGACAGAGCAGGCAGTTGTTCGTCACAAGGTCCGCGCCCGGGGCGGCGCGGAAGGCGGGCTGGCCTTCGGGCAGCTTCCAGGCATCGCCGGCGAAAGGATTCTTCGCTGGCTCGACCGGGATCTCGGCGAGCGGTGCGGTAAGCACGCAGAAGGCCGCGACGAGGCGACGCACGGCGAAGCGGGTGAGCTTGAGGCGGAGCTTAGGCGACATGGACGGAAACGGGTTCGACGCAGTTGCGCATGTAACCGGACGGATTCCAGAGCGGCTCGAACGGCTGGGATTGGCCGAGGCGGTTCGTGGCCTTGGCCATCAGGGTGAGCGGACCGGCGCGTTCCGGCGTGAAGGCGACGGTCCACTCGCGGAAGGCGTATTTGTCCACCGCCTTGCCGAGTTCCGCCGCGCGCCAGGAACGGCCGCCGTCCGCGGAGAATACGACTTCGCGGATGCCGTGGCCGTCGTCGAACGCGATGCCGCGGACCAGCGTCTGGACGCCGGCCTTCAGCGTCGCGCCGGCCTCCACGCTGGTGATGAACGAGCGCACGTTGAAGCGCGAGATCGGCACGGTGCGCTTGGGCGTGGTGCCCGGTTCGATGGCGGCGCACGGATCGTCGGGGATGCGGTAGCCGGGGTTCATGAAGAAGCCCTTGAACTCGGCCTCGGTGACCGTGATCTCGTGCAGGTGCTTGATCCAGTAGGTGCCGTAGTGGCCGGGCACGACGAGCCGGAGCGGGAAGCCGTTGAGCCAGGGCAGGGGCTCGCCGTTCTGCTCGAAGGCCAGCAGGAGTTCCGGGTCCAGCGCCTGGTCCACGTCGATGGCCTTCAGGAAGTCCGGCGTTGCCGGGAGGAAGGGCGTGTCGAGGCCGTTGAAGACGACCTGCTTCGCCGACGCGTCGAGGCCGGCGGCCTTGAGCACGTCGGCCAGGCGCACGCCGCGCCAGCGGGCGCAGCCCATCGCGCCGTGGCCGAGCTGGCCGCCCTGCACGCGCGGTGTGAAAAAGCCGCGGCTGTTGCCGGAGCATTGGTTCACGGCGACGACCTCGGTGTTTTCGAAGCGCGTCTTCAGCTCCTCGACCGGCAGCGTGAGCGGCGTCGCGACCTTGCCTTTCACGGTCAGGCGGAACTGGTCCGGCTGGAGCGTCTCGGGCTTGGGTGGCGAATTGGTCAGGTGATACCGGACGTAGAAGGCGTCGTTCGGCGTCAGCAGGCTTTCGTTGAAGACGCTGAAGGGCGTCTCCAACTGCGGCGGACGCGTGGTCAGCCGGATGAGCGGACGCTTCTGCGGATACTTCACCAGCGGACGCTCGCCGTTGGCGAAGGGCAGGGTGAGGAAGTCGGCGGCGAGCCCGCGCGACAACGCCGCCGCGCCTAGGGCTGCGGTCATGCCTTGGACCACGAACGATCGTCGGCTCCATGCCGGATTTTGGTCGCTTCGATTCATGAAAGGGAGGTTGCGCCGAGGCCTTGTAGTGACGGAGAGATTTGAACAGCGAAGGCGCGAAGACGCGAAGGTGGGCAAGTTTCTTCGCGCCTTCGCGCCTTCGCTGTTCGCATCTGGTTCACGCCCACACCTCCGACGCCCGGAGTTGTTTCAGCAGCAGTTCGCCGAGGTCGGTGGCGCTGCTGACGCTGAAGAACCGGACACCGCGGCCGGCGCAATATTCGCGCAGCCGCTGGACGTAGTTGGCCACGGTCTGCTGGTAGGCCTTGAGCCGGTATTTGCCGAAGGTGACCTCCTCCTCGAAGCCGCTCTCGGCATCCACCAGCCGCAGGTCGCCGAATGTCGTCGGATCGAGTTCCTCGGGCGCGAGGATCTGCACGCAATTGATTTGGAAGCCGCGTCCAACCAGCGCGGTGAGGCCGGCCTCGTAGCCGGCGGAATCGAGGAAGTCGCTGAGCACCACCGCGACCCCGGCCTGACGGGCCTCCATGGCGCCGCGTTTGAGGGCGCCGTTGAAATCAGCCGTGCCGCCGGCGGTCAGGCCGGTGAGGTTCTGGAAAAACTGCATCGCGGACTTTTTGCCGCGGACGGAGCGGAGCGCGCCTTCGAAGGCGGATTGCGGGAGGCGGATCGTGGAATTGTCGGTGGTCGCGGCGGGCCTGGAATCGGCGCGGGGAAACACATCCACGGTTACCCGGTCAAAGCCGCACAGGGCGACGTAGCCGACCGCGGCGGCCACCTGGCGGGCGAAGTCGAACTTCGTGAGTTCGCCGAAGTTCATGCTCTCGCTGGCGTCGAGGAAGATGCGGACGGGCAGCTCGCGTTCCTCCTCGTAGAGCTTGAGGAACAGCCGGTCGAGGCGGCCGAAGAGGTTCCAGTCGAGGTAGCGGAGATCGTCGCCGAGGACGTAGTTCCGGTGGTCGGCGAACTCCACGCTCAGGCCGCGGGCCTTGCTGCGGCGCTCGCCCTTGAGCGAACTCTTGGCACGCCGCGCCGCGAGCAGTTGGACTTGCTCCAGGCGGCGAAGAAGTTCTGGCGTCAACAGGGCGCTCAAGGTGGGAACGGAGTTGGTGTGCGGAGGTTCGCCGACTCCGACCGGCAAACAAGGGTGGAGTTAGAAAGTGCTGCCAGTTTGCAACTGGCAGAGCTGGCCGGCTTGGACGGAAAGCGGATGGCCTCGTCGTGGCGCCCCTTTCAGCGGGTGCGGCTGCGCCGTCGTTGCCACCGCGTGGGGAATTCCGGCCCGGCGGTTTGACCGCTGGCTTGGGGGACTGCCGGTTGCAAACCGGCAGCACTCTACAGAAGCCTCGTTCTGTTGGCTCGCCTCGTCCCGGCTGCCGCCTATGCTTCCGCCATGCCGGTCACACGCGCCGAACTCGAAGCCCGCGAACGCCAGTTCCTCGCCCCCTTCGCCCAGATGAGCGGCGACACCCGCGGCCGGGTCCATGCCGAGGACGCGCCGACCTGGCGCACGCAGTTCCAGCGCGACCGCGACCGGGTCATCCACAGCCGTGCCTTCCGCCGGCTCGAATACAAGACGCAGGTCTTCCTCAATGGCACCGGCGACCACCTGCGCACCCGTCTCACGCACACGATGGAGGTCGCGGCGATTTCCCGGAACATCGCCCGCGCGCTCCGCCTCAACGAGGATCTTGCCGAGACCATCGCCCTCGCGCACGACCTCGGTCACTCGCCCTTCGGCCACCGCGGCGAACACGTCATTGACCAGCTCATGAAGGAGCACGGCGGGTTCGAGCACAACCGCCAGAGCCTGCGCATCGTGGAGGAACTTGAGCGCAAGTATCCGCGCTTTCCCGGCCTGAACCTTTCCTGGGAAGTCCGCGAGGGCCTCGCCAAGCACCAGACCCATTACGACACCCCGCCCGGCGGCGAATCCTTTCCGCACCACCAGCCCTCCCTGGAGGCCCAGATCGCCAACCTCGCCGACGAGGTCACCTACTACAGCCACGACCTCGACGACGGGCTCGACTGCGGCCTGCTCGACGAGAAGAAGCTGCTCCGGGAGGTGAAGGTGTGGGCGTTGGCGGCGCGACATGTGAAGCGGCAGTTCGGCGACCTTCCGGCCGAAAGCCGCCGTTACTACACCATTCGACAGATCATTGACCAACAGGTCACGGACGTCGTGTTGAACACCGAGGCCGCCATCGCCGCCGCCAAGGTGAAGTCCGCCGATGATGTCCGCGCCTGCCGCCGTTCGCTCGTGCGCTACAGCCCCGAGCGGAAAAAGCAGAACCAGGAGCTGCGCAAATACCTTTACCAGAACCTCTATTACTCCCACGCGGTGGACGAACCGAACAAGCGCGCCATCCGGATGCTCGCGGAAGTCTTCAAGAGCTACCTGGAAACCCCGGCCGAGATGGGCGAAGGCGCCCGGAAACGCGTGAAGACCGACGGCCTGCACCGCGCCGTGTGCGACTACGTGGCGAGCATGACCGACCGCTTCTGCATGAAGGAACACCGCCGGCTGTTCGGGCTGGATCTGGGGATTTAGCCAACGCCACGTAACGTCGGCATGAAATTCGAAGGCGAAGACGGCGCAGCATTTCTCGAATTCGAGCGCCAGTGGCGTTGGGTGTTGGTGGATGTGCTTGAGTGGCCCGAGGCAGAATTCTTGAGGTTTGTAGCAAGACAGAGGCGCGAATTTTCCGAGGACGATAGTCCGGAGCGATTCTTCTTCTGTGGAACATATCTTCGGCACCTGAGGTCCGAAGTTCTTCCCGAATACGTAAGGAATGCCTACCTGAGCGGCCAAGGAATTCACGCAACCAGCTTGGTTTTCCGTGCAATCCTTGGAGTTGGCCGTAAGCCGTATGCTCGCGAAACGCTGGCGGTGAGCGAAAGCCGTCGCCGCTATTGGAAACTGGTCCGCCGGCTAGAAAAAGCGCCGCTGCTGTGTGGGCGGGGGCGAGCGAATTCTTGATGGTGCCACACGGAACCGCAACGGCCGCTAGGTGGGCTTGGTAGGAAGTGCTGCCGGCGGGACGTCGGCAGCATTTTTCCCCGCTTTGCGTCTTCGCGCCTTTGCGTGAGCCTCCGCCGGTGCCATGAACGCCCCCCGTCCTGAAACGCCGAAGCCGGAGCCTGCCTCCGCGCCCACGCTCGCCTCGCCGGTGACGTGCGTGTGGGGCGTCGGTTCGGAACGGGCGGCGTTGCTGGCCCGGCTGGACATCCACACGGTGGGCGACCTGTTGCTGCACCGGCCGCGGCGTTACGAGGATCGCCGCAACTTCCAGCCCATCCGCGAGCTCAAGGAAGGCGAGCCCGCGACCGTCCGGGGCAAGGTCGTGGCGATGGGCACGAACCGCTTCAAGTCCGGCAAGTTCGTCTTCGAGCTCATCGTGGACGACGGTTCGAGCCGCCTACATTGCCGGTGGTGGAACCTTGGCTTCATGGAACGCCTCTTCGCCGTGGGCGATGACGTGCTGGTCTTCGGCAAACCGCACCTGCTCCGGCCGCGCACGGTGGATCATCCCGAGACCGAAAAGGTGCTGACCGACGACGAGGAACAGGTCCACCTCAACCGCATCGTGCCGGTGTATCCCGCGACCGAAGGTCTCAGCCAGCGCGTGCTGCGTGGCCTGACGTGGCGGGCGTTGCAGGCACACGCCGCGGAGTTTGCCGACCCGCATCCGGACCTCGACCTCGCCGCCATCCGCATCCACCCGACCGACGACGCCCGCGGCAAACAGCTCGTGCTCGAAGCCCGGCCCCTGCTCCCGCGCGCCGAGGCGGTCCGCGCGCTGCATTTCCCCGCCGAACTCACCGACGCCGACCGCGCCCGCCAGCGGCTGGCCTTCGACGAGTTCATCGGACTCCAGTTCGAGATCCAACAGCGGCGGCTGAACTTCGAGCGCAGCCTGCGCGCGTTGCCCTGCACCGGTGACAACCGGCTCATGAAACCGTTTCTTGCCGAACTGGGCTTCTCGCTGACCGGCGCACAGCAGCGGGTGCTCCGGGAAATCCGCACCGACTTCGGCGGCAAAGTCCCCATGCGCCGGCTGCTCCAGGGCGACGTCGGCTCCGGCAAGACGCTGGTCGCCGCGTGCGCCGCCCTGATGACGCTGGAAAGCGGCTTCGACGTGGCGGTGATGGCGCCGACCGAAATCCTGGCGGAACAGCTCGCCCGGAATTTCCGGAAGTGGTTCGAGCCGCTTGGGATTGCCGTTCGCCTCTGGACCGGCAGCCGCAAAGACGCCGCGGACGACGAGTTGCCGATCAGCGGTAGGGTGCTGGTCCCCTCAACGATCCACGCTCCACCATCCACTTCCGTATCCGTCACTGTTGGCACCCACGCGCTGATCGAAGCTGGGTTCAAACCCGACCGCCTCGGCCTCGCCATCATCGATGAGCAGCACAAGTTTGGTGTCGCCCAGCGCGAGAAGCTGGTCCGCAAGGGCCGACGCGACGACACCGCGCCGCACCTGCTGGTCATGACCGCCACGCCGATTCCACGCACACTGGGGCTCACGCTCTACGGCGATCTCGACGTCAGCGTGCTCGACGAGCTGCCCGCCGGGCGCGGGCGCATCCGCACCCATGTCCGGGCACCCGACGCCTTGCCGAAGGTCTGGGCCTTTGTCCGTGGCGAGCTGGAGAAGGGGCGCCAGGCCTACGTGGTTTACCCGCGGGTCGAGGAATCGGAGGACGACGTGAAGGCGGTCACGGTGGAGTTCCAGAAGATCTGCCGCGAACTTGCGCCGCACCGGGGCGGGCTGCTGCACGGCCGGCGGCCGAGCGAGGAGAAGGAGGCGGTGATGGATTCCTTCCGCTGCGGCGACATCCGGATTCTCGTCGCGACGAGCGTCATTGAGGTCGGTGTGGACGTGCCCAACGCCACCATCATGCTGATCGAGAACGCCGAGCAGTTCGGGCTGGCGCAGTTGCACCAGTTGCGCGGGCGCATCGGCCGCGGCGCGCACGATTCCCACTGCATTCTCGTGGCGGAACAGAAGACCGACGAGGCGCGCGAACGCCTGGAGGTGATGGCCCGGACCAATGATGGCTTCGAATTGGCGGAAGCCGACCTGAGGCAGCGTGGTCCCGGCGAGCTGACCGGCCGCAACCAGAGCGGGCTGCCGGATTTCCGCTTCGGCGACCTGGTGAAGGACCGGCAACTGGTGGAAGCCGCCCGGGAAGTGGTGCGGAAACACCTGCGCTCGCGGTGAAAACCCGGCGCGGCCCGCTCTCAAATGGATCAAGGCTTGGGATGCAAAGCTGCTTGATCCGAGCGTGGAGTCGGCTCCAGGGCTTCGTTTCTGGCTGGCTTCGCATAGCGCGTTGCCGCCCCCATGACCGGGGATGGACAATCCGTGGTTGGCGGAAATGATGACTGCCGTGCGCACTTCCCGGTGAGCACTGACCGCGACGCGAGCTGACCGCTCGGTTCCACCGTTGCGGCTGGCATGGCAATTCGTTGCCCCTGACACAACTCCATGAACCTGAAATCTGTCCTGCGCGCCGCCCCTTGGTCGGCGGCGTGCCTGGCGCTGCTGACCCCCTCCGTGGGCCGCGCCGATTACCCCGCCGCCGTTTCCGCCCTCGGACCGGTGGCCTACTACCGGCTGAATTCGACGACGCCAATTCCCTCCGAGATTCCGGCCGCCAACGCCGGGTCGCTGGGGGCGGCGTTGGCCGGGCAATACCAGTCCATGTCCGGCACTCGTGGCCAACAGGGTGCGCTCGCCGGGGACGCCAACACGGCAGTCTTGATCGCGGGCGCCAGCGGCCAGCAGGTCGTGGTGCCGTTTTCACCCGCCTACAATCCGAACGGCCCCTTC
Organism: uncultured Verrucomicrobiota bacterium; assembly: GCA_903910585.1. Lineage (GTDB taxonomy): Bacteria > Verrucomicrobiota > Verrucomicrobiia > Limisphaerales > UBA9464 > CAIWAH01. The sequence goes on from CAIWAH010000355.1 coordinate 12,685, forward strand.
ACGGTCGAGCTGTGGGCGAAGCCGGCCAACACGATCAACGGCCGCCGGGCCGTGGCGATCTCGATGGTCAACGGCCAGAACCCGGGCAACGGCGATGACCGCAGCGGCTGGGCGCTCAACCAGAGCGGCAGCAACTGGGAGGTCCTGCTGGGCTATGACCACTCGGATGGCGCCACCTTCTACGGCACCGTAATGACCGCCCCCGACACCGTGACCGAGGGAGCCTGGCAGCATGTCGTCCTGGTCTATAGCGGCGACGCGGTGAGCCTCTACGTAAACGGCACGGAAGTCGCCAGTCAGGCACCCAGCCTGCCGATGCTGCCCAACACGGGCGCCCCGCTCATCCTGGGTGACCGCGGTTACACCGGCTGGGATTACAATGGCGGGTTGGACGAATTCGCGCTCTACACCACGGCCCTCTCCGCCGCCGACATCAAGGCGCACTACGACAACGGGGTGAACGCCGCGCGTTCAAAGGCCTACGCCGACCTCATCAAGGAACGGAATCCGGCGCTCTATCTCCGGCTCGATGAACCGTCACTGGTCCTGCCCGTGGCGACGAACAGCGGCAGTTGGGGCGCCGTCTCCGATGGCACTTATCAGGCCGGCACTACCCCCGGAATCGCCGGCCTGCAGAACCCGGCGGCTTCTGGATTCGAGAGCACCAACCGTGCGGCGGGCTTTGCCGATGGCGGTTACGTCTCGATTCCGGGGCAGTCCGTGGACATGGATGCGGCCACCTTCGTCACCTGGATCCGGCGCCACGGCGACCAGCCGGCGCGTGCGGGCATCATGCATCACCGCGGCCCGGAAACGAAGGCGACCGGCCTCGGCTTCTTCGATGACGGCCGGACGTTCGGCTACAACTGGGAAGACTTTCCCGAGACCTACAACTTCAATCCCGGATTCGTCATTCCCGACGAAACGTGGACGTTCATCGCGGTGACGGTTCAGTCCGATCAGGCCGTGCTTTACATGGGCACCGCCAGCGGTTTGGTGGCCGCCACCAACACGTTCGCCCATCCGACGCACAACTTCGCCGGGGCAGCCCTCGAACTGGGCCGCGACAACGCCAGCGCCGCCCGCGCCACCTCGACGAGTTCGCCATCTATGACCAGACGCTGACGCCGGAGCAGATCCGCGGCCTCTACAATGCCGGCTTGCCGGCAATCCTCGGGCTCACGCGGACGCCGTCCGATCCGGTCTATGAAGGCTTCGACGTGACCTTCCGCGCGACCGTGGCGGGGACTGGCGCAACCTACCAATGGCAGAAAGGCGACCAGGATCTGGCCGGCCAAACGGGCTCCAGCCTCACGCTGAACGGTGTGGTGCCGGGCGACGGCGGTGACTACCGCGTGGTGGTGAAGACCGGCGGGCAGACCCTTACCAGCGCCGCCAGTGCGTTCACGGTGGCCTCATCGGCACCCATTCTCGGCCAGACGCCGACTTCGGCCGTCCGCTTCCTGAACGGCAGCGTGAGTTTCTCCGTGTCCGCGCTCGGCAGCCAGCCGATGACGTTTGCCTGGAAGCACGGTTCCGAATTCATCCCGGGCGCCACCTCTGCCACGCTCTCCCTGTCCGACCTGCAGGCGGCGGACGCCGGGAC
>CAIWAH010000356.1 GCA_903910585.1 uncultured Verrucomicrobiota bacterium
ACGCCCGCGACCCGTGGATGCGGGAGACGTTCGCCGCGATGGGGCAGCCGTCGGCCCGGGGCCGGTTCGTCCACCTGTATCTCAACGGACTCTACTGGGGCCTCTACAACCTCGCGGAACGGCCCGACGAACACTTCGCCGCGGCCCGCCTCGGGGGCGACGCAAAGGACTACGACGCCCGCAACGCGGACAAGGTGCTCAGCGGCGACGAGACGGCGTGGAAACGGCTGTTCGGCCTGGCCAATCGCGGCCTCGCTGACCCGGCGAATTATGCCGCCGCGGCCGAACTGCTCGATGTCCCCGCCTTCTGCGATTACATGCTCCTCAATCTCTACGGCGCCAACGGGGATTGGGACCGTTCCTCCAACTGGTATGCCGCCCGGCGCCGCAGCGATCAGGGCAAGTATCGGTTTTTCGTGTGGGACGGCGAACGGACCCTGGAAGGCGTGGACGACAGCCGGTTGACCGACGATGACGACCTTTCGCCCACCCGGCTCTTCCAGAAGCTCCGGGAGAATCCGGCCTTCCGGGAGGAATTCGGGCGCCGGGCCGAGCTGCATCTCCTCGGCAAGGGAGCGTTGTCGCCGGAGCCGGCGCGCGAGCGGTATCGGGCGCTGGCCCGGTTGCTCGAGCCGGCCATGCTCGCCGAAGCCGCCCGGTGGGGCGATTACCGGAAGGAAATCCACCCCTACAAGGAAGGGCCGTTTGAGCGTTACACCCGGGAGGAGCACTGGCGTCCCGAGGTGAACCGGCTGCTGGAACAGTATTTCCCCCAACGCACCGCCGCGTTCCAAAGGCAATTGCAGGCGGTTGAACTGATGCCCCGGCGGTAATCACCTGGTTCCGCCATCCCGCGGCGCGGATCAGTCGAAATTGACGCGAAATTCCTCGGCCCCGACGGATGCGGCCGGAGCGGTCTCGCGCCTTCCCGGGGCCAGCTCGGCCCCCGCCGAACCCATCACCTGGGCATCCACGATTTCGCCCGCCAACGGCCGCAACGTGGCGGCGTGGGTCGCATGCCGTCGCTGGACCGCCCCACACACGTGCTGACAGAGCCCCAAAATGCTGTCGTCCGCGATGAAGTAGAGAACGTTGAGCCCTTCCTTGCGGCGGCCAAGGATGCCGGCGTCGGTCAGGGTTTGAAGATGCCGGGACGTGTTGGCCTGGGTGAGGCGAGCCTGTTCGGTGAGCTGGGTGACCGATTTCTCGCCGGTGATCAGGGCGCGGATCAGTTTGAGGCGGCTGGGTTCACCCAGCGCCCGAAACCGGGCCGCGATGAGTTCCAGCGCGTCATCCGTGAGCAATTGGGCTTTTTCCTGAGGAGTGGCCATGCAAATATTTTGTTGCGCATGGCTATATGTTCAAATACTCATATAGTCAACTAAGCGATATGAAAACATTCACTGCAGCGTTGTTGGTTGGTTGCCTAGGGGTGGTGTCCACGGGGTTTGCCCAGGGAATGCCCCCGGAAGCCCGGAAGAACATCCATGCGCTGTTCAATCAGCATGAAGCGGTAACTCGGACGGTCACCCTGACCCAAGACGGATACGTCGCGGTCACCGAATCCAACGATCCCAAGCTGGCCGCAACCCTGAAGGAACATGTGGCCCAGATGGAAAAACGGCTTCAATCCGGCCTGATGGTCCGCCGGCATGACCCGGCTTTCGCGGAGTTTGCCGCCCACTACCGGGACATCCGCCATACGGTTGAAGCGACGGAAAAGGGCCTGAAAGTGACCGTGACGGCCAAAACCGCGGATGCTGTCCGGGTCGCCCAGAACCACGCCAACGTCGTCTCGGACTTCGCTGCCCACGGGTGGGAAGCCCACGACCGCGACCACGCGGCGGTCCTCGCCACCCCGGCCAACCGTTCCGCGGCTCCCGCTCCGGCGACTTCCGCTAGCAAGGCCGCCCCGGCGTGCTGCGAAGGCGGGGGAGGATGCCAATCCGGCGCCTGCGCCGCAAAGCCCGATTCAGCCGCCGCAAAATTTCCCGCCAAATCCACCGACAAACACTGACCCCCGCCCTCCATGACCACCGAAAACGCCATCCGGGCCCTCGCGGGCACCATGATCCTCGCCAGCCTTGCCCTCGCGCATTTCGTCAGCCCCAAGTGGCTGTTCCTCACCGGCTTCGTCGGCCTGAATCTCCTGCAGTCCGCCTTCACCGGATTCTGTCCGGCCGAAATCGTTCTCCGAAAGACCGGGCTCACCAAGGACGGCGGCTGTTCCCGCCCCAGTTCACCTGCCTGAACCGCCATGGCCTCGCTTTCCACCGATTCCCGCGGCCTGATCCTGCCCTGTCCTGGCTGCCAGCAGGCCAACCGGATTGCCTTTGAGCGTCTGGCCGCCCGCACCCGTTGCGGCCGTTGCCAGGCGGAACTGCCCGCGGCCACCGGTGTTGTCGAGGTTCCCGGCGAGGCCGAATTTGCAGCCCTGTCCGGGCAGTCGCCGCTCCCCGTTTTCGTGGATTTCTGGGCGCCGTGGTGCGGTCCGTGCCGCATGGTGGCTCCGGAGATTGAACGGCTCGCCCAGTTGACCGCGAACGAGGCAATTGTGGCGAAGGTGAACACGGAGGAACTCCCGACCGTCGCCGCCCGGTTCGGCATCCAGTCCATTCCCACGTTTGTCGTGCTCCGCGGCGGCCGGGAGCTCGCCCGCACGTCCGGCGCCATGCCGGCGGTGCGGTTGCGGGAATGGATCCACCGGACCCTCACCCAAACCTGACTCTTGCGGCCGCCCTGCCCCATTTCGCACCGTCTGATTCCGATCCCAACTCCCTGCCGATGAACGCTCTCCCCCTCATCTCCGACGCCTCCGGGGTCACCGCCCGTCCGGATTCGCCCATCCGTCACCGCTGGACCGCGGTGGCGGCCATTGTCGGCGCCCTGGTGATCGCCGGCTGCCATCCTGAACCGACCACGAAGGCTCCGGAATCCCTGCCGCCGGTTGCCGTCACGCTGGTCACCGTGGAAACCCAGGGACTGCCGTCGGCCGAGGATGTGGTGGGCACCGTCCGGGCCAAACTGCGCGCGGCGGTGGAAGCCAAGATCCAGGGCCGCATCGAGTCGTTGCTGGTGGTCCCGGGCCAATCGGTAAAGGCCGGCGACACGCTGGCTTCCCTCGACGCCCGCGAGGTGAAAGCCCGGGTGGATTCTGCCCTCGCCCTCCGCGATCAGGCTGTCCGGGACCTGGACCGCATCCGCCAGCTCGTGAAGGACGGTGCTGCCACCGCGGCCGAACTGGATGCCGCCGAAGCCCGGCAGCGCGTCGCGGCCGCCGCCGTCACCGAGGCGGAGACGATGCTGGGCCACGCCCGCGTCGTCGCGCCGTTCGCGGGCGTGATCACCCGCAAGCTGACCGACGTGGGCGACCTGGCGACCCCGGGACGTCCGCTCGTGGAGATTGAGGACCCGGCCCAGTTACGGTTTGAAGCCGATGTGCCCGAGGCACTGGTGGAGCGGGTAAAGCTGGGGACCAAACTGCCCGTGCGCGTTTCGTCGGTGAATGGCTCCGTCGAGGGCGTGGTGGGCGAGATTGCGCCGGTCGCGGAAGCGGTGAGCCGGACCTACCTGGTGAAGTTGGATTTACCCCCAGTTGCCGGGCTGCGCGCCGGGCAGTTCGGACGGGTGGCGGTTCCCACCGGCGACGCCTCGGTGCCCCACATTCCCGCCAGCGCGATCATCCAGCGCGGCCAGTTGGAATACGTCTTCGTCGCCGAAGCCGGGAAGGCGCAGCTTCGCCTGATCCGCACCGGCAAGCGGTTTGGCAGTGAGGTCGAGGTCGTCTCCGGTCTAAGCGCCGGGGAGAAGGCGGTCGCCGTTGACCCGGCCAAGGTGCAGGACGGCCAACCGCTGGAGGTGAAGCCGTGAAACCGGCCGAGCCAGTCCATACCGGAGCGCACGGTCTCGCCGGCCGGATCGCGCACGCGTTCATCGATTCGAAGCTCACGCCGCTGATCATCGTCGCGTCGGTGCTGCTGGGAGCTTTCGCCGTGTTCATGCTGCCGCGCGAGGAGGAGCCGCAAATCAAGGTGCCGATGATCGACGTGATGGCAGCGATGCCCGGCTTTTCCGCGCGGGAAGTCGAGGAGCGCGCCACCCGGCCGATGGAGAAGCTGCTCTGGGAAATTCCCGGCGTGGAATACCTCTACTCGCAGTCGCACGAGGGACAGGCGCTGACGATCGTGCGCTTCAAGGTCGGTTCTGATCCCGATGCCAGCCTCGTCAAGGTCACCGAAAAGCTCCGGGCCAACTTCGACCGCGTGCCGCACGGCGTGGCCTTTCCGCTCATCAAGCCCAAGTCCATCGACGATGTTCCCATCCTCGCGCTCACGTTTCACAGCCTGCGCTACGATCACCTGACGCTGCGCCGCCTGGCCGCGCAGGTGGACGACGCGGTGAAACAGGTTCCGCTCGTGGCAGAGACGACCGTGATCGGTGGTGCTCGCCGCGAGCTGCGCGTGCAGCTCGATCCCGCCCGGCTCGCTTCGCGTGGACTTACTCCGGCGGGCCTGATTCCGATGCTGCGGCAGGCGAACCGCCAGTTCCGCGCGGGTGAACTGACCTCCAACAACCAGTCGGTCATCGTCGAGACCGGGGCATTTCTTCAGACGGCCGAGGACGTGAAGAACGTCGTGGTCGGAGTGGTGAACGGCCGGCCGATCTACCTTCGGGAAGTGGCCGACATCGTGGACGGCGCGGAGGAGCCTTCGAACTATGTGTTCTTTGGCGCTGGTAGCCGCCGACGTGAGGAGGCGGAGCCGAAACCCGGTGGCGAGGTCCGCCTCGTTACCTCAGCGGCTACGGCCGAACCTGCAGTCACACTGGCGATCGCCAAGCGTCCCGGTGCCAATGCCATCGCCGTTGCCGAGGACGTATTGCGCAAAGTGGACGGTCTGAAGGGCACGATCATTCCTTCGGACGTGACTGTTTCCGTGACGCGCCACTACGGCGAAACCGCGGCGGAGAAATCCAACGAACTGCTGCTCCACATGGGCATCGCCGTGATCAGCGTGTCCATCCTGATCTGGCTGACGCTGGGCTGGCGGGAGTCCGGTATCGTGGCCGTGGCCATTCCGGCGACGCTCGCGCTGACCCTGCTCGTCTTCTACCTCTACGGCTTCACGCTCAACCGCATCACGCTCTTCGCGCTGATCTTCAGCATCGGCATCCTCGTGGACGACGCCATCGTGGTCGTCGAGAACATCGTCCGCCACTTTCACCTGCCGGAAAACAAGGGCCGCCCGTGGAACACCATCGCCGTTGAGGCCGTCAGCGAAGTCGGCAATCCCACGATCCTCGCCACCTTCGCCGTGATCGCCGCTGTGCTGCCGATGGCCTTCGTCGGCGGGCTGATGGGCCCCTACATGCGGCCAATTCCGATCGGTGCCAGTGCCGCAATGTTCTGGTCGCTGCTCATTGCGTTCATCGTCACGCCGTGGGCGAGCATACGAATGCTGCGGTGGAGGAATGGGGAGCGAAGGCTCGCGATGCTTCATGCAGGTGAGCCGGTGAGAAAGTGGGAAAGTCAGACGGTGCGCGTCGAATCCAACTCTTCTCTCCCACCTGCTCACTTTCCCACCGGCTCACCTGCAGCTGACTCACATCAGACGTCGGAAGACGCGATGACCCGCCTCTACCGCCGCGCGATGAATCCGCTTCTCCACCACCCGGTCTGGCAGTGGACGTTCCTCGGCGTGATCACCGCGCTGCTGCTCGGCGCAATGGCGACCGTCGGGCTGGGCTGGGTGAAGGTGAAGATGCTGCCCTTCGACAACAAATCGGAGTTCCAGGTCATCCTCACGATGCCGGAAGGCAGCTCGCTGGAGCGCACCGCGCAGGCCGCTTCGGAAATGGCGGCTGCGATCCGCACGGAACCCGAGGTCACCGATTACCAGATCTACGTGGGCGTGGCATCGCCGTTCAACTTCAACGGCCTCGTCCGCCACTACTTCATGCGGCGCGGCGCGAATGTCGCCGACATCCAGGTCAACCTCGTCGGCAAGCACGAGCGCAAGGCGCAGAGCCACGACATCGCCAAACGCGTCCGCCCGGCCGTCGCCGCGATTGCGGAGAAGTTCGGCGCGCGCGTGGCCGTGGCCGAGGTTCCGCCCGGTCCGCCGGTGCTGCAGACACTCGTCGCGGAAATCTACGGCCCGACGGACGAGGCGCGGCTGAAGCTCGCAGGACAGGTGAAGGACGTCTTCAAGGGAACGCCCGGCGTGGTGGATGTGGATTCCTACGTCGAGGCCGACCAACCGAAGACCCGCTTCGTTATCGACAAGGAGAAGGCCGCGCTCCACGGCATCAGCGCCGAGACAATTTCGCAGACGCTGAAGATCGCCGTCGGCGGCGAGTCGGTGGACCTGCTCCACATCCCCGCGGAGAAGGAAGACGTCAACCTGGTGCTCCAGCTGCCGCGTTCCGCTCGCACCCGCGCTGACGAACTCCTTGCCCTGCGCGTCCGCAGCGGCGACGCCAACGCGCTGCCCGAGCCCGGCGCGAATCTCGCCGGCCCGCCGCTCGTGCCCCTGCGTGAGTTGGTGAAGCTGGAAACCGGCATCGCCGACAAGAGCCGGCACCGGAAGAACCTCATGCCGGTGACCTACGTCATCGGCGATGTCGCGGGCGTGGTGGAAAGCCCCGTTTACGCCATCGCGGACATGAACCGCAAATTGGCGGAACTCTCCGGCGACCTGAAGATCTACAACGCCGCGATGCCGTTCAGCGACGACCGCCCCGCGATGAAGTGGGACGGCGAATGGCACATCACCATCGAGGTGTTCCGCGACCTCGGCACGGCCTTTGGCGCCGTCATCGTGCTCATCTTCATCCTGATGGTTGGCTGGTTCCGCTCCTTCATCACGCCTCTCGTCGTGATGATCGCGATCCCGTTTTCGCTCGTCGGCATCCTGCCGGCGCACGGCCTGATGGGCGCGTTCTTCAGTGCCACCTCGATGATCGGGTTCATGGCGGGCGGCGGCATCGTCGTCCGCAATTCCATCATCCTCGTGGACTTCATCGAACAGCGCCTGCGCGAAGGCATGCCGCTCGACCAGGCCGTGGTGGACGCCGGCGCGGTGCGGTTCCGCCCCATGGTGCTGACCGCCGCCGCCGTGATCGTCGGCGCGGCCGTGATCCTGGCGGACCCGATCTTCCAAGGCCTGGCCATCGCCCTGATGGCGGGGGAGGTCGCCTCGCTGCTGATCAGCCGCATGGCGGTGCCAGTGCTCTACTTCATGGTCAACCAACGTCATCACCCGAACCAATCCTCATCATGATCCGCCACCTGATTCCCGTGCTGCTCGGCGCCGCGCTGGGCGCGATGCTGGGACACTTCGGCCGCTGCCAGGGCGGCACCTGCCCGCTCACTTCAACGTGGTGGCGTGGTGCCCTCTACGGCGGTGTCATGGGTCTGCTGTTCTCGTTCGGTCCGCGCCGTTGAACCATGCCTCCTGTTTCAGCCATGAAATCCTCCCGTTGGAATCCGTATCTGGTCGGCGCCCTGATCGGCGCCCTGTCCCTGCTCACGTTTGCGCTCGCGGACAAACCCATCGGCGTGTCCACTGCGATTGCCCAGGCGGCGGGCGCGTGCGCCGTGCCGTTCGTCGGCGCGGAAACGGTGGCCAATAATGCCTACTGGGCCAAGAAAGCCGTGCCCGCGTGGGACTACGGCAGCCTGTTCGTGGTCGGCAG
>CAIWAH010000357.1 GCA_903910585.1 uncultured Verrucomicrobiota bacterium
CCGGGTCGAGTTCGGCGAGGAGATCCGCCAGCGCCGGTTCCATGCGACCGCTGCCGGAGAAGCCGAGGTTGATCGTCGGGCACTCCAGCTTGCGGCCGACGAGCGCGACGTGCGCCATGCCGGGCCGCGATGCGCAGCCGCCCTGGGTGATCGAGGTGCCGTAAAACACGATCGGCTTGGCCGCGCCCGACCGCCAGGGGCCCGCGGGGTTCACCGCGGCGCCGGCGTTGACCCCCAGGCTCACGGAGCGGACGCCGTTGTAGAGCGGCAGGTAGAGCAGGAATTCCCGGTTGCCCGCCGGCAGACCGGTGGCGAGGGCGGCGGAATTTGTCTGCGCCCGCGGCTGTCCGGTGGCGAGCCACCGCCAGCCTCCCCGGTGCCGCACGTAGAGGTCCACGCCGCTCACGCCGGTGGCCGGCATGTGCGGCATGGCCAGGTTCGCGGAGGTCAGTTCCCAGCGCACTTCCAACGTCGTGGCGTCGGTCACGAACCGCACCGCCTCGCCGGCCGAGTGATGTCCCAGATTCCAGACCGCCTCGGGGACCTTTCCCTGGGCGGACGCCGGCAGCCGGTCGAAAGGCATTTCGGTGTTCGTCCAGCCGCGGCCCTCGAGGCCGAGTTCGCGGACATCCAGCCACTTCAGTGGCGTCTCGGCGGCGCCGGACAGCAGTCCCATCCCGAGCCCGATTCCAACCCCAACCCAACGCAGCAGCTTCCGCTTCATGCCGACCAGCGTGCGGCCGGAAACCGTGCAGGAACAGCCCGTTGTTGGCCCGTCGCAGCCCACACGGCAATCAGCCCAGAGGGCGGACGAACCGACCGCCTGCCACCGTCAGGTCGCGGCCGGGCGATGCCGGGAACGGGCCTCAGAGGCCCTTGATCTCCCAGCCCTTCCGGTAGGGACGGCGCACGAACTGGTTCGCCTCCTTCACGTTGGTGAACTTCAGCCGCTTGCCGTTCCACTCGAGGGTGGTCTGCGGGAAGCGCGTCGCAACACTGCCCAGCAGCACGGCCTCGGTGAGCGGGCCGGCATAGTCGAAATTTGCCGAGGTCCGGCCCACGCCGCGCACCGCGTCCACGAACTGATGCCAGTGGTTGACACCCTTCACCTCCGGCCGTTTGAAGTCCCGGAACTTCGCGTCGGGCAACAGCACCGGCATGCCGACATGCGGCACGATCATCACGCCGCCCGTGCCGATCAGCACCGAACCCTGGTCGGGATAATCGTGGCCTTCGAGCTGGGCGCGGATCTCGGCGGGCGGACGCTGGTTGCCGTCATACCAGGTCACGGGAATCGTGCCCGGCACCGTGAAGGGCGTCGCCGGAAACACGTAGCGGATGACCGCGTTGGTGGCCCAGGAATGGGAATTCGGCGCAGCCCCCTCGCTCCGCACGGACACCGGCGAGGTGAGGCCCGCGGCCTTGAAGACGGGATCGAAGATGTGGCAGCCCATGTCGCCGAAGGTGCCGGTGCCGAAGTCCAGACGCCGGCGCCAGTTCGCGGGATGATACCAGCCCTGGCCGATGAAGGGGCGGTCGGCCACCACGCCGAGCCACAGGTCCCAGTTCAGGCCGGCGGGCACGGGGTCCACGCGGTTGGGCATCGCGCCGTTGTCCCCCCAGTCCTTGCTGCTCCAGGTGTGAATCTCGCGGATCTTGCCGATGGCGCCGGACTGCACGAGTTCCACCGCCAGCCGGTATTCCGCGGCGGAATGGATCTGAATGCCCATCTGCGTCACCAGTTTCCGCTTCCGGGCGACTTCGGTGAGCCGGCGGGATTCGTGGAGATCGTGGGTCAGCGGCTTCTGCCCATAGACATGGATGCCCCGCTGCATTGCCGCCATCGCCATCGGCGCGTGCATGTGATCGGGCGTGGAGACATTGACCGAATCCAACTTCTCCTTCTCCAGCAGCACGCGGAAGTCCTCATACACGCGGGCGTCCGGAAAGCGCTTCTTGAAGCCCGCGATCCGCGACGAATCCACCTCCGCAACGGCGACGACCTCCACGTTCGGATGCGACGCGATCTCCGAGATGTCGGCCATGGCCATGCCAGCCGCGCCGAAGCTCGCGTGCCGGACCCTGCCCGAAGGCGGCGCCGACAGCAGGTGCGAGGTGACGAAGGGAGCGGCAACGGCCGCCGCGCCGGTGAACTTCAGGAAGTCGCGCCGGGAGGGGAGCGGAGAGGCTGACATGCGCGAAGGCTGTCGGCGCGGTCCGCGAAAGCCAATCACTTCAATCGGGGACCCGGACCCGCGGGCGC
>CAIWAH010000358.1 GCA_903910585.1 uncultured Verrucomicrobiota bacterium
AGCGCCAGTGCGGCCATCCACACCGCGAGAAACGCTCCCGGCGGCATCCACTGCTGCGGCCGGGCGTCATCGAAGCCCCAGACGTAGTTGATGTTGTTCGGAGTCAGCTTGCCCGCGAACTCGGGCGCGGCGGGCGGCAGGCAGAAGAACGAGAACAGGCACAGGCCCCACGCCAGGGCGGTCCAGATCGCCCAGGCGCGGCGGTCGTAGCCCACGCGCCGCACCGCGAACACAAGGAGGAACGGCAGCCAGCCGTGGAACAGCGACAGCCCCCGGAGGAACAGCGAGCGGTTGGGATCAAACATGTAGGCCGTCATGCCGGCGAGCGAGTGGCCGGTGAACTGCACGGCAAAGTCCGCGCACCAGAACAGTTGCGGCAGCAGGATTCCCACCGCCGGCAGGGATAGCAGGAGCCGGTTCTCGGTCCACAGTCCGGCCAGGGTCAGGAACAGCGCCACGTCGCAGAAGTAGAGGAAATTGGTCGGCCCGTATTTGGCCCAATACACCGGGACGAGCACGGCCATGAAGGCGGTGTAGGCCAGCTTGAGCCACAGCGGGAGCCGGGCGGTGGACTGACGGGACGGGGTTGGGGTGGAGCCGACGGTGCCGGCAGGGAGCGAAATGGTTTTCATTTCAGGACAGGTTGCAATGACGCCCATGCTCCTACCTGACGACCGCCTCGGACGGTGAATTGATAAACCCCGGGACACGTTGAACGTGTCAATGCGGAGCGCTTCCGGCTCGGTGCCGCCGGTTGGCGCCTTGACGCATCGAACATTGGTCCCGTTCACTGCGTCGGTTCCCGCCATGAAATTCCGCACCCTGCTCTCCACCGCCATGCTCGTCGCCTCAATGCTGCCCGCGTTTGCCGCGGACGGCCCGTGGGAGGACCTGCTCGCCGGCAACTCCACGGCGAAGTGGCGGGGCTTCAAAAAGACCGGGTTTCCGGACCAGGGCTGGACCCTCTCGGACGGCACCCTGCATTTCGCCAAGGGCAGCGGCGGCGGGGACCTGGTGACCCGCGAGCAGTTCTCGAGCTTCGAGTTTGAGTTTGAATGGAAGGTCAGCGCCGGGGCGAACAGCGGGGTGATGTATCGGGTGAACGAGGCGTTTGAGGCCCCATGGCACACCGGACCGGAATATCAGGTCCTTGATGATGCCCTGCATGCTGACGGCAAGAACCCGAAGACCAGCGCCTCCGCCCTGTATGCCCTGATGGCGGCCAACGGGGCCAAGGCGACCAAGCCGGTGGGAGAATGGAATTCCGGCCGCATCGTGCTGCGCGGTTCCAAGCTGGAACACTGGCTGAACGGCAAACAGGTCGTCGCCGCCGATCTCGCCTCGCCCGAATTCGCGAAACTCGTCGCCGGCTCGAAGTTCAAGGACATGCCCCGTTTCGCCAAGGAACCGTCCGGGCATCTGTGCCTTCAGGACCACGGCGACGATGTCTGGTTTCGCCAGCTCCGCGTCCGCAAACTCGATGTGAAGTGAGCCGTTTACTCGCTGACTGAACTGCTTCGAACCCCATTTGTCCCGGTCCCAACTCCAACCTCGCCCATGAAAAACCTCGCCCGCCTCGTCTCGTTGTTCGCCCTGTGCGGTTCCTCCCTCCTCGCCGCCGATGCTGATGCCGACAAGGACGACAAGAAGGCCGGCTGGATTCCGCTGTTCGACGGCAAGACCACCGCCGGTTGGCGCGGTTTCGGCAAGGAGGCGTTTCCCGACAAGGGGTGGACGGTGGAGGGCGACTGGCTCCGTCACACCGCCAAGGCCGGGGGCGGCGACATCATCACCGAGAAGAAGTTCACGGACTTCGAGTTGCGCTTCCAATGGAAGATCGGCGCCGGCGGCAACAGCGGCGTGAAATACTTCGTGGACGAGGCCCGCAAGGCGCCCATCGGGCACGAGTATCAGCTCATTGATGACGCGGCTCACCCGGATGCCAAGGTCGGTCCGAAGCGGCAGACCGCCGCACTTTACGACGCGATGCCGGCGAAGGCGCCCAAGGTCAAACCGGCCGGCGAAGTCAACCGGACCCGCATCGTGGTGAAGGGCAACAAGGTTGAGCACTGGCTGAACGGCGACAAGGTGCTCGCCTACGAGCTCGGCTCGCCGGAGTTGGCGGCGGCCAAGGCGGCCAGCAAGTTCAAGGACGAGGCAAAGTGGGGCACCCAGTTCGCCACGCCGATCCTGCTCCAGGATCACGGAGACGACGTGTGGTTCCGCAACATCCGCTACCGCGAGCTGAAGTAGCCTTCCCCCGTGCCGCCAGCATGCCCGGTATCTGGATGAAGCCGGCGCTTGCCTTTGGCGTCGGTGAACGCGAACGCTCCGTCGTCTCCCGTCACTCATGAAACGTCACTCCCTGCTTACGCTCGGCCTCCTGTGCGCGAGCGCCGCCGCCGTCGCCCAAGGCGTCGGCTACACCGACACCCCCCAGATCCGGGGCCAGAAATGGAAGGTCCACGACAAGGACCGGCCCAATCCGCCCACCGTGAAGCCGGCGGCCACCTTCAGCCACGGGGCTCCCGCGCCCGCGGACGCGACCGTGCTGTTCGACGGCAGCGACTTCTCCAAGTGGGAGCGCGACGGCGGCGGGGCACCCAAGTGGAAGATCGAGCACGGCTACATGGAGGTGGTCGGCAAATCCGGCGGCATCCACACCAAGGACCAGTGGGGAGACGCGCAGTTGCACATTGAGTTCGCCACGCCGACGAAACCCGAAGGCGAAAGCCAGGGCCGGGGCAATTCCGGGGTGTTTTTCCACGGTCAGTTCGAGATCCAGGTGCTCGACAGCCACAACAACAAGACCTACGCCGACGGCCAGGCCGGCGCGTTGTATGGCCAATGGCCGCCGTTGGCGAACGCCATCAAGGGGCCCGGCGAATGGAACAGTTACGACCTCGTGTTCGAGGCGCCCCGGTTTGATGCCGAGGGCAAGCTGACCAAACCGGCCTACGCCACGGTGATCCTCAACGGTGTGGTCCTGCACAACCGCAAGGAACTGAACGGCCCGACCAACCACCGCTCTTCCGATCCCTACAAGGCCTATTCCGGCAAGGGCGGCATCAGCCTCCAGGACCACGGCAATCCGACCCGGTTCCGCAACATCTGGATTCGCCCGCTCGGCGAATACAACTGAGCGACCGTCCGTTCCGGTTCCATGCGATCACGCCCGGCGGTTCTCCGTCCGGGCGTTTCCATTCGCCAATCTGTGCCGGAGCCGGAGTTTGTGCTTCCCCCGGGGCGGGCGGCCGCTATTACGTTGCCCGACATTCCCGCACGTCCGCTACCAACCATGAAGGCACACTCCTCATTTCTGCGCGACCGGAGGACCGGTTTCACGCTGATTGAACTGCTGGTGGTCATCGCCATCATCGCCATTTTGGCCGGCATGCTCTTGCCGGCGCTCAGCAAGGCGAAGCTGAAGGCCACCCTCGCCTCCTGCCTGAACAACCAACGCCAACTGGCCCTTGGAACCGTCCTATACGCATCGGACAACGACGACGGCCTCCTGCCGCCCACGTTCAAGCTGACCAACGGCAGCACGGCCAATCTCTCCGGCGGCGGTTACTGGCCGGCGCCGAGTCCTGATACCGGCCAATCCATGCCGGTGCAGCGGGCACTGGATGCCGTCCATACCGCCCTCAAGCAGGGACCGCTTTACCAATACGCCAGCGCCATCGGGGCCTATCACTGCCCCGGCGACCTGCGGACCAAGCGCAAACCCGGTCAGGGCTGGGCCTATGACAGCTACTCCAAGGCGGATGGCATGGGCACGGGCGGTTGGGGCGGCATCAAGCCGTTCAAAAAGGTCGGACAGGTTCCCGAACCCTCGAACAGCATGCTGTTCATCGAGGAATCCGACCCCCGCGGGTTCAATGCCGGCACCTGGGTCATTGATGTCAACCCGCCGGGCTGGGTGGATCCGTTCGCGATCTTTCACGGGGCGGTGAGCGACTTCAGTTTCATGGACGGCCACACCGAGTCGCACAAGTGGGTGGATGCCAAGACCATCAAGGCGGCCACCGATTCCGCCGTCGGCAAGCAGAGCTTCTTCTGGCAGGGTGGCAATTCGAAGAACCCGGACTTCCGCTGGGTCTGGGACCGTTTCCGGCATGCGGACTGGAAGCCGCTTCCCTGAGGGATTCCCACACCCGTCAAAACCGACCATGAAAACGATTCCCTCCATTCGGCGCGGCAATTCCGCCGGCTTCACCCTGATCGAGCTGCTGGTGGTGATTGCCATCATCGCCATCCTGGCCGGCATGCTTCTGCCGGCGCTGAGCAAGGCGAAGCTCAAGGCGACCCTCGCCTCCTGCCTGAACAACCAGAAGCAGCTCACGCTGGGCGCGAAGATGTATTCGTTGGACAACAACGACGGGCTGCTGCCACCCCGCTGGGCGCCCTCCAACACGGTTTTCGAACTCCGTGGCGGCGGCTACTGGCGTGACCCCAATCCTGACACGGGCAACGCCATGCCGGTCGCCAAAGCCATGGAAACCGTTCGCAAAGGCTTGGAACAGGGCCCCCTGTGGAAATACGTCAGTGCCTTCAATTCCTACCACTGCCCCGGAGACCTCCGGCCCAAGCGGAAAGTCGGCCAGGGCTGGGCGTGGGACAGTTACTCCAAATCCGAGGGCATCAACGGCAACGGCTGGACCGCGGTGACGCCCTACACCAAGGAAACCCACGCGGACCGTCCCACCGAGACCATGATGTTTGTGGAGGAGTCCGACCCCCGCGGCTGGAACATCGGCACCTGGGTCATTGATGTCGCCGGCAAGGGGTGGGTGGATCCGTTCGCGATCTTCCACGGAAACGTCAGCGACTTCGGGTTCCTGGACGGTCATGCGGAACAGCGCAAGTGGGTCCGCCAGGACGTGATCAACGCCGCCAAGAAGGCGGCCAACGGCGATCGCAGCATCTTCAACTGGCCCGGCGGCGGCAAAGCCAATACCGACTACGTCTGGGTCTGGGACCGTTTCCGTCACAAGGACTGGAAGCCGATTAATTGATCCAGGATGAGCAGTTCCCCGGAATCCATCCGCAACTATTGCCGGTTGGATGACCGGGTCACGACCGGTGGGCAGCCCACTGAAACCCAGTTGGCTGCCCTTGCTGCTTCCGGGGTTCGGACGGTCATCAATCTGGCCCTGCCAACGTCCACCTACGCCCTGCCGGACGAGCGTGCGGTGGTGACCAGCCTCGGCATGGAATACGTCGCCATTCCGGTGGTATTCGAAGCCCCGGCCGCAGCGGACTTCGAGCGATTCTGCATCGAACTTGCGGCGCGACGGAGGCAAAGCGTGTTCATTCACTGCGCGCTCAACTGCCGGGTGTCCGCGTTCGTCGCGCTCCACCGGGTGCTGCACGAAGGCTGGTCGCGTGAGGCTGCCTGGGCGGAGATGCGGAAAATCTGGGAGCCGGACGAGGTCTGGTGCGGTTTCCTCGAAGGACGCCTCGCCAGAATCCTCAATCCTCCTCCACCGGCGGCAGCAGGGAATACATCACCGGTGTCACCAGCCGGCTGAGCAGCAGGGAGCTGAGCAGGCCGCCGATGATGACCACCGCCAGCGGCGAATACATCGGACTGCCCTGGATCGCCAGCGGCAGCAGCGCCCCGAGGGCCGTGAACGTGGTGAGCACCACCGGCAGGAACCGGATCTCGCCGGCGCGCTCGATGGCCTCGTCCAGCGGCACGCCCTCGCCGCGCAGCTGGTTCGTGAAGTCCACGAGCAGGATGCTGTTCTTGATCTCGATGCCGATCAGCGCAATGAAGCCGATGCTGGCGGTGAAGCTCAGCGAATAGCCGGTCAGCCACAGGCCCACGAGTCCGCCGACCACGCCGAGCGGGATCACGCTCGCCACCACCAGGGTTCCGCGAAAGCTCCGGAACTCCAGCACCAGGATCGTGAGGATGCCGAAGACGGCCACCAGGATGGCCGTGCCCAGGCCGCCGAAGCTTTCCTTGCGGCTCTCGACTTCGCCGCCGAACTCGAACCGGTAGCCACGGGGCCAGTCCAGTTTGGCGAGCCGGGTGGAGAGGTCGCGGGTGACGTTGTCCGTGAGGTGACCGGCCTGAACCTGACAGGTCAGCGTCACCGTGCGTTGCCGGTTGAATCGCTGAATGAGCGGCGGCGCGGCCGCGAACTCCAACCGCGCCACTTGGCCGATCGGCACGTAGGCACCGGAAAGGGTGGGGACGTGCAACCGGGTCCAGTTGGTCAATGTCGCCCGATCGCCGCGGGGCAGGGTGAGTGTGAGGTTGTATTCGTCGCCATCCGCTTCCCGGAAGGAGGTGACGTCAATGCCCGCGAAGGCCAGCCGGGTGGCCTGATCGACGGCCGCCTCGGGCACACCCAGCAAGGCCGCGGCGCCGTGGTCGAGTTTCACCCGGAGATCGGTCCGGGCGGTCCGAAGCGGGTTGTCCACCGTCTCGGTTCCGGGAGTGGCGCGGAGCAGGCCTTCCACCTTCGCGGCGAGTCCGGTGAGGAGATCGAGGTCTTCGCCGATGACGCGCACCGCGATCGGCGAGTCGATGGGCGGACCGTTCTCGAATTCCTTCAGCACGATGCGGGCGCCCGGCAGGTTCCGGAGTTGCTGCCGGAGCCGTTCGAGCACCGCCGGACTGGTGCGGGGATCGAAGGCGTGCAGCTCGCAGAACAGCTCCGCGAAGCTGGCGGACTGCTGTTCGGGGAACTCGTTGTAGTAGATCTGCGGATTGCCCTTGCCGATGTTCGCGAACCACCACTTCACCTCCGGCGTGGCCCGCAGCAGCGTCTCCACCTGCCGCGCAATCCGGTCGGTCTGGGCCACGCTGTTGCCCTCCGCTCCGTAGATGCGAATGGAGAACTGCGGCGTGCCTGCCTTGGGAAACAGGCTGAAGCCGATGCGCGGCACCAAGGCCAGGCTGCCGAGGAACAGCGCCGCGGCGAGCGCCACGGTGGTCCGCCGGTGCGCCATGCACCAATGCAGGAACGGCCGGTAGGTCACGTGGATCGTCCGTTGGAGGAGCTTCAGCAGGAAGTTGCCCTCGGTGTCTTCGTGGCCCGTGAGAAACCGGCTCGCGAGGAATGGCACGATCGTCAGCGACACGAACAGCGAGGCCAGCACCGTGTAAACGACCGCCAGCGGCAGGCTGAGGATGAACTGCCCGGCACCGCCCGGCAGCATCAGCAATGGCAGGAACGCGAAGAGCAGCGTCGCGGTGGTCCCCACCACGGCGATCGCGATCTGGCGGGTCGCCTCGATGGCGGCCTCGCGCGGCCGGCGGCCTTCGCGCCGGAAGCGGGCGATGTTCTCCACGACCACGATGGAATCGTCCACGAGCAGTCCGAGGGCGATGACGCAGCCGACGATCGAAAGCTGGTTCAGGGAGAAGCCGGTGTAGTTCAGCAGCGTGATGCCCATCGCCAGCGACAGCGGAATGCTCAGCATCACCAGCAGGCTGGCCCGCCAGCCGAGCGGGAGGACAGTCAGCAGCACCAGGGCGAAGGCGATGAGGAAATCGTGTTCCAGCCGCGTGAGGCGTTCGTCCACATTGCGCGCCTGGTCGAAGCCGACCTCCAGCCGCACGTCTCCGGGCAGCTGGTTCCGGAATTCCCCGACTTCGCGGAGCAGTCCGTCCCGCAGGGCGAACACGCTGCGGTCCCGCTGGGGCAGGGCCGTCACGAAGACGGCCCGTTCGCCGTTGAAGCGGCCTAAGTGGGTGTTCTCCTCGTAAGCCCAGCGCACTTCCGCGAGGTCGCCCAGGCGGATGACCGCGGTTCCGGTCGTGAGCACCGGCGTCTGCCGCACCTCGTCGAGCGAGGTGAATTGGCCGGTGGTCTTGACCGTAAAGCGGCGGTCGCCGAGTTCGACCGCGCCCGCGGGCAGGTTCTGGTTGCCGCCCTGCAAGGCCTCGACGATGCGCGTCACCGGCACGCGCGACTGGACAAGCCGGTCCACGTCGAGGGCGACCTGCACCTGCTTCAGGGGAAACGCATGCTTTTCGGCGCGCCGCACGCCCGGAACGGTTTCGAAGCGCTTCTTCAGGGCCTCGGCCAGATCCTGCATCCGGGCGTCCGACGCCGTTTCCGAGACCAGCGCGACCTGGAGCAGGGCGACGTTCAGCGTCTGCACCTTGATCACGTCGAGCAGGGCGATCCCGGCCGGCAGCGTGGCCCGTTTCGCGTTCACCTGCCGCAGGACGTCGTCTTCCTTTTTGTCCGGATCGGTGCCTTATTCGAACTCGACCACCATGTCCACGACCCCGTCCCGCACGGTGGTCTGGAGCTTGCGCAGGTCGTCCAGCTCCTTGACGGCATCCTCCAGCGGACGCGCCACCAGCCGCTCCAGATCGGTCGGGCTCGACCCCGGCTGCACCGCGATCACCCGCAGCACCGGAATCCGCAGGCTCGGATCCTCGGCCCGCGGAATCTGCCGGAACGACAGCACGCCCACCGCCAGCAGGGCGAACGTGAGCACCAGGCTGAACGGCCGATGCCGGACAAAGAACTCGGTGAGCTTCATGGCCGCTCCTTCGCCCCAACCCCGTCCACGATGCGAACCGCGGCGCCGTCCTTGAGGAACTCGGCACCGGTCACCACGACCCGTGTGCCTTCCGGCATTCCGGCTGCCAGGTAGGCATCTTCACCCTGAAGGGATTCCACGGTGACCCGCTCGCGCCGCACCTTGGAATCTCCGTCCAACCGGAACACCCAGGCCTCGCGGGACCGCCCTTCGACGAGCGCAGCGGCCGGCACGATCGGGCGAACTTTCCCGTCCGGCGGGAACAGGCGGACATGGGCCACCGTGCCGGCCAGCGCGCGGGCCGGAACCTCGCCCGGCCGCAGCTCGATCTCGGCGGTGCGCGTGAGGGGATCCACTCCGCCGCCAAGTTGGCTGACTGTTGCGCCAAAGGATGAATCCGTGCCGGCCAGCCAAAACTGGGCACGGTTGCCGACCACGAGGCGCCCTGCGTCGGCCGCGGGCAACCCCACCTTCAGACGCCAGCCGACTTGGTCCGGCGCGAACACCAGGATCGGACGTCCGCCCGCCACGAGCTGGCTCGGTTCCGCCAAACGCCGGAGAATCACCCCGTCGGCCGGTGCCCCGATGAGGGCGAACTTCCAGTTGAACTCCGCGGCCCGCACCGCGGCCTCGGCCTGTTCCACGGCCGTTTCGGCGTTCTGAGCCTGCTCCCGGGTGATGACCTGGTCCTGCAGCAGCCGCACGGCCCGTTCCCGGTCGCGGCGGGCCTTGTCCACAGCTGCCCGGGCCTGGGCGACCTCCGCCTCAATCTCATCCGGCTTCAACCGGGCCAGCACCTGGCCGGCTTTCACCGTGTCCCCGGC
>CAIWAH010000359.1 GCA_903910585.1 uncultured Verrucomicrobiota bacterium
CCGGCCTGCAGAACCCGGCGGCTTCTGGATTCGAGAGCACCAACCGTGCGGCGGGCTTTGCCGATGGCGGTTACGTC
The DNA here is from genome assembly GCA_903910585.1 of uncultured Verrucomicrobiota bacterium. GTDB lineage: Bacteria > Verrucomicrobiota > Verrucomicrobiia > Limisphaerales > UBA9464 > CAIWAH01. The sequence continues at coordinate 78 of CAIWAH010000359.1, forward strand.
TCGATTCCGGGGCAGTCCGTGGACACGGATGCGGCCACCTTCGTCACGTCGATACGGCGTCACGGCGACCAGCCGGCGCGCGCGGGCATCATGCATCACCGCGGCCCGGAAACGAAGGCGACCGGCCTTGGCTTCTTCGATGACGGCCGGTCGTTCGGCTACAACTGGGAGGACTTTCCCGAGACCTACAACTTTAATCCCGGATTCCTCATCCCGGACGAAACGTGGACGTTCATCGCGGTGACGGTTCAGTCCGATCAGGCCGTGGTTTACATGGGCACCGCCACGGGCCTGGTTTCGGCCACCAACACGTTCTTCCACCCGACGCACAACTTCGCCGGGGCAGCCCTGGAACTGGGCCGCGACAACGCCAGCGCCGCCCGCGCCCTGCGCGGCGACTCGACGAGTTCGCCATCTACGACAAGACACTCACGCCGGAGCAGATCCGCGGGCTCTACAATGCCGGCCTGCCGGCCATTCTCGGGCTCACCCGCACGCCGGCCGATCCCGTGTATGAAGGCTTCGACGTGACCTTCCGCACCACCGTGGCGGGGACCGGCGCAACCTACCAATGGCAGAAAGGCGACCAGGATCTGGCCGGCCAAACGGGCTCCAGCCTGACGCTGAAGGGCGTGGTGCCGGACGATGGCGATGACTACCGCGTCGTGGTGAAGACCGGCGGGCAGACCCTGACCAGCGCGGCAAGTTCGTTCACGGTGGCCTCATCGGCACCCATTCTCGGCCAGACGCCGACTTCGGCCGTCCGCTTCCTGAACGGCAGCGTGAGTTTCTCCGTGTCCGCGCTGGGCAGCCAGCCGATGACGTTTGCGTGGAAGCACGGTTCCGAATTCATCCCGGGCGCCACCTCTGCCACGCTCTCCCTGTCCGACCTGCAGGCGGCGGACGCCGGGACCTACACGGTCGTGATCACCAACCCGCTGGGTTCCAAGGAAGCCAGCGCGACGCTGGAACTCGTCACACCGACGAAGTTCGCCGCTGCCGCGGTGAACGCCGGCCCGATCGGTTACTGGCGGCTCGACGAGACGGCAGGCACCACCGCCTTCGACTATTGGGCCGGCCGCGACGGCACCACCCGCACGGGCGTGACCAACGGCGTCACCGGCCCGGTGCCGACGGCGTTCAAGGGCTTTGAGGCGGGCAACCAGGCCTACGCATTCAACGGCGGCAGCGAAGTGACCGTGCCGGCGTTCAACCGCAGCCAGAGCGCGCTCACCATCGTGACCTGGATCAAGCCCACCGGCACACCCGATGCCTACGACGGCCTCGTGTTCTGCCGGGGCGGCAACACGGTTGCGGGCCTCGATTTCCAGAACGACGGCCAGCTTGGCTACCACTGGAACGATACCGCCGACACCTACGGCTGGGCTTCGAGCATGTTCCCCACGGCCGACCAGTGGAACTTTGTCGCCCTCGTGGTCGAGCCCACCGTCGGCAAGATCTACCTCGACGACGGCAACGGCTTGCAAAGTGCGGAAAATCCCGTGACCCATTCGCCGGAGGAGTTCAACGGCCCGTTCCGGTTTGCCGCCGACGGCAACGGCTCGCGGTTCTTCCGCGGCTCGATGGATGACATCGTCATCTATGACCGGGCGCTGTCCGCCGCCGAGATCGCCGTGCTGCGTGACGCGGGCTTTGCCGGCACCTTCAACCCGGCCACCGCGCAGGTGGTGGAACAGCCCAAGAGCGCGACCATCCTCGCCGGCCGGAGCCACACCCTGTCGGCCAAAGTCACCGGCAGCGTGCCGCTCAGCTTCCAGTGGAAGAAGAACGGCGAGAACATCCCGGGCGCCGTCCGCAGCAGCCTGACCTTCAGTCCGGCCGCAGAGGGCGACTCCGGCACGTATCAGCTCGTGGTCACCCAAGGGGCGACCGTGGTGAACAGCCAGCCGGCGACCTTCACGGTCAAGCCGGTGCCCGCCTACGTGAATCTGCCGGGCGAGCTGGTCACCCACCTCAAGTTCGACGGCGACTTCGCGGACGCTTCGGGCCGGAACAACTCCGGCACCGCGAAGGGCAGCCCGCAGCTCATCGCCGGCAAGGTCGGCTCCGGCGCGGTCCGGGTCAGCACGACGGTTTCCGGCGGCGCGGTCGCGACCGCGAACTACGTGACTCTGGGCGTGCCGGCGGACCTGCAGTTCGGCGCAGCCCAGAATTTCTCGGTGGCGTTCTGGACGCGCTTCACGGGCGCGCCCGGTGATCTGCCGTTCCTGTCCTCGACGACCTGTTCGCTGGGCTGCGACGGGTTCAACTTCTCGCCGGGCTACAACGAAGGCGGCTGGGGCTACAGCCTGAACGGCGACGGACCGCAGGATGCCTACGTCACCGGTTCGCAGAACCTGCTGAACGACGGTGAATGGCATCACCTGGTGTTCACCGTGGACCGCGCTGGCAGCACGGTGGTTTATCGCGACGGCGCCAAAGTGGACGAGCGCCCCACTGCGGATGCCGGCGACCTGACGCAGCCGCAGGAAGTCCTCATCGGCCAGTCCAACAACGGCGATTATCCCGAGGCGGCGACGCTCGAACTCGACGATCTGGGCATCTGGCGCCGCGCGCTGGAGGGCTATGAAGCCGAGTCCATCTACATCGTTGGCCAGCAGCACGGCCGGAGCTTTGACCAGTCGGCGCCGGTCATCACGGATCCGCAGCTCAAGATCGCCGTGAACGGCGGCAGCCTCGACATCACCTGGACCGGCGGCACGCTGGAATCGGCGGATGCACTCGGCGGCGGTTGGACCCCGGTGGCGGGAGCCAGTGTGCCGAAATACACGGTGACGGCGGGCGCGGGTGCGAAGTTTTACCGCGTCAGCTTCTGATCGCGGGTCGCAGCCCAACGGTTCTTGCACACACGGCCGGGGAGCAATCCCCGGCCGTTTTCTTTCCTGCCGCCCCGGCCCGGCGCAAGACAGCCGGCAGTGAGAATCAGGCCAGCACGGCCTTCACCGGATGGGCCGGTTCCACGCCGGTCAGACGCTGGTCGAGCCCCTGGAACTTGAACGTGAAGCGTTCGTGATCAATGCCCAGGCAGTGGAGGATGGTCGCGTTCAGGTCGTTCAGGTGAACGGGATTCTCGACCGGGCTGTAGCTGAAGTCGTCCGTTTCCCCGTGCACCACCCCGCCCTTGATGCCGCCGCCGGCCATCCACATGCAGAAGTTGCGCGGATGATGGTCGCGCCCGTAGTCGTCGCGGGTGAGTTTGCCCTGCGAATAGACGGTGCGGCCGAATTCGCCGCCCCAGACGATCAGGGTCTCGTCGAGCAGGCCGCGCTGTTTGAGGTCTTTCACCAAGGCCGCGGTGGCCTGGTCAATGTCCTTGCACTGGGCGCGGATCTCGCTCGGCAGGCTGCCGTGTTGGTCCCAGCCGCGATGGAGCACCTGCACGCAGCGCACGCCGCGCTCCACGAGGCGGCGGGCAAGCAGCGCGCTGGCGGCGTAGGAACCGGGCTTCTTCACGTCGTCCCCGTAGAGGTCAAGCGTGGCCTTGGACTCGCCCTTGAAGTCCACGAGTTCGGGCACGCTGCTCTGCATGCGGAACGCCATCTCGTATTGGGCGATGCGGGTGAGGGTTTCCGGGTCGCCGAAGCGTTCGTGGCCGCGCTGGTTCAACTGGTTCAGCGCGTCGAGCATCGTGCGACGGTCGGAGGCGCTGACGCCGGGCGGATTCTGGATGTAGAGGACCGGATCGCCCACGGCACGCAGGGCGACACCATTGAAGCGGCCGGGCAGGAAGCCGCTGCTCCACATACGGGTGAAGAGTGCCTGCGCAGCGGACTTGGAAGACCACGTCGGCGTGAGCACGACAAAGGCCGGCAGATCGTTGTTCTCGCTGCCCAGTCCGTAGGCGAGCCAGGAACCGAGGCTGGCCTTGCCCGACACTTCGCTGCCGGTCATGACGAACGTGCAGGCCGGGTCATGGTTGATGGCGTTGGTGTGGACGGTCTTGAGCAGCGCGATGTCGTCCACGATGCCCGCGGTGTGCGGGAGGAGCTCGCTGATCCAGCGGCCGCACTGGCCGGCCTGATGGAACTTGAACATCGAGGGCGCGACCGGAAACCGCGCCTGGCCCGAGGTCATGGTGGTGATGCGCTGGCCCTGCCGGACGGAATCGGGCAGGTCCTTGTCGAAGTATTCCCCCAACTTCGGCTTGTAGTCCCAAAGGTCGAGCTGGGACGGCGCGCCGTTCATGTGCAGGTAGATCAGGTTCTTCGCCTTGGGCGCGAAATGCGGGAAGCCGGGCAAGGGCGGATGGACACGGTCAGGCGCAGCCGCGCCCAGCAGGCGACCGCCGGCGGCTTTTGCCCCCATCAGGGCCAGCGCGAGGCCGCCGAGGCGGAGCCCGGTGTGGCCGAAGAACTGGCGACGGGTTTGCTGGGCGTGAAACTCAAGCAAGGGATTCATGGTTCAATTCCGGGTCACGGTTTCGTCGAGGTTCAGCAGCAGGTTGGCGGTCAGCGTGTAAGCGGCCAGTTCCGGCGCCGGCAGGGTGGGGTCGGGCTTGGAATCGCCGAACGTGATCACCTGTTGGGCGGCCTCGGTATCTGCTGCGTAACGGGACAGGTGCTGCTTCAGGGCGCTGGTGACGACGTTGAGCTCGTTGCCGGAGGGCTTCCGGCCCAACACCGTGCGGTAACCGAACGCGAGGCGGTCGGCGGCGGATTTGCCGCCTTCCCGGAGCATGCGTTGGGCAAGGTGGCGGGCAGCCTCGAAGTGCTGCACGTCGTTCATGAGCTGGAGCGCCTGGAGCGGTGTGTTGCTGCGCTCGCGGCGGGTGCACATCAGCTCACGGTTCGGCGCGTCGAAGTTGCCCATGAACGGATGCGGTGCGGTCCGCTTGAAGAACGCATACAGGCTCCGGCGATAGAGGGCGTTGCCGGTGTCCTGCTTGTAGTCCTTGGTGTTCGAGCCCGAGTAGGCAACCGGTTCCCAGATGTTGGGCGGCTGATAGGTCTTCACGCCCTTGCCGCCGAAGGTCAGGTCCATCAGGCCGGAAACGAACAGCGCATTGTCGCGCAGTTGCTCCGCGTCGAGCCGGAAGCGCGGGCCGCGGGCCAGCAGGCGGTTTTCCGGATCGCGTTGGAGCAGGTCCGGCGAGACCCGCGAGGCCTGGCGATACGTGGCGGACGTCACCAACAGGCGGACGAACCGTTTCATATCCCAGCCGGTGTCGCGGAAGTTGGACGCCAGCCAGTCGAGCAGTTCGGGATGGGTCGGCGGCTCGCCCTGGGAACCGAAGTCGTCCGCGGTCTTCACCAGGCCGATGCCGAAGAACTGCTGCCAGAAGCGGTTCACCGTCACCCGGGCGGTCAGCGGGTTCTCTTCGTTGACCAGCCACTCGGCGAGCGTCAGGCGGTTCGGGCTGTTGGTGTCCCGGAGCGCCGGCAGCACCGCCGGCACATTGCGGAACACCCGTTCGCCCGGCTTGTCGTAGGCGCCCCGCAGCATCACAAAACTTTCGCGCGGTTTTTCCAGGTCGCGGAAGATGAACGACTGCACGATGCCCTCATTGTAGTCGTTGTGGCGCTTCTGCGCGGCCGTTACGGCTTCATTCAGCGGCGCAAAGGTTCCCTTGGTCGTCGCGCATGCGCGGGACAGATAATATTCCCGGAGTTTCGCCACCTGCTCCGGCGTGCGGTTGGTGGCCGGCACGTCCTTGAAGATCTTCCGCAGGTTGTCCGGCAGGCCATTGGCGTCCTTGCCGTCGAATTGCCGGGTCCACGCGACAAACGACTGCGTGGGATCGTTGGCGGGATCAATCCGGCCGCGCACGCCGGCCTTGTCCCAGAATACGGTCCCGCCGAACTGGGTATAGGCGAGCCCGCGCAGGGCGTCGCCGGGTTTCAGGCCGACGAGCGACGCGTCGAATTCCAGCCGCACCCATTCGCCGGCCTTGGGCAAATCCCCGATACGGCGCCGGCTGGGCGTGTCCTTGTCGCCCCACTTGATGGCCTCCACGTCACCCCAGACGGCGCGGTGTTCCCAGTCGCCGGTGTTGAACTGGAGCATGATCTGGGTCGGCGGATTCTTCGGATCAAGGTAAACGTGGGCGAAAAGTTTGGCATCCTGCGGGACCGTCAACGACGGCGCACTGCTCTCGAAGACGTCCTGCACACCGTCCCCGCCCTGCTTGCGGAGCGATTTCCGGCCGGAAAAGACGGGTTCCTTGTCGCCGACGAAATTGGGCGAGCCCTGCGCCTTGTAGCCGGCGGGAACGTCGTCCTCGACCCACACCACCTCCTCGTCCCGGGGCGCGGGCGGGGGATTCAGCGTGGCCGGATCGGTGTAATTCACCGACTTCAACGCGCTGGCGACCTTCGCTTCCGCGGTGCGGATGTCCGCCTTCAGTTCCGCCAGGCGGCGTTCCTCCTCCTCGCCCTTGAGCTGCACCGTGGGCGCGGTCCGCAGGACGTTGCCATCCATCGCGGGATCGGCGGCGCTGTGGAAGAAGGCGTAGAGGGAATAGAATTCCTTCTGGGACAGCGGGTCGAACTTGTGGTCGTGGCACACGGCACAGCCCGCGGTCAGACCGAGCCACGCCTGCACCGTGGTCGAGGTGCGGTCCACGGCATAGCGGAAGATCCATTCGGCATCAATCGAGCCGCCCTCGCCGGTGGTGACGTTGCAGCGGTTGAAGCCGGTGGCGACCAACTGGTCGGTGGTGGGCTCGGGCAGCAGATCGCCGGCGAGTTGCTCCACGGTGAAACGGTCGAACGGCAGGTTGCGGTTGAAAGCCTTCACGACCCAGTCGCGGTAAGCCCACATCTGCCGCTCGTTGTCGAGGTGCATCCCGTGGGTGTCGGCGTAACGGGCGACATCCAGCCAGTGCTTCGCCATCTGTTCGCCGTAGTGGGGCGAATCCAGCAGGCGGTCCACGAGGCGCTCGTAGGCATCGGGCCGGCGGTCGGCGAGGAACTGGTCCACCTCGGCGGGCGTGGGCGGCAGCCCCCGCAGGTCAAAGCTGGCCCGCCGGATCAGTGTGACCCGGTCGGCTTCCGGCACGGACGGGAGCTTCTCCTCGGCCAGGCGGGCGCGGATGAAACGGTCCACGGGATTGCCGACGCCCTTGAGCTCCGGCACGGCCGGCTGGGCGATGGGCTCAAACGCCCAATGCTTCTGGTAGGACGCGCCTTCCTCGATCCACCGCTTCACCAATGCCTTCTGCGCGGCGGTGAGCTGCTTGTGGGTCTCGGGCGGCGGCATCACGTCATCGGCGTCGGCTGTGTTGAGGCGCGCCCAGAGGTCGCTGGCGGCAGGATCGCCCGGCTTGATGGCGACCTTGCCCTCCTTGTTGGCCGCGTAGGCGCCTTCCGCGGTGTCGAGCCGCAGACCCGCCTTGCGCTTCTTGGCATCGAAGCCGTGGCAGGCAAAGCAGTTGTCGGAAAGGATCGGCCGGATGTCGCGGTTGAAGGTGACCGGCGCCGCCAGGGCCACCGGGGCGAGGCTCCCGAGGGCAACGGCCAGCGCGAGGCCGAGCGGGCGGCCGGAGGGACGGTGGTTCATGCGGCGGAGAGTTGTGCAGAATGACGGCGGTTTCAAGGGCCGGTCTCCGGGAATTGCCGGAGCGGCCCTGGTCGGACGCCCCGGCCGGGCGGGCATTCGAGCGTTGTGCGATTAAGTCCCGGACCGCCCCGCCGATGGGAAAGGTTGGTGTCTGTGGGGCGAATTCCCGAATGACCTTCCCCGGTTTTTCGGCCTAACTCCCGGTGTCGCGACCATGCCTGAACTCCTGCTAACGCCGCTCGCCGTCAGCCATCTTGGCGTGATGCTGCCGCTGGCGTTTGCCGTGGTGTTTCTGTGCCGGTCGGGCCGACGGGACCGCTGCGCGCCCGCGGCCCGGTTCCTGGAGTGGGGCCTGATGTTCGTGTTCGGCTTCTCCACCTGCGGCTTTCTGGTCAATGCCCTGCCGACCTCCGAAGCGCTCGTCCCGCTCTTCCTCGGTCCCTGGTTTCTCGGCTGTGCCCTGTGGTTCATGGTCGGCTTTGTCTATCGCTTTCCGGATTTGCCGGCGGAACAGCGGACCGAGGCCCGTTGGGCGCAGATCATCGCCCTCAGCCTGCCCGGACTGGAAACGGTCATCATGGTGGACCGCCTCCTGACCCTGCTGGGCAGTGACCGGGTGCAGTGGCGGCCCGGCTGGGCCCATGTGCCGATGGCCGCGTGCTTCATCTGGCTGAGCCTGGTCCTGTGGCGGCGGGTCACCCGCGGGTCGGGGCCGCGCAGTCCCGGCTCACCGGCAGACGCCTCCGCGCATCGGGCCCAGCTCACGCTCGCGCTGCTCTGCGTGTTTCTGGTGGGGAATGTGGCCCTGGAAGCCTCCCAGCCGGTGTTCCTCGCCGATTTGGCCCGGGAAACCGTGACCGCGTTGGGCGTGACCGTGGCGACCTACATCCTGATCACCCTAGGTTTCTCCCATTACTGTTCCAGCGCGAGCCTGCAGCTTCGCCTGGGAGCGTTTTCGATGATGCCCGCGCTGGCGCTGCTGAGCGCCGCCAACTGGTTCATCACCGGGCTTTACCTCCAGGCCCTGTCGGCAACGCGGGGTGATGCCGGCGGCCTCCGGTCGGATTACATCGCTTCAAGGCAGACCATCACCTGCACCCCGGCGGAGGGTGGCTATGTCCTGACCCGCGAAGAACCGCAGTTCGCGGAACCCAAGGGTCAACCGATCGTCAGTGCCGGCCATGAGCAGCACGAACTCCGGCTGCCGTTTTCCTTCCACTATTTTAACGAGCCCGTGGAGCGGGTGGTCGTGGACAAGAATGGCTGGATCGGTTTCGGCGCCCGCCGGCCGGAATGGGCCGACTTCCGGTGGCGACTCGGCAGCGCCGCGCTGCTGGTCCCGGCCCTGATGGATATCGAGGCCGGACCGGGCCCCCAGGCCGGAGTCATCTTTGAGGAAAGTTCCGATTTTGTCCGGCTCACCTGGCAGGGGAACACCATCCGCGACTGGCCCGACGCCGTTGCGGTGCGTTTCCAGGTGGAACTCCACCGCAACGGCGTCATCCGGCTCAACTACGCCTCGGTCGCATCCGACCTGAAGGTTTCGCTGACCCGGACACTGCCGGTCCATTTTGTCGGCCTTCTCCCCGGAACTCCGGACCGTCCGCCGGCCCAGAAGGTGTTCGCGAATGGAAGACTGAAGGACCCGCTGAAGGTCGGGCCAGAAGGCGTCGTCCACGACGCCCAGCTCCAATTGCGCCGGCAACTTCACCTCATTTCCCTGCGGATCACCTGGCTGACCTTCGCCGGCGTGGTCGCGTTTGGCGTCGTGTTTCCGCTGACCGTCCGCCGACTGGTGCTGGGCCCGCTCAACCGACTCCGCCAAGCCATCCGGGCCGTCGAGGCAGGCGAATCGGCCGCGGAAATCCCGGTGCGGCGGGATGACGAGATCGGCGATCTCACGGCGTCCTTCAACCGGATGTCCGCGTCGGTGAAGTCCGCTTCCACGGCCTTGCGCCGGCACCGGGACGAGCTTGAGAACGAGGTCGCGATCCGGACCTCGGACCTGCAGACGGAGGTCGAGGAACGCCGGCGCGTGGCCGAGCAGCTGGCGCTGGCCAAGGTCGCCGCCGAGGCGGCCAGTCAGGCGAAAAGCGAGTTCCTCGCGAGCATGAGCCACGAGATCCGGACACCGATGAACGGCATCATCGGCACCGCGAATCTCCTGCTCGAAACCCCGCTCACCCGCGAACAGCGCGAACTGGTCGAGATCGGTCGCAGCAGCAGCGAAAGCCTGCTCACCATCGTCAATGACATCCTCGATTTCTCGAAGATCGAGGCCGGTCAGCTCGCGTTGGAACGGATACCGGTGGATCTCCGGACGCTGCTCGACAGCGTGCTCGACACGTTCGGTCCCGTCACCGGCAGCCGCCTGCTCGGCCTGCTCTGGTGGGCGGAACCGGAGGTTCCCCGCTACTTCATCGGCGACCCGGTCCGGCTGCGGCAGGTGCTGGTCAACCTCGTCAGCAACGGGGTGAAATTCACCCGGGAAGGCGGGGTGGACATCTTCCTGCGCCTCCAACCGGACAACGAGGGGAGTCGCCGGCTGCAGATCCTGGTGCGCGACACCGGCATCGGGATGAGCTCCGAAACGCAGCAGCGTCTCTTCCAGCCGTTTTCCCAGGCGGACACCTCGACGACGCGGAAGTTTGGCGGCACGGGCCTTGGCCTCGTGATCTGCCGGCAGCTGATCGAACTCATGCATGGGGAGATCCGCATCGAAAGCACCGTGGGGGCGGGCACCACGTTTGAGGTGAATCTGCCGCTAGCGTCCGTCTCCCACGATGCCGGTGAACCGCTGCTGCCGGGGTTGCCCAAACCGGGGCCGGCAGTCCGGCTGCACAGCGACAACCCCTGGCTGTTCTCCCGCCTGCAACCGCTGCTGGAACCGGAGGGACAGCCGGTGGCGGAAGCCGACTGCACCGTGGTGCTCTGGGATGCCTCGCTGCCCTGGGCCCGCCGCGAGGCGGCCGGACCGCGGCGCCTGTTGCTCTCGCCGATGGCCCATCGGCCCACGCCGGACGCCCTTCGGGCCGGCGGCATCGCCGATGTGGTCACGCTGCCGTTGAAGCCGGTCGCCCTGTTGCGCGCCCTGAATCTCGTGGCCGCCGAAGTGGCCGCCGAACCGGCGCCTGCCCCCGCCGCCCCTCCCGCGCCACCGGCCCCAACGTCGGTCGAACTGCCGGCGCGCCTGCTGGTGGTCGAGGACAATCCGGTCAATGAAAAGCTCGTCCGGGCCATGCTGCGGCGGCTGGGTGTGCCGCATGATGTCGCGTGCAACGCCGCCAACGCCCTGCGCCTTGCCACCCAGCGGACCTACGACACGCTGTTGCTGGACTGCCAGTTGCCCGACCAGCCGGGCTGGGAGGTCTGCCGCCAGCTTCGCGCCGGCACGGGTGCCTCCAAATCAGCCCGCATCATTGCATTTTCGGCGGGACTGACCCCGGAGGAGAAGGATCTCTGCCGGCAATCCGGCGTGGATGATTTCCTCGCGAAACCCCTTCAGCTGGGCGATCTCCGGGACAAGCTTGGGGCCGTCACCGCGCGTTGACGCCGGCGCCGGGCGGCCGGAAGCGATCCGGCGCAAACAGTCCCAGCTCGTGCTGCGTGCGCCCGGCAATTGCCAGATCGGCGAGCAGTTCCCCGACGACGCTGCAGAACTTGAAGCCGTGACCGCTGAACCCCGCCGCGACCAGCACCTGTGGGTTGGCCGGATGTGGCCCGATCACGAAGTTCAGGTCGGGTGTCAGCGTGTAGAGGCAGGTCGCGGCCTTGAGCAGCGGACCGTCGAGTTGCGGCAGCAGCCCGCGCATGGCCGCCCGCATGGACGCGACGTCATCTTCCCGGATGCGGCGATCCACGGTCTCCGGTGAACACGGCTCGGGGACGGCCTTGCGATAGCAGGCGATCTTCACCCCGCCGCTTTCGCCGTCCACGGCGGGAAAGCCGTAGGGCGTGGCGCCGGACGGATGTTCCCAGATGTAGATCGGAAATCGTTCGGGCAGGAACGGCCCGACGCCGCCCGGCGGCTGAAACCAGAACAGCACCTGCCGCTCCACCACAAACGGCACGCCAAGATCGCCCAGCAGCTCAGGCGCCCATGGACCGGGCGTGATGACCAATTGGTCGGCGGTATAGGTGCCCTGCGCCGTCGTCACGGAGACACCGCCACCAGACGTGGGGCTCCACGAAAGTGCCGGCTCTTCAAACCGCAATTCGGCTCCCTGGCGGGCCGCCCAGTCGAGGTGGGCGCTGACCGCCGGCTCACAGAAGACAAGTCCGGCAGCCCGCTCGAACAGCGCCACCGTGTCATCGGAGATCTGGAACTGCGGAAAGCGGCGGCGGATCTCGCGGGCGTCGAGCTCATCGTGGGGCAGTCCGTGTTGGCGGGCGCTCCGCAGGCTGCCGGCGACCACTTCGGAGGCCGCGGTGCCCATCATCAGTCCGCCCGGCAGCAGGAGAAGTTGCCGGCCGGATTCACGTTCGAGCGCCCGCCAGAGCTCATACGCCCGCAGCAGCAACGGCACGTAGGCCGGATGCTCGAAATAGGCCTGTCGGATCACCCGGGTGTGTCCGTGGCTGGAACCGCGGTCGTGCGGCGCAGTGAACCGTTCGAGGCCGAGCACCTTCCGTCCGCGGGCCGCCAGGTGGGCGGCCGCCGCGCTGCCCATGCCGCCCAACCCCAGCACGATCACATCACAGGAGTTCACGGCCGGCAGCATGATGAACCCGGCGCGGTTTGAGAACTTCCGGGAAGCTTTCCTGCCGGTGCGATTTCGACTACATCGCGGTCATCCCATGAGTGAAATCATCCCGGTCCGGGGCCTCACCAATGCCGAGTTCTTCGCCCGCCACGCCGCGCTCGGCCGGGTGGGGCTGGTCGGCGGCAACGCGTTCGTGGACCGGGTCATCGCCCGGGCGGAACGTCATGTGGTGCCGGAACGAAAGTGGAGCCGCTGGACCCACGCGTTCCTGTTTCAGGGAACGCGGCCCGACGGACACCACTGGGTGATTGAATCCGACCTGGACATCCACCGGAAACACATCCGGCTCGGCGTGCAGGAAAACCGCGTCGCGAAATTCGAGGACGACCGCACCTATTCCACGCTCGCGATCCTCGACTTCGGTCTGACGCCGGAGGAGGAACGCCGGTTGATCGCGGTCTCGCTGGACCTCGTCGCCAACCGCGCCCGCTATTCGCTCCGGGAACTGCTGGGCACGCTGATCGCGATGAAGTTCGCCGGCCCCCGGGGCGAGGCGAACCGGCTGGAACGCGAGCACAGCTATTACTGTTCGGCACTCGTCCGCCATGTGTTTCGGGAGGCAGGGGTGGACCTGCTGCCCGGCCTGGAGGTCAAGCACACCACTCCGGAGGAACTTTCCCGCTCACCGCGTCCTCACCGGATGTGGGTGCTGGAACGGGAGATTCCCACCTCCACCCTCACCACCGCGGCCCGTAAGCTTCGCCGGACGTTGGCCGCGGTGCGCCGTGCCCGGCGGCGGCGTTCACCGGACCCGGGTTGATTTCCGCTCGCCAATCCGGGGAAATCCGGTCACCCAATCGCCATGATCCGCGCGCTCGTCCTGCGTCCCCGAGGTGCCCTGATCGCATTGTTGGCGGCGGTTGCCGCCGGCACGACGGGGTGCGGCGGAAAGGCGTTCAGCCGGGAGTCCGCCTACGTGACTGCCATGCGCCACCACGAACGTCTGCGGCAGCACGACCGGACCGACTACGAGGCGGAGTTGCAGGAATCCCGCCGGCAGCAGGACGACCGGGCGGCCCATTCCTCAGCGCGCCGCTGACCGGAGCAGTTTCTGCAACGCCGCCGCGGGGTTGTCCACCAGCTCCGCGGTGATGGCGAACTGCTTCACGCGGCTGGAAGGCAGCCGGAACTTCAGGTCGCGGAACACCCGTTCGCACACCGTCATCAGCCCCCGTGCGCCGGTATGCTCGCCGGCCGCCCGCTCGGCGAGCCGGCGCAGGCCATCGTCACGGAACTCACAGGTGATGCCGTAGGCGGCGAAGGCCCGTTCATATTGGTGGATGAGGCTGCTCTCGCTCTTCCGCAGCACGTCGAACAGGTCGTCCGTATCGAGCCCGTGGCAGGCGACCCGCACCGGCAGGCGGCCGATGAACTCCGGTTCGAGGCCGTATTGGATGAGGTCCGCCGTGCTCACCCGCTGGAACAGCTCGTCGTCGGAGTTCTTCTCCGGCTTCGGATTTTTCGGGTCCAGCGGTGCAGCCACAAGCCGGCGGCGGATGAGGTCGGCGAGTCCCGAAAAGGCGCCGCTCACGATGAAGAGGATGTGCCGCGTGTTGACCGTTTCCGGCTGCGCTCCACCGCCCCCGCGCATGGCGGCCATCGCGGCCTGGAGCTGGCCGGTCATGTCGTTGGGCGACGTCAGCGGCACATCGCCGTCCTCCATCAGTTTCAGAAGGTTCGTCTGCACGCCCCGGCCGGAAACGTCCCGGCCAGCGCCCTGTTCGCGGGTCGCCAGCTTGTCCACCTCGTCGAGGTAGATGATGCCGTGCTCGGCCTTCTTGGCATCGTTGCCGGCGCGGCGATGGAGATCGCGCACCAGGTCGTCCACGTCGCCGCCCACGTAGCCGGTCTCGCTGAACTTGGTCGCATCCGCCTTCACGAACGGCACGCCGATCAGTTCGGCCGCGGAACGGATGAGGTGCGTCTTGCCCACACCGGTCGGCCCGAGCAGGAGGACGTTCTGCTTCTGGTAATACGGCGCGGCCAGGCCCTCGCGGGTCATCCGCACATGCTGGAAGTGGTCGCACAGGGCGACGCTGAGGACCTTTTTTGCCTCGCTCTGGCCGATCACGAACCGGTCCAGATGCCGGGCGATTTCCCGCGGCTTCAGGCTGAAGCTGAACTCCGGTTTGGGCGGCGCCGCGACGGCGGCAACCCCGGGCTTGGACAGGGTCGAGAATTTTGCCGGGCGAATCTTCTTCGGCACGCCGGCAGTGACCGGTCCGAGTGCGGCCGGGTGGCCGCTGGTGGGATTAGGCATCGTGGCCGGAAGGTGTCCGACGTCAGGCCGGATGCCAAATCCGGCGCGGCGGAACTTTCGGCAGCGAGGCCCGACTACCACAGCGTCCGGACGGTTCAGAGCTTCAGTTCGGCCAGCTTCCGCTGCATTTCGTCCGCCATGAGGGGCTCAAGTAGCGGGTCCAGTTCACCGTCAATGACGGCGCTCAGATTGTAGAGCGTGACATCCACGCGGTGATCGGTGACGCGGTTCTGCGGGAAATTGTAGGTCCGGCTCTTCTCGCTGCGTTCGCCGGTGCCGACCTGGTCTTTGCGTTCCTTGGCGAGCTTCTCGGCTTCCTCGGCCAGCTTGCGTTCCAGCAGCCGTGACCGCAGCACCATCATCGCCTTGGCCTTGTTCTTGATCTGCGAGCGTTCGTCCTGGCAGCGGACCTCGGTGCCGGTGGGCTTGTGCAGGATGCGGACCGCGGAGTCTGTGGTGTTGACCCCCTGGCCGCCATGACCGCCGGCCCGGCAGACGTTGACCTCGAGGTCCTCGGGCTTGATGACGATGTCCACCTCCTGGGCCTCCGGCATGACGGCAACCGTCACCGTGCTGGTGTGGATGCGCCCCTGGGCCTCGGTGGCCGGAACTCGCTGGACCCGATGAACGCCGGATTCGAACTTCAGCCGCTTGTAGATGTCCGGGCCGTTGACCCCGACAATGACTTCCTTGTAGCCGCCGAGGTCGGACGGGCTGGCATCCATCACCTCGAACTTCCAGCCCTTGCCTTCCGCGTAGCGCTGATACATCCGCAGCAGGTCCGCCGCGAACAGCGCGCTCTCGGCCCCGCCGGCGGCCGCCCGGATTTCGAGGATCGAGTTCCGCGAATCGCTCGGACTCGGGGGCACGATGCCTTCCTTGAGCTTCTGGGCGAGCCGGGCCTGCGCGGCTTCGAGGCGCTGAATTTCCTCGGCGGCCATGACGGACATTTCCGAACCGGGCGGCTCCGCGGCCAGCATGGCCCGGTTGTCCGCGAGTTCGGCTTCGACCTTGAGGAAGGCGTCCCCGGTCTCGACGAGTTCCCGGAGCCGGGCGTGTTCACGGGTGAGTTCCTGACCCTTCTGCGGATTGGCAAAGGCATCCGGGGCGCTCAGCCGCGCCTCCACCTCGGCGAAACGCTGGCGGAAGTGGGCGATGAAAGGATGCAGGTCCATGGCGGAAGGGCGCGGAGTCGGGACAAAAGAAAACCGCCCGGCGACGGAGGAGTCCGACGACGGGCGGTTTGGCGGAAGGAGGCTAGGCCTTCTTCTTCTTGGCGCCGGCAGCGGCCTTGGCGGCCTGCATTTCGGCGGTCTTGGCGGCCCGCTGGGCGAACTTGTCCACGCGGCCGGCCGTATCCACGAACTTCTGCTGGCCGGTGTAGAACGGATGGCTGAACGAGGAGATGCCCATCAGGTAGAGCGGATACTCCTGCCCGTCCTCCCACTTGCCGGTGAGGTTCGTGCTGGCGCACGAGCGGGTGAGGAACTGCTGACCGTCCGAAGAATCCCGGAAGATCATCAGCCGGTAGCTCTTCGGATGAATATCTGACTTCATAAAATGGAGCGCGGACGCTAGCAGCGGCTTTCGGGGTGACAAGGTCCATTTTTTCCCGAGTTGGCCGCGGTCGGCGACGGCCGGTTCCGGCCAATTCCCGCGTTGCCGGACTGAATCCTGCCGGCAGGCTCGGCGTCAGTGATGACCCGGATGTTCAGGCGATTTTCAGTTTGGTGGCTGATCGGCGGCCTGGGGCTGGCCCAGGCCGCCGACGACGTGTTCGTGCGGGACGTGCAGCCGTTGCTGAAGAAGCACTGCCTGGAATGCCACCGGGGCGCGAAGGCCAAGGGCGGCGTGAACCTCGCCGCGTTCACCAACACGGCCTCGCTCTATCGCGATCCCAAACTGTGGGAAACATCGGTCCGGCAGATCGAGGACCGCCAGATGCCGCCGAAGGACGAGGAACAGCCCGCGGAGGCCGACCGCATCCGGCTCGCGGAAACGCTGACCCATCTGCTTGACAATCCGGCGCCGGAGTTCGTGGTGCGCGATCCGGGCGCCAAGATCATCCACCGGCTCAACCGCACCGAATACAACCACACCATCCGCGACCTGCTCGGCGTGGACACCCGGCCGGCGGACCGGTTTCCCGCGGACGGCGGTGGCGGCGGCGGCTTCGACAACAACGCCGACACGCTGTTCGTGCCGCCCATCCTGATGGAGAAGTATCTCGCTGCGGCCGACGAGGTGCTGTCCGCCGCCCGGCCCGAGCGACTCTTGGTGAGCCGGCCGGTCTGGTTTCGCCGGGAACGGTCCGTCGCGGCGGACAACCTGGCCTGGTTCGTCCGCCGCGCCTTTCGCCGCCCGGTCGAAGAGACCGAAATCGGACGGCTGATGGGCCTCTTCGACCAGGCCCGGAAGCGCGGCAAGTCCTTCGAGGTCGCGCTGAAGTCGGCCTACAAGGCGGTGCTGGTGTCACCCAGTTTCCTGTTCCGCACCGAAACCGAGCAGTTCGGCGACCAATCGTGGCGGATCAACCCGCACGAACTGGCCGCACGCCTCAGCTACTTCCTCTGGTCCTCGATGCCCGACGACGAACTGTTCCGGGCGGCGGATTCCGGCAGGCTCTCCGATCCGGCGGAACTTGAACGGCAGGTGCGCCGGATGCTGCGCGACCCGAAATCCCGGGCATTCGCGGAGCACTTCACCGGCCAATGGCTCGGCACGAAACGGCTCCATACCACGGTCAGTCCCGATCGCCGGCGGTTTCCGCAATACACCGAGGCCCTGCGGGACGCCATGGCCGCGGAACCGATCGAGTTCTTCGCGTCCCTGCTGGCGGATGACGCCAGCCTGCTGCGGCTGCTGGATTCCGATTACACCTTCGCCAACGCGGAGCTCGGCAAACTTTACGGCCTGACCAATCTGGTCGCGACCAATCTGGTGCGCGTGACCCTGCCGGACCGCAACCGCGGCGGCGTCGTGGGCATGGCCGCGGTTCTGACCCAGACCAGCTATCCGCTGCGAACCAGCCCGGTGCTGCGCGGCCGCTGGATTCTGGAGGAGGTTCTGGGCACGCCGCCGCCACCGCCGCCGCCGCTCGTCGCTACCCTGCCGGCCGACGACAAGGTGAAGGAAGGCCTCACCTTCCGGCAGCGCCTGGAGAAACACCGCGAGAACAAGAACTGCGCCGCCTGCCATGACCGGCTCGATCCGATGGGCTTTGCGCTGGAGAATTTCGACGCCATCGGGCGCTGGCGCACCGAAGTGGACGGGCAGCCGGTGGATGCCCGGGGCGTGCTGACCAACGGCGAGGAGGTCAACGGCCCGGTGGAGCTCAAAACCGCCTTGCTGAAGCGCAAGCAGCTGTTCCTGCGGCACCTCACGGAAAAGATGCTGGCCTATGCGTTGGGCCGCGGGCTCGAACACTACGATGTTCCCGCGGTGAAGGAGATCGCCGACCGCGTGACGAAGAGTGACTTCCGCGCCACGGCGCTCGTGGTGGAAGTCGCCCGCAGCTATCCCTTCCAGTGGCGCCGCGGCGAAAAGGCGGTTCCCGTCGCGAGCGTCGGCAGCGGAACACCCAACGAGTAGGCCGCACCGGCTACTTCAGGACCGCCGCAGAACGCGGCGGCAGGATTAGCGAAAGCTTGCTGTTGGCGACCGTGGCCCCGGAACCGCCGAGGGAATCGTTTAGGCGCGTTCCGTCCCGCAAACCCAGCGCTTCCACTGTCACTTCGGCCGCCTGGGGCTGAGTGGCGTTGTTGAGGATGACCACCACCCGGTCGGTCGCCGTGACCCTGGCGTAGGCGTAGAGCTGATCACTCACCGCAAGGTGGATCAGCCGGCCGCGCCGGAGCGGTTCCAGTTCGCGGCGCAAATGGGCGAGGCGGGCCACGTGGTTCCAGACTTCGTTCTCCGGTGCAAGCCGGCCGGCCGGGGTGAAGGCATTCCGTGCGTCTTCGGCCCAGCCGCCCGGGAAGTCACGCCGGTTGTCCGGGTCGCCGCCACCGGGCAGCGCGAGCTCATCGCCGTAGTATAGCAACGGGATGCCCCGGGTGGTCAGCAGGAACGTGAAAGCGAGCTTCAGTCCGTCCGTGGTGGCGCCGCGAACGTTCATGAACCGGTCCACGTCATGCAGCCCGGCGAAGGTGACTAACCGGTCCGGGTTCTCGTAGAGGTGATCCCGGGCCAGGGTCTCGGCGATTGGCCGGAGTGACTTGCCTTCGCCGAAGGCGCTGCGGACCGGGTAAAACAGCGGGAAATCGAACAGCGTATCCACCCCGGAATCGACGCCGTCGAAGCGTGCCCGACCGCCCTGGAAAAAACTGACCTTCGCCGCGTCGCCATCGAACATTTCCCCCAGCAGGTTCAACCGGGGGTGCTGGCGCTTCAGCGCGGCCGACCAGTCCCGCCAGAACGTGCGGGGCACGTAGGGCAGCGTGTCCTGCCGCACGCCGTCGAGCCCGGCCTGGCCAACCCACCAGAGGGCGTTCTGGATGAGATATCGCCGGCACTCGGGATCGTTCTGGTTGAGGTCGGGAAGCAGGTCGATGAACCAGCCCTCCAGGGTCTGCCGCTGGTGCGCCGGAGGGGAGTGCGGATCGGGCAGCGTCCAAGTCTGCCAAGTGTTCGCGAGGTGGCTGGCCGCGGTGCCGTTGAACCAGGTCGGCGTGGGCGAATCCTGCACCCAGGGATGGTAGGGGCCGGTGTGGTTCGCCACCTGGTCCTGGATCACCTTGAGGCCGAGCGCATGGGCGGCACGGACCAGTTCCTTCAGCGTAGCCAAGTCGCCGAGGTGCTCGTCCACCGCGTAAAGGTCCGTTGCGCCGTAGCCGTGATAATCGGTGATGGGGTCGCCCTGCTCGCGGTCGAGCCGGTTGTCGGCGGTGTATTTCTCGCGCTCGTTGAGCCGGTCGTGGTTGTCATACCAGGGAGTGAGCCAGACGACGGTCACTCCGAGTTCGCTGAGGTAGGGCAACCGCTGGATCACGCCCCGCAGGTCGCCACCGTGATAGTGACGGGGCCTTTTCCGGTCATGCAGTCCGGGCGCTTTGGCCGGAGAGTCGTTTCCCGGATCGCCATTGGCGAAGCGGTCCGGCATGAGGAAATAGATGAAGTCATCCGGGCCGAACCCTTGGAATCCGCCTTCCGCCTGTAGGCGCGGCAGCACTTCAAACGGCACCGCCGCCACCCCCTCGCGCGTCCGGAGCTGCAAATGGCGTGGACCGGGTTTCGCGCTTCCGGCGAGGCGGACGTCGGCAAAGGCATACGTGCCGGCCGCATTGACCGCGACGTTGGCCACGCGCACTCCCGGGGCGCCCTCAATCATGGCCCCGTGAAGGTGTTCACCGCGGACCAGCAGCCGAACCGGATTCAGGGAGTGGCCCGTCCACCAGTTGGGCGGTTCCACCTTGGAGACCGTGGGCGGGGCGGACCAGACCACACAGGCGCACGCGGCCAAACCGGCGAACAGCGCGGGGAACTTCATGCCGGGAGATAATCACGGCCCGTGCCCGCTGGCGAGCAACGGGCGCGACCGCTCAGGAAGCGATGGCAGCGCGATGCGGCTCCAAGCTGTCCCGGAGGCTTTCCGGCAGCCGCTTCGGGCGTTCTTCCAGACTGGTGCACACGTGCCGGATCTCGGCCTCCACCAATACCGAGCCACCGGCGCGAACCACCCGGTAACGGAAGCCCAGCCGGACGCCTTCCGCCTGCAACACGGCCACTTCCACTTCCAATTCGTCATCGTAGCGCGCCGG
>CAIWAH010000360.1 GCA_903910585.1 uncultured Verrucomicrobiota bacterium
GCCATCATGACCGCCCTCGAACGCTGGTCCGAGCTCGCCGCGCCGGGTGCCTGAGCGAGTCCGGTGTCAGTGGTTGAACGAACTCCTTCGTTTTCAGCAGGGCCAGGTCAACCGCGGCGGTAGCGCAGTCACGGTGTGTGGGCTTGTTGTGCGCCCGGTTGCGGTCGCTTTAGTCAAACGGGGTGGTGTGGAGGTTGATTGTGGGCCGTTTCCGGAAGGGGCGCTTCGCCGGTTGGAAAGCTGTCAATTGAACGGGCTGACTGAGTAGGCCTTAGTGGCGGCCTGATTTCGTCACGGTGCTCCGGGCCGTTTTGTCGGTGGCAGATAATCTTTATGCCAGTAGAGGCCCCAGAGCTTTTCAAGTGGCACCCGCTCTGCATGGCCGTCGAAGAATATGGCATTGACCGCTCCGGGCAGGGGTTGCTTCACCGGCAAGGGCCAGGAAGACCGGGGTGGCCGGCTTCCGTGCCGGGGAAGCTGCGCCATACTCATCTCTTGAAGCCGCCAAGGCAGACTGCCCAGATCGATTTCCGCCAGTCCCGTGCTGACGGGCCAAATCCAGTCACGCACTGAATCCACCAACAGCGGGGTCAATGTCGGATGCGTCACCTGGCCCTCCTGTTGGAAGGCATAGTCCCAGCCGTTATTGGAAAACATGCCGCTGAAATCAATCCGCGCTTCGTGGTTCCACAGATTGTGTTTCCGCCCGCCCAAAACTGACCACAGGTTGATGCCGTAGCTGCCGAAGCGGACCCGCGGTGACGGCAGCGGTTGTTCCCGCAGGCGGATCAGGAAGTTGTCTTTCATCCATTGCCAGTCCCGCCACACCCAAGCCGTATCCACTCCGCCCAGTTGATAGTTATCCCCCGCTGTTCCCTGAAATGGTGCAGGGTGCTTCAGCTTTCCCGCCTTATTGGTGGTCGCACTGGGGCAAATCCACCCCGCGGAAGGCAGGCCCACGCGGTCCCGATACCAATGGCTGATGGAGTCGCCACCCAGAAGCGGATCGCCATCCATGGCCAATCGCATTTCCAGCCCGATCTGCCGCTGGTTACTCAGGCACTGGATGCTGTGAGCCTTCTGCTTCGCTTTGCCCAGGGCCGGCAGGAGCAGCCCTGCGAGAATCGCGATCACCGCGATGACCACCAGCAGCTCCACCAACGTGAAGCCCCCACGCGCATGGTGAGATTGTCTATCGCCCAGATGCGGATGAGGCCTCCAATTCTTGCAGCACCTGTATCGGAGAGGGCTCATCGGGGCTCCAGTGCGCGATGGGCTCGACTGTCAGTGGTTGAACAGGAATTCCTTCGTGTTCAGCAGGGCCCAGAGCGTGTCCTCCCAGCCCTCGCGCGCAGCCTTTGCCCGGTTGGCTTCGGTTTCCTTGGCTTCCTTGCCGGCGGTCGCGGAGGCGACCTTTTTCGCCAGGTAGGTGGTGGCGAGTTCCAGCTCTCCGGCGCGGGGAGAGCGTCCGTAGGCCAGTTGGTAGAGCTCGGTCAGCTTGGCGGCGTCGGGGCGCGGGTCGTTGGCCAGTTGGGCGGCCCGGCCGGTGTCTGCACTCAGGCGGGTCTGGATGTCCTTGGAGTTGAGCAGGTGCAGGCTCTGGCTAAGGGACGCCTCCGCGCTGCGTTCGCATTCGCAGGCGCTGCTGCTTTCCGGCCGACCGAACACCGTCAGGAAGTAGCTCCCGGCGTTGAAGCTGTTGTCCGGCAGGCACACCGCGCGGGTGCCGGCGGGCAGGCCGTCGAACTGGCTCTGGCTGCCGACGAGCAGGTTCACCGAATCGAAGAGCACCTCGGCGGGCAGGCGGCGGGGATAGAAGCGGGCGAAGTGGTGGCGATCGCGGGCGTTGTGGTCGTTGGGCTCGGCGCTGAGCTGGTAGGCGGTGCTGCGGGCCAGGGTCCGGGCCAGTTCCTTCAGGTCAAAGCCGCTGCGGATGAAGTGCGCGGCCAGGGCGTCGAGCAGTTCGGGGTTGGTCGGCGGATTGGTGTCGCGCAGGTCGTCCTCGGGATCCACGAGGCCGCGTCCGAAGAAGTGTTTCCAGTAGCGGTTCACCACCGCCTTGGCGAACCAGGGGTTCTTGGGCGACGTCATCCAGTCGGCGAGGAACTGGCGGGGATCGTCGTCGGGCGACAAGTTGAAAGCCGGCTCCGCAAGGCCCGCGGGTTTCACGGCCTGGCCGTTCTTCTTGTTCGTGGCCTGCGCTGTCCCGCGCCGGTGACCGACGGTTTCCTCGCCGGGCTGGCTGCCTGGCCGGTAGGCCACCTGGGAGAAGGCGGCCCCGAAGCTCCAGTAGTCGGCCTGGCTCCATTTCTCGTAGGGATGGTGATGGCACTGGGCGCACTGGAGCCGCTGGCCAAGGAAGAGCTGGGTCACGTCCTCCAACTGGGTCTGCATGGTCCGCACCTGCCGATACCAGGCGACGGGAGGATTCTCGGCGAGGTCGCCCGAAGCCGTGAGGATCTCCCGCACGAACCGGTCGTAGGGCTTGTTGGCCGCGAGCGAATCGCGGATCCAGCCGTGGAAGGCGTAGGTGCCGCGGGCCTGCTTGGCGTCATTGCGCTTGTTGCGGAGCAGGGCCGCCCACTTGTTGGCGAAGTAGTCCGCGTAGTCGCCGCCGGCCAGAAGCCGGTCGATGGCGGCGTCACGCTTGCCGCTGCGGACGTCCTGGGAGAAAGCCGTCAGCTCCTCCGCCGTCGGCAGTCGGCCGGCGAGATCGAGCGTCACGCGGCGCAGAAAGGTCGCGTCGTCCGCCACGGCGCTCGGGGGCATGCCAACCTGCTTGAGCTGCTTGAAGACGAGTTCGTCCACGAAGTTGCGCGCGAGCGGCAGGTGCTCGACGGGGGCGCCCAGCGGAATGGTGGCGCGGAAGGTCGCGACCTTGCCCTGATAGCGGACCATCACCGCAAATTCGCCGGGCTGGTTGAAGACCTTCACGCGGCCCAACGGGTCGGTCGCGGCGAGGTCCTTGTCATTCGCCTCGTAAAGCGCGCCGCGGGTGACGTCCTCGGTTGAACCGTCCGAATAGTGCGCGGTGACGACCAGCTGCTGTTCGGAGTTCAGCGCCAGAGTTCGGGTTGCCGGGAACACCTCCACGCGCGCCACCGTCGGAGCATCGGCTTGGCCCACGGGCATGCCCTGGGCAATCCAGCGGACGAGCAGGTTGTAATCATCGGATCCGGGCTCCAGCCGTTTGCCGCCGCCGTGAGGGAGCTGGGCCGCGCCCTTGGTCAGGAGCAGGCTGCGTTCGGGAGCGGCCGGGAACAGGCGGCGCCCGCGGGCCTCCTTCACGAGGTGCTCGTAATCCTCCTCCGGCTCGAAGCCGAGCAGCGAAAGCCGGAAGCCGTTTTGGCCGGCTGCCTTGCCGTGGCAGCCGCCGCCGTTGCAGCCGTTCTTGGTGAAGATGGGGAC
>CAIWAH010000361.1 GCA_903910585.1 uncultured Verrucomicrobiota bacterium
CATCGCGCAGGAAGTCCGCGAGCTCATGGCCCAGCTCGGCTTCCGCACGATCAACGAGATGGTCGGTCGCACCGACCGCATCGAACCGCGCCAGGCCGTCGAGCACTGGAAGGCCAGGGGCGTTGACTTCAGCAAGATTCTGTATCAGCCGGAAGCCGGCCCGGAGGTTGGCCGCTATTGCCAGATGGCGCAGGACCACGGCATCGACAAGTCGCTCGACGTGACCACGCTGCTCGACCTGTGCAAGCCGGCGCTCGAGCGCGGCGAGAAAGTGCGGGCAACTGTTCCGGTCCGGAACGTCAACCGCGTGGTCGGCACGATCACCGGTTCGGAGCTGACCCGGCGCCGCGGCGCCGCCGGTCTGCCGGAGGATACGATTGAGCTCACCTTCAAGGGCAGCGCCGGCCAGAGCTTCGGCGCGTTCATGCCGAAGGGCATGACGTTCCACCTCGAGGGCGACGCCAACGACTACTTCGGCAAAGGCCTCAGCGGCGGAAAGATCATCCTCTATCCGCCTGCGGGCAGCACGTTTGTGCCCGAGGAAAACATGATCGTCGGGAACGTGGCGCTTTACGGCGCCACCGCTGGCGAGGTGTTCATCCGCGGCATGGCCGGTGAACGTTTCGGCGTCCGCAATTCCGGCGTGAAGGCGGTGGTGGAAGCGGTCGGTGACCACGGCTGCGAATACATGACCGGCGGCACGGTTGTCGTGCTCGGTCCCACTGGCCGGAACTTCGCGGCCGGCATGTCCGGCGGTGTGGCCTACATCTTCGACGAAAAGGGTGACTTCGCGACCCGCTGCAACCCGCAGATGGTCGGACTGGAGAAGCCTGACGAAGAGGACGCGGCCACCCTCAAGGCGATGGTTGAGAACCACGCCATCAACACGAAGAGTTCCCGGGCGGCGAATCTTCTCCGGGACTGGCCTGCTTCGCTCGCGAAGTTCGTGAAGGTGATGCCCAAGGACTACAAGCGCGTCCTCGCGGCGCTCAAGAAGGCCAAGGCGGACGGCCTCACCGGCGACGAGGCGCTCAACGCGGCGTTCGAGGCGAACTCGAAGGACGCCGCCCGCGTCGGTGGCGGTTGATCCCCGGCGCACCCCACATCTTAGACCCCGAACGAATTTGCAATAATGGGCAAACCCACAGGATTCCTCGAATACGTCCGCGAACTTCCGCTCGACCGGAGCGCGCTCAAACGCATCCGCGACTGGAACGAGTTCCACGAGCACATGGACGAAGCCAAGCTGCGCGAACAGGGCGCCCGCTGCATGGATTGCGGCGTCCCGTTCTGCCACAACGGCACCCTCGTCAGCGGGATGGCCAGCGGCTGCCCCATCAACAACCTGATTCCCGAGTGGAACGACCTAGTTTACCGCGGCCTCTGGCGTGAGGCGCTCGACCGTCTCCACAAGACGAACAATTTCCCCGAGTTCACTGGCCGGGTGTGCCCGGCTCCGTGCGAGGGTTCGTGCGTGCTCGGCATCAACGCCCCGCCGGTCACGATCAAGAACATCGAGGTCTCGATCATCGACAAGGCTTGGGACGAAGGTTGGGTGAAGCCGCAGCCGCCCAAGAAGCGCACCGGCAAGAAGGTCGCCGTCGTGGGTTCCGGTCCGGCCGGCCTCTGCGCGGCCGCCCAGCTCAATCGCGCCGGCCATTGGGTCACCGTCTTTGAACGGGCCGACCGTCCGGGCGGACTGCTCATGTATGGCATCCCCAACATGAAGCTCGACAAGAAGAACGTCGTGCTGCGCCGCCTGAAGCAGATGGAGCGCGAAGGCATCGCGTTCCGGTGCAACTGCGAGGTGGGCAAGGACGTGACTTCGCAGGAGCTCCTGAATGACTTTGATGCCGTGGTCCTGTGCACCGGCGCCACTAAGCCGCGTGATCTGCCGATCGAAGGACGCAGTCTGAAGGGCATCCACTTCGCGATGGAATTCCTGCACGGCAACACCAAGGCATTGCTCGACAAGGCCGCCGCTCCGATTTTGGCCGAGGGCAAGGATGTGGTCATCATCGGTGGCGGTGACACCGGCACTGACTGCGTCGGCACCTCCCTGCGTCACGGCTGCAAGAGCGTGATGCAGGTCGAGATCCTGCCCCGCCCGCCCGAATCGCGCGCGAAGGACAATCCCTGGCCCGAATGGCCCAAAACCTACAAGATGGACTACGGCCAGGAGGAGGCGGCGGCGAAGTATGGTGCGGACCCGCGCGTCTATTTGACCACGGCGAAGAAGTTCCTGAGCGACGACAACGGCAACGTGTCCGGCATCCACCTGGTGCAGATCAAGTGGGACAAGAACGAGAAAGGCCAGTTCGTGCCCGTGGATGTTCCCGGAACCGACCGCATCGTTCCCGCACAGCTTGTGCTCCTTGCGATGGGCTTCCTCGGACCCGAACAACCTCTGCTGGAATCCCTTGCCGTTGAACGCGACCCGCGTTCCAACGTGAAGGCCGACCACGGCCGGTTCACGACCAGCATTCCCAAGGTGTTTGCCGCCGGCGACTGCCGCCGCGGTCAAAGCCTCGTCGTCTGGGCCTTCAATGAAGGCCGGGGCGCTGCCCGGGAATGCGACCGCTTCCTGATGGGCTCGACCTCCCTGCCCTGAGCGGGCATCGCAGGATTCAGCCCCATGCCCGCCTCATCGGCCAAGGATGAGGCGTTTTCGTTTTGTGCCCCGGAATTCCCGTGACGCTTTCCGGGCTTCGACCCCTAGATTTTCCCGCCGGGCCGCACTGCGGTCCGGCAAGTTGTGCCGTCCCATGACTTCGTATCCGTCCGGTCCTGAGTCGCTTTACAGCCCGGAGTTCGAACACGACGCCTGCGGCGTCGGCTTCGTCGCCAACATCAACGGGCGAAAGGAGCAC
>CAIWAH010000362.1 GCA_903910585.1 uncultured Verrucomicrobiota bacterium
ACATCCTGCTCTACGGCTGCGGCGTGGCCGACGGCTTCGCCGGGCAGGGCTTCGTGACGGCCCTCGCGGCCGCCACGGCCGCGGACGTCGCCGCCAGCGATGACGCGACCGGGGAGGTGCTGTTCGGTGGCGACTGGACCCTGGAGACGACGACCGGTCCGGTCGAGACCCCTGCCATCCAGGCCGATCTGGGCGGCAACACGCTCTCGAATTACGTGATCACGGTGGGCCGCAATGCGCCGCGGCTGTATTGGCAGGGCCGTGCGGAGCAGCGGTACTCCTCCGGCCCGTTCACGAAATACGCCGAGCCCTACACGAGCGACAAGGTCACCGCGCATTACGTGAAGACCTGGGCCGAGAAGACGATCACCTGGCAGGAACCCGTCGCCTACAACTTCTTCGGCATCCCGAGCCGTTGGGAGACCCGCTCCCGCACGACTCGGCATGAGGTGTATGCCTGGTCGGCCTTCAACAACGGCTCCGGTACTCGCTACGGCACCGCGCAGTTCACGCTGTCCAACGCCTCGACCTATGAGTTCGTCACGACGGCCTCGAACCTCGGAAAGGTGATTCGGGGCGAGGAGAAAGCTTGGGGTAGAAACTTTTCGCAGTACACGGTGTCGCTCTACAGCGGTTCGTTCGATCCCAATCGCCCGCTCCACAACCTCGTGGCCGGCGGAACAGGCTTGACGTATGACGGCAGCACGTCCGGCGGCTTCACGACGACGCTGCCAGCCGGCACGTATGTCGCCGTCACGTCCTTCAACACGGTTCTCCAGTTCGACAATCTCGATGGGTATTTCGCCCATTGGAACCACAACGCCGAATGGATGCTCGGCACGTTCACGCTGAACGTCACGAACCTCAATCGGGCACCCGTCTGGGGCACGGTGACCGACCCCACGGTGAGCGGCGCGGGCGTGCGGTCGTTCAGCGTGCCCTGGTCGTCGGTCTCCGATCCCGACGGCGACGCCCTCACGGTCACCGCCACGCTCCAGAACGGCCAGCCGCTGCCGTCGTGGCTGAGCTATAACGCCAACAGTCTCACCTTCACCGGCAATCCCGCGGCGAACACGCTTCCGCTCGCGATCCGGCTGACGGCCGCCGACGGGCAGGTGACGAGCACGAAGGACTTCACCGTCAGCTTCACGAGCGACAACGACCCGCCCGTCGTCGCCGCCGCGATCCCCGACCAGGCCTGGAGCGGCTCGGGCAGCTTCAGCTACCAGGTTGACGCCGCCACGTTCACCGACAGCGATCTTTCGGGCACGAGCTTCACCTACTCGGCCACGCTCGCCGACGGCAGCGTGCTGCCCGCCTGGCTGAGCTTCAACCCCGCCACCCGCACGTTCGGCGGCAACCCGCCGGCCAGCGCCACCGACCTGAGCCTCCGGGTGACGGCCAACGACGGCTCCGGCCAGGGCAACGCCACGGTCTCCGCCGACTTCACGCTCCGGCTCCGCAACACGAACGACGTGCCCGTGGCCTCGGGCTTCGGCAAGTCGTTCGCCGAAGACGGCACCCTCGCCTTCACCGCCAACGACTTCGTCCTCGTCGACACCGACACCCATGCCGTCGGCGGCACCGCCACCACGGGTACGGGCAAGACCCTCCAGGGCGTGCGGATCCTGTCGCTGCCGGCCACCGGCGCGCTCTGGCTCGACGCCGATACGGACGGCCGGCAGACGGGCGGCGAACTCGTGCAGGTGAACCAGGAGATCGCCCCGGGCGACCTCGTCAAGCTCCGCTTCACGCCCGGGGCCAACTGGGTCGGGAGCACGAGCTTCACCTGGAGCGGGACGGACGGTCTCGCCTACGCCGCCTCGCCCGCCACGGTGACGATCACCGTGATGCTGGTGAACGACGCGCCGATCCTCACCCTCTCGGGCGGCCGGGCCCTGTCGCTGCGGCCCAACACCGGCAACCCGCTGTCGGCCATCACCGTCGATCCCGGCCTGACGCTGACCGACCCCGACACGCCCTACACCAGCGACGCCGCCAACTACGACACGATCCTCGGCGCCACGGTCACGGTCGTCGACAGCGTGACCGGCAACGTGCAGAGCGGCGACGTGCTGGCGGCCACCGGCATCAGCGGCCGCATCAGCGCCAGCTACGACGGCGGCAGCGGCGCCCTGACCCTCAGCGGGTCCGCCACGGCCGCCGAATACCAGCAGGTGCTCCGGACGCTGGCCTTCAGCTCCACCAACACCGGCAACGACAACCTCCGCACGATCAATATCGCCCTGCGGACGAAGGACGTCACGATCCCCACCGTCGCCAACTTCGACGGCGTCGACGACTACATCGAGACGATGCGGGCCAGCATCCCGATGGGGGGCGACTGGACCGTGTCGGTCTGGATCCGGGCCGACAACGACATCCTCGGCAACGCGGGCGAGTACACGATCCTCTCCCAGGGCACGAGCGCCGAGAACTTCTTCATCCAGAAGGCTGCCGCGACCAACAACCTGCGGCTCGGCGACGCCTGGACCGTCACCGGTGGCATGCCCACCGACGGTGCGTGGCACCAGATCACGGTCGTCAAGAGCGGCTCCTCCACCACCAACGGCACGCTCTACATCGACGGCGTCAAGGTGTCGACGGGTCGACTGCCCAACGCCCTGCCGGGCACCGGCATGCGGATCGGCCGGTTGTACAAGCGGGACAACACCCAGGAATGGGGCACCAGTTACTGGAAGGGCTCGATCAGTGATATCCGCGTCTACAACCGGTCGCTCAACAGCCTCGAGGTCACCGAGTCGGTCAACAGCAACACCCGGCTGACCGGCTACGAGAGCAACCTCGTCTCCTGGTTTCCGCTCGACGGCACCGCCGACAACAAGGCCGCCGGCTCGTGGAACCTGGGCCGCGACTTCGACCCCCGCGCGGCCACCTGGACCCAGGGGCCGTGGGACCTGGGCACGCTGGCCGTCAATGACACGAGCGCCGGCGACTTTCCGGCGATCAGCGGCATCGCGCCGGACGTCTTCCGCTCCTTCGGCAGGGCCGGCGGGACGCTGCAGAGAAGCGTGCTGAACGGCGGCAATCGCCTGCGGGCCTGGGA
>CAIWAH010000363.1 GCA_903910585.1 uncultured Verrucomicrobiota bacterium
GTCCGATTTCAGCCGGGACTCCGGCAAGCCCGGACGGAGGCTCATCAAGATCAACAGCGTTGCCGAAGATCACAGTGGCGGCTGGCTGGAGTTCGGCCCCGACGGCTTCCTTTACTTCGCGATGGGCGACACCGGCCCGCACCACGACCCCAACGGCCACGCCCAGAACCTGCGACTGCTCCTTGGCAAGATGCTGCGCCTCGACGTGGACCGCCGCGACCCCGGCCTCGCCTACGCCATCCCCGCCAACAATCCGTTCCAAGGCCAGCCGGACGCGCGTCCGGAAATCTGGGCCTACGGCCTGCGCAATCCGTGGCGCTTCAGTTTCGACCGCCTGACCGGCGACCTCTGGCTCGCAGATGTCGGGCAGGACCGCGAGGAGGAGATCGCGCTCATCCGTCGCGGCGAGAACCACGGCTGGAACGTGTTTGAAGGCTTCGAGCCGTTCTCCAACCAGTATCGTGTCGCCGGCCGGACCTTCACGCCGCCCGTGTTCGCCTACCGCCGCAAATACGGCAACTCGATCACGGGCGGCTACGTCTACCGTGGCAACCCGCAGTCCCCGTTCTACGGCGTCTATGTGTGCGGCGACTTCACCTCCAGGATGATCTTCGGCCTCACGCAGGAACACGGGGCGCTCAAGGCCGTCCGCCGGCTCGGCACCGTGCCGCAGCCGCTCGTCTCCTTCGGCCAGGATGACGCGGGCAACCTCTACGCGGTCGGCTACGAGGGGATGATCTACCGGCTGGATTTCACCGGCTCACAGTTTGACGCCGTGAAGGAATGACCATGCCTAGGATCAAGCGGGCGCATCTGGACACTGCTCCGTCTCCCACTCCCCCACGCGAAGTGGAGGAGCGGGCCGGGGAGAGGGGTGCGCTCCTTTCAGGTTCATGGTCCCAATGCGCGATTCGAAATTCGTGGAGGCTACCCCTGAACCGAACGGCGGGCAGGCTGCCTGTCTGCCCGCGGCGCCGACCGGCGCCAAACCCTCCGGCCCAGCCTGTCCGCCGGGCGCAAGGTCGGTTCAGGGGGCGCATCATTTCATCGTGGCTGGTTCCGTCGGATGGACGGCGGCCGTAGCCGCGGACGTCAGTCGGTGGCGGTGGGCTGGAGGCCCCGCATCCGGCCACGGACTTACGTCCGCAGCTACGCGGCCCACTCCGGGGGCCAGCCACGGTTCCCAGCTGCGCCCGGACCGAGCTGACTGCTTGACTTTGCCGGCGTCAGAGAGCAGGAGGCGGGCGTCCCCTCTGACAAAACACACTCAACCGGTCACCAAAACACTCGCGTCATGAAAACCAGTCTCGTCACCTCCACGTTCCTGCTCCTTGCGGGCTTCGCCCAGGCCTCCAGCTTCCAGTTTGATTTGGAAGGGAAAGGCGGCTCCGGTCTGCTTTCCGGGAATGAAAACGGTGCGATAAGCGGCAGCCCCGGCATCGGCGGCGAGATCAATGCCGGCATCTCGTATGATGACGTGAGCAATCTTCTGACGATCAATGTCGGCTGGGGTTCCGCCAACGGCTTTGTGGACCTGACCGGCAATGCCACCGCGGGGCACATCCACGGCCCCACCACCTCCGGCGGCACCGGTTCGTTCACCCAGAATGCCAGCGTGAAGTATCCTCTCGACTCGCTGGGCGGCTGGAATGCCAACGCCACCAGCGGCGGCTTCAGCGGCACCGTGACCATCCTGGAAGCCGATGAGGTCGCCCTGCTGGCCGGCCGCTTTTACATCAACGTCCACACTTCCGCGAATGCCGGCGGTGAAATCCGGGGCAATCTGGTCGCCGTGCCCGAACCCGCGGAAACCGGCGCGCTCGTCGGCGGTCTGGCCGGCCTGTTCGCGCTGGCCCGGCGCCTTCGCACCCGCCAGGCGGCCTGACGGATTCCTCACTCGCGCAACCCGGCGGCCCGAGGCATTCCCGTGCCCGGGCCGTCCGGTTTTCGGTCACCGGAAATCGGCCCTATCCACGCTCCGCAGGGCAGTGGCATTGTCCCGCGGTTTTCCTGCCCAATCCTGCGCCTCGGCCGCCCTGTCCACGGCGCGAGGAGGAGGCATGGGAGACCAGTCCCTCCGCGAGGCATGATCACCTGGCACCAACTCCGCCCGGCGAAAAGCCTGGTGCGCGCCCTGCGTCCCGGCCTCTGGGTTCCGGCGTGCCTGCTCCTGTGGACCGTCACCGCCGCCATTTCCGCCTGGGCACAGCCGGCCACTCCCAGCCCGGGCCGGGGCGCCAGGCTCTTCGAACGCCACTGCTTCGACTGCCACGGCGACGGCGTGGCCAAGGGCAGCTTCGCCCTCGACACGCTGCTGGCCGCAGGTCCGAGCGAAACCAACCGCTTCCAGTGGGTGAAGGCCTGGACCATCGTCCGCCACGGCTTCATGCCGCCCGCCGATGCGGACCCGCTGCCGGAGGCCGACCGCAAGGCCATCACGCAGTGGATTGAGCAGCAGCGCCTCGGGGTGGATTACCGGAAGCCCGATCCCGGCCGGGTCACGGTGCGCCGTCTGAACCGGATGGAATACGAGTTCACCATCACGGACCTGTTCGGCGTGAGTCCGGTGCTCGAGGGCGAGTTCAGCAGCGACGCCAGTTCCAGCCGCCAGCGCCTGCGCGACCTGCTGCCGCCCGACGACACCGCCTTCGGCTTCGACAACAACGGCGACTTCCAGACCCTTTCGCCCGCGCTGCTGGAAAAGTATTTCGACCTCGCGGAATACGTCGTGGACCACGTCATCGCCAAGGGTGGTCAGCGCTACCCGATGCGCGCGGTGGACTCCGGACCGGTCAAGATCACCAAGGCGGTCGAGGCGAAGCGGACGGACCACCGGCTGGAGTTTGAACTGCCGCGCGAAGGCCGCTACCGCGTCGAGGCCCAGTTCCCGCTGGGCGGCTGGCAGGACTACGGCGGCGCCTACGACTTCGCGCTCGCGTTGGACAACCAGCGCATCGCCCGGGACATCGTCGAGATCGGCGGTCAGCGCATCTACAAGTTCACCAACACGGTCACGCTGGCTGCCGGTGGGCACGCGTTCGCCTACTCGACGGACCCGCTGAAGCCGGCCCTGAGCGGCAAGACGAACCATCTCGAACTGCGCCCGAAGTTCCGGCTCACCGGCCCCATCGCTTCGCACTCCGGGCAGCACACCGCAAAGCACTGGCGGTCGACCTCGTCGATCTCTACATCATCGTGCCCACAAAACGGGCAGGGCATGACGGTCGTCATGCCGCCACCGGGTGCGCCCAGCTCCACACCGTCGCCAGGTGATTCACAAACTTACCAAATTCCTCGCGCGTCATGGCCTGGA
>CAIWAH010000364.1 GCA_903910585.1 uncultured Verrucomicrobiota bacterium
CGCGATTGCCGAGGAGGAAGCCGCGCTCGAATTCGCCGTTGTCCTGGATGGCTCCGAAGACCGCGCCCCAGGCTTCGGCCCGGTCCATCCGCACCCACGTCTCGACGGTGACATCCTGCGTCGGCAGGAGCGCCTTCGAGAGATCGGGCGCAACCAGCAGGTCGGTGCTGCGGCCATCGAGTTCGGCCCGCGGCGGTCCCGGATCGGCGATGAACTTCACCGGCCCGCGGAACGTCACATCCGGTCCGCCCGCCACCGGCTTCACGTCGTCACCCAAAGAACGGTCCGGGGCGAAACGCCAGTGCGCGATGAGTCCGGGCTCCTGTTGGGCCAATGCGGGTGCGGTAACGGCCAACGCGAGCAGCATGACGGCCGCCCAACACGAACGCGTGCACACCAACGTAGGGCAGGCTGCCAGCCTGCCCGTGGTGGCAGATTCAACGCAGATGGGTTTCGCGCCTTTCGGCGCAGCGGGCAGGCTGGCAGCCTGCCCTACGCTTTGTGCTGCCGCTTTCATCGGTTCCAGCTCCCGGTTTCCAATCGCCATATTCATCGCCGTGCCTCCTTGTTCCCGATGGCCGCCCGCTGCGTGGGAGCGCGGAAGCAATGAATCGTGCCCGCGTCAGTGCTCACCAGCAGCGCCCCGTCCGCCGCCGCCAGTCCGTAAGCCTTGCCCTTCACCGGCAACGTCCAGGCCGATTTACCGTCTGCGACGTTGAAGCCGGTCACTTCGTCTTCGCCGCCAGCCACGACCGTTTCGCCCGCCAGCACGAGACTCAGCGGCCAACGGCACGGCACCTTCCACGCCAGACAGTTCTCCATGCCGGCAGTGAGTTCATCCACCTTGGTGCCGATGCCGGTGAGTTCCGCCTTCAACGCGTCGCGCTTGGCGGCGGTCTCGGGCTTCTCTCCGAGCTTGCGGATTTCCTTCACCACATCGGATTGGCGCTTGGCCAAGGCCTTCCGCTGACGGGCCAGATCAAGATAACGGGCGCGGTCCAAGGCGCTCAGCTCCGTGTCCGAATGCAGGTAGGAACGCGTCGGCGTGACAATCATGTGGTTGCCCTGGAATGACGCGAGTTGGTCGCTTTGGCCCTCCTCGACGGCGCCCAGTTGCCCGTTCTTGCCGGGACCGAACACCAGCATGTCATCGGTCAGCAACGCGTAGGTGCCGCCCGCGCCTTCGACGACGCGCTGGCGTTTGCCGGTGGCCAGGTCGCACACCACCGGATTGTTGCGGCCCGCCGGCACGTAAAGCCGGCTCTTCGACGCCAGCAGGTAACCCTGCGCCGGCAGATCGGTCTGCGTTTGCCGCCACTTTTCTGTGCCGGTCTTCGCGTCGAGCGCGACGAGGTGAACGCCCTCCGAGGGAAACATGCCGGCGGTCGTGTAAACGGTGCCGTTCACCACGACGACCGAAGTGCGGACCGGCCAGTTCGAAATCACCCGGCCGTTGCCCGGGATCCGCCGGTCTTTCGGCGCGGCCAGCGTCTGCCAGACCACCTGCCCCGTCTTGGCGTCGAGGCAATAGACCGAACCGTCGTCCGAACCGAAGAAGGCGTGGCCGCCCGCAATGGTGGGGGCGAGGCGCACGGGGCCCTCGGTGTAGAATGACCACAGTTCACGGCCCGACTTCGCGTCGAGGCAATAGACCTTGTCATCCGCCGATGAACCGAAATACACGCGGCCATCGGCCACGACGGCGTGAAAGGCGCGGTCAAAGATCTGCCGCGGCTTCATGTCGAAGACCTTGTTGTAGCCGTCCCACTTGGCCTCGCCCTGCCACGCCGGCTGCGGCGGCTGAGGCGAAGTCCAGACCCACGCCTCCGCCGGGCTGGCGGGTAGCGGATCGGGGCTCACGCCGCTGCGGGCGTAATTGCCGGCGTAGGTCGGCCAGTCGGCGGCGTGCAGCGCCGGCACGACGAGAGCCAGGGCGAGCAGGCAGGAAAGTCGAAGAACGGGTGGCCGGGAATTCCGCACTACGCATTCCGCGTTCCGCATTCGGTGAGGCTTCATCGGGAAACTGGCTGGGTTTGGAGTTCCGTGAGCCGCCCCTGTTCCAGCCGGAAGGTTCGGTCGGCGTGGGGCGCGGCGTCGGGGCCGTGGGTGACCACCATCACGGTGCCGCCCTGCCGGCGGTAGGCGGCGAGATGGCGGAACACTGAGGCGGCGTTTTCGGGGTCCAAGTTGCCCGTGGGTTCGTCGGCGAGGATCACGGCCGGCTGCTTGAGGATGGCGCGGGCGAGGGCCGTGCGCTGGCGTTCGCCGGCACTGAGCGTGGCCGGCTTGTGCGCGGCCCGATGGGACAGCCCGAATTCATCCAGCAAGGCTGCCGCACGCGCGCGGGCCGCGGAATCCACCGAACCGGGCAGCCCGGCCAATACGTTGTCGAGCACGGTCAGGTAGGGCACCAGATGGAATAGCTGGAACACGAAGCCGATGCCGGCCGCACGCACCCGGCCGCGTTCCGCCGCGGAAAGCCCGTAAAGCTCGTGCCCGTTGACCGCCACGCGTCCGGACGACGGTCGCAGCATGCCGCCGAGCGTCAGCAGCAACGTGCTCTTGCCCGAGCCGCTGGCGCCCTGCACGGCGACGAACTCACCGCGCGTGACCGTAAACGAAACGTCACACAGCCCGCGGACCTCGCCGCCGGGGCCGTGGAATGTGCGGTTGACCTGTTCGCAGGTGATCATGGGGAAGGAGAGGGTTGAACAGCGAAGGCGCGAAGAGGCGAAGGATTCTGAATTCCGTGTATGTCCATGTTTCGTTGATGCTGTGCTAGCTCAGTAGCCTTCGGTGGCAACCGTGATGGAGCAGTTTGTCCACGCCATGACCGTGTATTTGCCCATCCGTCGGCCTCGTTCTGGATGGGCTTTCGGATCGTTGCTGATGTTCATGCCGATGAACCCGCGCCCGTCCGCCCAGACGGCAGTTATGGTGAGGTTGGTGCCTGCCAATCGTGAACTGGCGCCTAGTCTGGCGTGCGAAGTCTGGATTCCACGAACCCACGACGGCACGCAATTGGTTGGTGGTAGAGTGCCCCTTTGAATCTCCTGCTCGCTGGCGGCCAGATAAGCGGCCAGTTCAGACTCTCCAACTTGGCCGCGAACCTGGGCGGCAATTTCCCGCGCCTCCTTTATGACTCCTGGAGTGCGGATAAAGAAGAACCAGACAAACGGAGCCGACAGAGCCAGCGCAAGGGTCCACTGGATGATGTCGAACATCTTGATCCAGCCTGTCAGATTCCTTCGCGTCTTCGCGTCTTCGCTGTTCATTCTCCCTCCTCAATCCGCCCGAAGCGAATCCGCCGGGTCCTGCGCCACGGCCAGCATCGCGGGCAGGAAGGCGGACACCGCCGCGAAAACCGGCGTCAGCAGTGCGGCCCAGCCGAGCAGCGCGATGTCCGGTTCCAGGGCCTTGGCGGTGACCTTGAAGATGTCGGGGCCGAAGCGCAGCGCGAGGGCCGTGCCCAAAGCGTAGCCGAGTCCCGCGCCGACCAGGCCGAGCAGCGCGGCCTTGCCGAGGAACAGAGTGGCGATCCGACCCGAGCCACGGCCCAGAGCGCGCCACAGGCCGATCTCGGCGCGGCGTTCACGGACGTTGAGCACGGTGAGCAGTCCCACCCACAGCGCGCCGCCCAGCAGCACGACCGGTGTGGCGAAGGCCGCGTAGCGTTCGGCCATCTGGCGCTGTTTGGCGCGGGCGTCGGCGAGCGAGCGGAGTTGCAGCACCTTGGCCTCGGGCAACGCCTTCTCCAGCACCGCGCGGAGCTGGCTCAGCGGGTCTTGGTCGGCGGTCAGACAGAGGCAGTCAATGGCCTTGATCTCATTGATCCGGCCCGGCAGGCCGAGCAGCGACTGGGCGTCTTCGAGCGCGGTGTAGAGGCGGATGTCGTCGTCGGAACCGCTTTCGGCGAGCACGCGTTCGACTGTGAAGCTGCGGCCGGCGAGTTCGATCCGGGACTTCGGCTTCGCCCCGAGGCTGGCGGCGATTTCCGAGCCGAGATAGACGCTGCCCTTCGCGATGAGGAAACCCATCGGCTGCTTCTTCTCGCCGGGACCGATTACCGACGGGCCGATGCCTGACAGGATTGCGTCACGGCCGGCGACGGGAAACCGGCGTTCCAGCGCGGGCGTGAGGTGGTTGAAGGTGACGAACAGCCCGTGCTGCGCGGCGAGCTTCTGGACGGTGTCGGCCGGCAGCGTCTTGTCCGAATGGCCGCTGGCCCAGAAGGCATCCATGTCGGTATCGCGGGGAATGATGCGGAGGTTGAAGCCGAGGTCGCGCATCACGCGGCGCGTCTCGCGCTCGGCCGCGGCGGTGGTCAAGCGCACGACCGTGAGCAGCGCCACGGCGAGCGCGAGCCCGGCGGCGACGAGGAACGCATTGACCCGGAGATGCCAGAGTTCCTTCCAGATGAGCGCGAGCAGTGTCATTGGCGGCGGGACCGTTTCAGCAACATGAGGCCGGCGCAAAACGCGGCGGCGAGCAATCCGAACAGCGCGAACCAAAACGGCCGGGCCGCCGCGGTCGCCAATGGCGGCGGGGGCGGAACCGTCGGCGCGGGCAGCTTGGTGGGGGCGGCAGCCGGCGTGGATGCTGGCCCGGCGTTGGTCTCGTCTTCGCCCGAGGCATCAATCGCCTCTTCCACATAACCCAACGCGAGAGCCGTCGAGGGCTTCTTCGACTTGGCCTTGTCGCCTTCGCCGCGCAGCACGATGCGGCTGACCTCGGTGCGGACCATCGGATTTTCGGAATCGAACCCGAGCGTCTTCGCCGCGAGCTGCTGGAGTTCGCGGTCCCAGCGACCGGGCAGCACCGGTCCCTTGAGCCAGGCGCGGTCGAGATCGCATTCGCAATCCTGGCCGATAATCGCAAGCCGTTCCTGCAGGACGGTCCGAGTGATCAGTGCGCCCTCCAGCGGTTCGCCCAGCCGGCGCCCGCGGCCATAGACCAGTGCGACGCGGGCCTCGGGCGAAAGCCGCGGCTCAAATCCCAGTCCCCAGAGCAGCACTGCCTCGGCGCCCTGCTCGGTCACCGGAATCGTGATCAACTGCGGCGGCACTTCCACCGGCTTGGGCATGGACGGCATCTGGCGGGCGATGGCGGCGGTGGCCGTCGCGATGGCGCCGCGGACGCGTTCGTTGTCGGCGGCATCGGTGCCCTCCACGAGCACCACCACGGCGTAAGCCCGCAGCGCTTCCCGGTGAATGTCCTCGCGCCGCGGCGAGGCGACGGCCGATTCCAGCAAGCGCGCAATGCCGGCTGCATCCCCTGGCAATGGTTGCCCGGCGGCAAGATCCAGCGAGCGGCCAGTGCCATCCGCCAGCCGCAGGAACGAGCTGGCCGAATCCTTGGTGACGAAGCTGACGTTGGCTTCGAGGAACAGCCCTGCGGCGGCCTGCGTGTAGAGCTTGGCGGTCGCGGCGAAGGCGGGTGGATGGGCCAGTTCGACCTGATAGGACTCCGTGGCCAGATCCACAAAACCGGTGTCGCGGATGGAGTAGCGGCAGGCGACTGCAGTGAAAGGGTGGAGCAAAACCCAAAGGATGAGGACAATGAAGGCGCAGAAGTGCGCGCTAGCGTCTTGGAGTGCGGTGGCTTGCCACCGCTTTTTTAGCGGGGCGATGTGACTGGGGCGTTGGGCTTTTACGGAGCTCCGTCCTCCGGCCAAAGCGGCGGCTTCGCCTCGCTGCGCCGCAGCACTCCAAGACGCGGGCGCGCCGGCAAATGCCGGTTGTCCAATTCTAGCCTCCGGGTGGCACATGCCGACTTTGATAAACTGGTTCATGGCGCTGATTTCCGAAGGCTAAAGTTTGCCGCACTCGGGACAACCCGGAAGCCGGCGAATTCGCAGCTTCGTCACGGAGTGGTTGCGGAGGTCCATCGTCAGCAGCTGGCCACGTAGCGTGTCGCCGAAGCCGGCGAGGAGCTTGATCGTCTCCATCGCCGCCATGGAGCCGGCCACGCCGGAGACGGCGCCGAAGACCGGGAACTTCCGGGTCCATGTCGCCGACGGCTCGGGATACAGGCAGCGCAGGCAGGGCGTTTCGCCGGGGACAAAGACCGTGAGGTGGAATTCGAGATCGTAAACTGCGGCCTCGACCATCGGCTTGCGCTGGGCCACGGACTCACGATTGAGCAGGTAGCGTTCGGGGAAGAGTGGCGCGCAGTCCACGACCACATCGGCCTGCGCGACGAGTCGGGCCGCGTTGCCTTCCGAGATGTTGGCAGGTTCGGCGACGATCTCGATCCGGGGATTCAACGCGCGAAGCCGGGCGACGGCTTGGTCCATCCGGGATTCGCCCAGATGCGCGTGCGACATCAGCAACTGCCGGTTGAGATCGCTGGGTTTCAGGTTGCCGCCGTGCGCGAGGATCAGGTGGCCCACGCCAGCAGCGGCCAGTTGAAGCGCGACGGTGCCGCCCAATCCGCCGATGCGCGAGATCAACACCGAGGCACCCTTCAGCCGGCGTTGTCCGGCTTCGCCGAAGCCGGCGACGGGGAACTGCCAGTCGTAGGTGGCGAGTTCCTCGGCGGTCAGCTCCGGCAGCGC
>CAIWAH010000365.1 GCA_903910585.1 uncultured Verrucomicrobiota bacterium
CAAGCTGCTCACCGACGATCCGTGGTTCGCGTGGCTGCATCCGCTCTCGCTGCTCATCGTGGCGATGGACGAGGCTCTCGACGAAAAGGAGCCGCTCACACCCGCCTTGGTCACCGGGCTCATCGGTCGCACCCGCGAGCTGCTCGTGGCCTCCGAGGACGGCGACGGATTCCCCCGCAGCTACTTTGACGCGCTGCAACGCGATCCCGACGTGGTGTTCGCCCACGCGCGGGCGGCCGAAGTCTTCCGCGGCAAACCGGCTTCCGGCCGACCCTGATGAACGAGGCCGGGCGGGCCCGCCTTATCACTTCAGCTCGAACGTGATCGTGCCCAGCTCACCGAAGGCGGCCTCGTAACGGCCCTTTTCGCCCGGCTGAATCTTCCCGAGCGCGCCGCCCAGGATCACGCTGCCGGCCGGAATCGTGTAGCCGTGGCGCGTGAGCGTGTTGAGCACCAGCCGCAGGTTGTGCCATTGGCCGCCGGCCGCCGTGCCGCCCGTGGTTTCGTGCAGCACCTGGCCGTCGCGTTTCAGCGTGATCGCCACGGCGTCCGGGTTGAACCGCTCCGCCTTCACCGGCGCACCGACAAGGTAACGGTCCGAACCGATGTTCGCGGCGACCATGTTCCGCGCGTCCGCCGGGCCGGTGGTCGGAAAGCTCCGCGGCAGCTCGATGATCGGCACGACCGCTTCCACCGCACCGCGCGCCTGCTCGTCGGTCAGGATCTCGTAGGACAGGTCCACGGACGTCACGTAACCGATCTCCGTCTCGACCACGACCGGCTCGCCGTCCCGCACCGGCACCACCTGCGGGCTGCGGCCATCGAGCCGGCCGGACCGGAACACCACGCCCGCCAACGGCCCGTCCACTCCCAGCGCCTTCTGGACCGCAGCCGCCGCGGCGGCGCCCTTGAAGCCCGCGACCGGATCACCCGCCGCCTGCGTGCGGACGAGCCGGCGTTGTGCCACGTAGGCCTCGTCCAGCGAACCGCCCGGCACGCTCTCCGTGAAGCGCGGCGGCGACTGCATTGCGGCCAGTGCGGCGGCCGTGCGCCGGGCCAAGTCGCGGACCGGCGCGGCGTCGAGGAAGCCCAGGCTGCCCAGCCAGTCGGCGAAGCGGTCCTTCCAGCCGTCCGTGGGAATGCCGGTGGGGCGCACACCGAAGCCGTGGCCGCCCTCGCGATAGACGTGGACCTCCGTGGGCACGCCCGCGCTCTTGAGCGCCAGCGCCAGCGTCAGGCTCTCGTGCGAAATGTCGTCAAAGGCATGCGCGAGGAACACCGGCGGCAATCCCACCTTCAGCTTGCCGGCGAACGGTTCCTTCAGCGCGCCGTCCCGTTGCAGCAGGCCGCCCGAGTAGATGAGCCCGGCGAAATCCGGCCGGGCCGACAGCTGGTCCGCCGCATCGGTGGCCGAATACAGTCGCGCCTCAGCATGGGTGAGCAACCACACGCCAATCTCGCCGCCCGCGGAAAATCCCAGGGTGCCGATCGCGTCGGCGTCCAGCTTCCATTCGGCGGCGCGGGCACGAATCAGGCCAAGGGCGCGCTGGGCGTCCATCGCGGCGGTCCGGGCCGGGGCCGGGACGCGGTATTTGAGCACGCCCGCAGTCACACCCAGGGAATTGAGCCACGCCGCGACCTCCAGCCCCTCATGCTCGTAGGCGAGCCGCTGCATGCCGCCGCCGGGACACACCAGCACCGCCGTGCCGTTGCGCTTCTCCGCCGGCGCGTGGAAAACCACCAGCGACGGCACGGTGATGTCCGTGAGCTGGTAAAACGGCCGCGGGCGCCCCTCGACCCGGTGTTCCTCGCCCTGCGCCCGGCTCTCCCCCGGCGGCGTGCCCGGCCAGAGCGGCAGGACCAGGTCTGGCTCGCGCGCCAAGGCTGTGAAGCCGATCAAGGCGGCGAGCAGGCTGCCGGAAAGGCAGGTGCAGCGAGGGAACAAGTGCATGGCGGATGTTCCAGTCATGGCGGATCGCGCCGGCAGTGACAACCCCGCGCTTTTAGAACAACCGGCGTTCCGGCACGGAGCCCCACGCTCCCTCGCGATGCAACCGGCCCACACCCGAAAGAACCCGCCGAAGACGGTCTAGCTACCCACCTCGATTCTTGTTTCCGGGCTTTTAAAAAAACGAGGCGGCCGGCCCCTAGGAACGACCGCCATTCGATCATAAGTCATTCCGGAATTAGTGCCGA
This sequence comes from uncultured Verrucomicrobiota bacterium, assembly GCA_903910585.1. Taxonomy (GTDB): domain Bacteria; phylum Verrucomicrobiota; class Verrucomicrobiia; order Limisphaerales; family UBA9464; genus CAIWAH01. The sequence continues at coordinate 2,197 of CAIWAH010000365.1, forward strand.
GCGGCCAGCCGGCGGCGCCACTGCGACGCAACCATTGCGACAACCGCGCCGGCCGCCGCCCAGGTTGAAGGTTCGGGGACTTCGCTGACATTTCCGAAATAGAACTCCACCTTGCTACCCTCGGCAGAAGTGCTGAACGACGATTCCGCGGTCAGATCCAAAGAACCGGTCAGGCTGAAACTGGACGAAAAATCCAAACCGGTGAGTGTCCAAGAACTAGAAATGACGGCGGCGGTAATAGATGAGACCGAAAGTGGGCCACCGGACACGTCAGAACCATTCACTTTGAGATTCGACACAGTAACGGTCGCTGGCGTCCCTGGCGTGGCACCAAAGGACTGAAGCCCGAAGCGGACCGCATTCGCGGTCGTTGGGCTCCAACTCCAGACACTGGTCTGGCCGCCGATGGTAGTGGACAATTGATCGAGGCCCGAATCGTAGGCGATCGTGAACGGATTGGAGTTCGGTTCGTATTGGTAGGTAATGTTGGCAGAAGCACGAGTGGCGGCAGCGCTCAAACCGCTCCCGATGTAGACCTCCTGTTCCGAGGTCCTATTGAATGCACGGTATCGGACGCCGACAGTGGAGACGAACGACGGATCCGACCCCGGCGTCAGAGTTTGAGCACAAACGTAAACGGTCGCACAGAGAGAGAGCAACTACAAGCAACAAAAGTTTTGAGAAGGAATTCTTCATAGCAACCAAGAGACTCCCCCCCACCTTTGGTTCGCAAGCGTATTCCGCAGCTACAGCGGAGATATTACACGGCTTCGCGGTCCGAGGAATCATCCGTATTCACGTCGCCGTTTAGGGCCATAGGATTCTCGCTCGGCGGATGGTTGGGAATGAGGTAATGCGGTAGGCTCTCGCCCGGGAACAGACATCAATCGCCGAGGCGCCGCCGCCGAGTCTTGACCCGATAGCCAGCGATCATCGTGCCGCTCGTCCAAAGCCGTCGCTGCTTTGGACAGTCCGCCAAGCGCGCCACTCGCAGAATCGTTCGACCTGGGGCTATCCCCCCTACTGGACCTACTGCCCTACCTGGCCTGTCCGCGTCGATGTCTGCCCCATCCTCCCTGCGCCACCGAGGGAAGGCCCCACCATGATGATTCACGGCTGGTCGTATTCGCCGAGGGGGCGGACCCAGATGTTGCGGAAGCGGACCGGGTTGCCGTGTTCGTAGAGTTCGAGGAATCCCTTCGGCGGGTGCGGCTTGTCGTAGTTGCCGAGGGCGCGCCACGGGGTGTTGCCGTAGAGTTCGCGGCGATGATGCACGACCACACCGTTGTGCAGCACGGTGATGTAGGCCTTCTTCACGAGTTTGCCGGCGGCGTCCCAGCGCGGGCTCTCGAAGATGATGTCGTAGGTCTGCCATTCGCCGGGGCCCTTGGAGGCGTTCACCAGCGGCGGGGACTGGCCATAGATGGCGGCGCACTGGCCGTCGGCGTAGGTCTCGTTCTTGTAGGAGTCGAGCACCTGGATCTCGTAGCGGCCGTAGAAGTTCACGCCGTTGTTGCCGCGGCCCTGGCCGTTGCCGACGACCTGCGAGGGCGTGGCGAACTCAATGTGGAGCTGGCAGTCGCCGAATTCGTCCTTGGTGTGGATGCGGCCGGATTTGGTGGTCTCCATGTAGCCGTTTTCCAGCTTCCACTTCACCTCACCCTTTTCGCCGACCCAGTGGGAGAAGTCCTTGCCGTCGAACAGCACGATGGCGTCGGACGGGGCGGGGACGCCGTGGCTGAAGTTGGCGCCGGGGGTGATGACCTTGGGCTTCGGGCGGGCGGGATCGTGGACGTGCCACTTGCCGTCGGGCTGCATCGGGGTGTCGGTGTAGCCCTCGGCGGCACGGGTGGTGACGAGGGTGAGCGAGGCGACGAACGGCAGGAGCCGTAACAAGCGGGAAGTCATGGGCGCGAGGGTAGAAAAGGCGGGGACAAAGGGAATTTGGAAATCAGGAAAACTGGAGGCGGCTCCAAAATGGCGTGGTGTGCTGGGCCGCAGGGTGTTTTCCGCCCGGCAATCAGAAGTAGGGCGGGCTGCCAGCCTGCCCGCTGCGCCGAGAG
>CAIWAH010000366.1 GCA_903910585.1 uncultured Verrucomicrobiota bacterium
CTCGGCGAACAGCGTGTCGAAGGCCAGCGACGACTTGCCCGAGCCGCTGACGCCGGTCAGCACCACCAGGCGGTTCTTCGGAAGGATCACGTCGACGTGCTGCAGGTTGTGCTCGGCGGCGCCCAGAATGCGAATCTCGTCGGCTGGCATGCCCGGTCCCCGGCGGTGGCCGGGCGCCAATATAGGCCTCGCGGGGGCGGGCGTAAACGGTGGGCGTGGACCGTTCGTCGCGGCCGGCGCGGGTTCGACGGGAGCGTCGTTCAGTCGCCGCCGCCGTCGTCGCAGGAGGGGTTGACTCCGTCGCAGTCGGCGTCGGGGCCGTCGCAGCCGTCGTGGGCGTCCGGGTGGATGTCGGCGGCCCCGTCGTTGCAGTCGTCGCCGCACTGCGGGTGGCCGTCGCCGTCCTCGTCCAGGCCGGGCGCGCACGGGTCTTCGCACACGTAGGGCAGCGGCCTCTCGCACCAGGCCGCGTGCTGGCCGGCGTCGAAGGACGCCGCCACGCAGTCGCTGTCGGCCACCCCGTCGCGGCTGCCCTCGCGCCACCACGGGGTCGGGTACTCCGGGAAGGTCACGGGCGTGGCGTCGACGCCCTGGAAGACGCCCTCCTCGGCCCGATCCGACAGGCCCAGCCAGCGCGGACCGTTCAGGGCGCCGCCCGCCAGCAGGCGCAGCTCGGCCACGGTGTTGGGAATGGCCAGGTCGGAGCCCTGGGCCTGGCACGAGGCGCGCGCCTGGCTCCACGACAGCGGGCCGTGGCAGAACAGGTAGCGGTGGGGGCCCACCCGCGCCTCGCGGCACGCGGAGCACGCGGGGCCGTCGTCGGGCTGGCCCGAGCAGTCGTCGTCGGCGCCGTCGCCGCACACCTCGGAGGTGCCAGCGCCCACCGCGGCGTCCAGGGGGTTGCAGTCGGAGGCGCAGGGCACGCCGTCGCGGTCGAGGTCGTCGGCCGGATCGACGCGGCAGCCGGCCGTCGCTTCCAACTCGTCCAGGCGCCTCGCCAGCATGACGCCCAGGTCCTTGCGCTTGCCGTCCATGGCCGCCGACCGCGCGTCGGCCCGACCGCGAGGGAGGGACGAGTCCACGAACGGATCGAGCACGGGGCCCTGCTGCCGCAGGAGTGCCTCCACGTCGAACGCGCGCATCGCGGTGACCGTGTCCGCGAGTGCCTGCCAGTAGCCGAGGGCGCACCCGGGCTCGGCCAGGCAGCGCTCGAACAGCACGCTGCGCGCGCCGTCCTCTTCGTGGGCGTTGCGGTATTTGCCGCCGAACGCCTCGTCGAGGCACCAGGGAAGGAGCGAGGCCGCGCCCGCGCCGTCGAGGTGCAGCAAGTAGTGCCGGCCACGGCCGGTGTAGCCGTCGGGCGTGTCGACCACGGCCTCGGCCGCCCACGCGCGAACGACCTGCTCCCAGCACAGGTGGGGCTCCAGCGCCTGCATGAACCCGCCCAGCGCGGTGTGGCCCGCGGCGTCCACCAGGGCCTGCAAGTCGGCGTAGTCGACCTCGGATCCCGCCACGGCCTCGAAGTCGGCCAGGCGGCCGTCGGCAAGGTCGGCGCGCTTCCTGTCGCCCTCGGCCTCGCTCTCGTACAGGTGGACCGTGGAGGCGAACCAGCGTTCGGCGAACGCCCGGTCGGGAGTCTCGACCAGCGTGTACAACCCGCGGACGGAGCCGTTCACGACCACCTGGGCGAACCCGGTGCGCGGGGCCGGCAACCCCTGCTCGCGGAAGAAGCGGTAGGCCGCGGGAGACAGGCCTAGGCCGCCGGCTCCTGCCACTTGCCGTGGCTGCGGATGAGCCCGATGAGGTGGTCCACGGCCAGGTCCTCGGGGACGTGGTACTGGACGCATTCCTTGCCGACGTAGAGGTTGATCTTCCCCGGGGCACCGCCGACGTATCCGAAATCGGCATCCGCCATCTCGCCGGGGCCGTTCACGATGCAGCCCATGATGGCGATCTTAACGCCCTTGAGGTGGTCGGTGCGGGCCTTGATGCGGGCGGTGACGGTCTGGAGGTTGAAGAGCGTGCGGCCGCAGCTCGGGCAGGCCACGTAGTCGGTCTTGAAGGAACGGCAGCCGGCGGCCTGTAGGATGTTGAACGCGAGCCGCAGCGACTGGCCGGCGCCGGATTCGTTGCGGACCAGGATCGCGTCGCCGATGCCGTCGGCGAGGAGCGCGCCGAGGTTCACCGAGGCGCGGAGCAGGGCGACTTCAGGCGAGAGGGGAGTGGAGCTGAAGCCGAGGCAATCCTTGAGCAGGATCGGGTTCTTGCGGCCAAGCTGGTGCAGGCGGACGGCCAGCAGGCGGAAGGCGGTGATGGGCGGCAGCGCCACGCCTTCAGCCACGGTCACGAGCTGGGTGTCGCAGTTGATCTGTTCAACGGCGAGCGGCTGCATCGGGTCCAGCTCAAGGACGTTCAGGTCTTCGTATATGCCCTCGGGCTTCACGTCGGCCTTGGGCGAAATCTTGGGCGCCACCTTGTCGAAGGTCGCCTGCGTGACCACGACGCGGACCAGTTGCTCGCCGCCACAGCGCACGTCGCCCAGGGATGCCTCGGCGGACTCGCGGCGCTCGAAATGGAAGGGGTCCCAGGAAATTGCGGAATGCGGAATGCGGAATGCGGAATTGGCCAGTGTAGGGATTTGCTCCAGCAGGTCGTTGCAGACGGCAATCTCGCGCGGGCTGTCTTCGGTGAGCGACACGCGGATGGTATCGCCGATGCCGTCGCAGAGCAGGGAACCGATGCCGATGGCGGACTTGATCCGGCCGTCTTCGCCCTCGCCGGCCTCGGTCACTCCGAGGTGTAGCGGGTAATTCCAGTCGGACCCTTCCTGCGCGAGCCGGGCGGCCAGCAGCCGGTAGCATTCGATCATGACCTTCGGGTTCGACGACTTCATCGAGAACACGAAGTTGTGGAAGTCGTGCTGGCGGCAGATGCGGGCGAACTCCAGGGCGCTTTCGACCATGCCGAGCGGCGAGTCGCCGTAGCGGTTCATGATGCGGTCGCTGAGCGAACCGTGGTTCGTGCCGATGCGCAGCGCACGGCCGAGGCGTTTGGCGTCGAGCACCAGCGGCGTGAACTTTTCCTCGATGCGCTTCAGTTCTTCTGCGTAGGCCTCGTCGGTGTATTCCTTGACGGCGAATTTCTTGGAATCGGCATAGTTGCCGGGGTTGATGCGGACTTTCTCAACCCACTTCACGGCCTCCATGGCAGCTTCGGGCTTGAAGTGGATGTCGGCGACTATGGGCACCAGGCAGCCGCGGGCGCGGAGTTCCCGGACGATGTTCTCCAAGTTGGCCGCATCCTTCACGGTCGGGGCCGTGATGCGGACGATCTGGCAGCCAACGGCGACAAGGTCGAGCGTCTGCTGGACGCAGGCCGCGGTGTCCATGGTGTCGCAGGTGAGCATGGACTGCTTCACCACCGGATGGTTCCCCCCGATGATGACGCCTCCGCGAGCGGGATCGCCCACGACGACCTCGCGGGTGGGACGGCGCGAATAATTCCAGACTGACGGACAGTAGCTCATGTGCCGGGCGTATGAACGGACAGGGAAAGGGCGCCGTCAACTTTCCGCGATGCTCCCGATGGGCTTCGGCCTCTCTGGATGAAATGAAACAAAAACGGCCGCCGTGGTTGAACGGCGGCCGTTCGTTGAAGTTTGAATCGTCTCAGATGAATTCGTTGATGATCGATTCGAGCAGCTCCTGACGGCCGGATTGGAGGCCGGAGACTTCGCCGATCTTGAGGGCGTGCTTCTCGCAATCGGCGAAGCTGGCCTTGCCGGCTTCGATCTTCGCGCCGATGCCGCTGTCCCAGGTGGCGTAGCGGTTCTTCACGAACTCGGCGATGCGGCCGTCCTTGCGGATGGCGGCGGCGGCCTTCAAGCCACGGGCGAAGGCGTCCATGCCCGCGATGTGCGCGAGGAACAGGTCGTCCAGCTCGAAGCTTTCGCGGCGGACCTTGGCGTCGAAGTTCACGCCGCCGGCGGTGAAGCCGCCATACTTCAGCACGCGGAGCATGGTCTGCGTGGTGAGGTAGAGGTCGGTGGGGAACTGGTCGGTGTCCCAGCCGAGGAAGTAGTCGCCCATGTTGGCGTCGATGGAACCGAGCGCGCCGGCGGCTCCGGCGACTTCCATCTCATGCTCCATGCTCTTGCCGGCGAGCCAGGCGTGGTTCACTTCGAGGTTCAACTGGAAGTGCTCCAGCAGGCCGTATTCGCGGAGGAAGTTGAGGCAGGCGGCGGCGTCGGAATCGTATTGGTGCTTGGTGGGTTCCTTCGGCTTGGGCTCGATGAAGAACGGTCCCTTCATCCCGATTTTTTTCTTGTAGTCCACGGCCATGTGCATGAAGCGCCCGAGGTGGTCCATCTCTCGCTTCATGTCGGTGTTGAGCAGCGTGGAGTAGCCTTCGCGGCCGCCCCAGAACACGTAGCCCGCGCCGTCGAGTTCCTTCGTCCATTCCATCGCCCTCTTCACCTGCGCGGCGGCGTAGCAGAAGACGTCGGCGTTGCAGCTGGTGGCGGCGCCGTGCATGTAGCGCGGATGGACGAAGTTCTGGGCGGTGCCCCAGAGCAGCTTGATGCCGGTGTCCTTCTGGAGCTTCTTCAGTTCGGTGGCGACGGCGTCGAAGTTCTTGTTCGATTCGGCCAGCGACTTGCCGTGCGGGGCGACGTCGCGGTCATGCCAGCAGTAGAAGGGCGCGCCGATCTTGCTGGTGAATTCGAACATGGCTTGGGCGCGCTTGATGGCGTCCTTCACCGTGCCTTCACCGGTCTGCCAAGGACGGTCCGCCGTGCCCCAGCCAAACATGTCGCCGCCATTGCCGCGCATGGTGTGCCAGTAGACCACGGCGAAGCGCATGTGCTCCTGCATGGACTTGCCCTCGACGAGCTCGGTGGCGTTGTAGTGCTTGAACGCGAGGGGATTTTTCGACTGCGGTCCTTCAAACTGAATTTTGCCGATCCTGGGGAAGAACGATTTGGCCATAATACCTGCGATTGGTGATGCGGAAAAGCGGGCGGACGGTAGGAGGGGGAGCCGGCCTTGAAAAGAAGTGAAATTTCTCAGCCCGGCTGCGCTCCCCAAGCGGCCGGTCGATAGGAACCCGGGGTGGTTGGAAACCCTTGGGCGCCGTCGGGATTCGAGCGTGCCGAGGGAATCAGCCGAGCCGGTAGGTAATGCGGGCCTTGTCCAAATCGTAGGGCGACATCTCGATTTGGACGCGGTCACCGGGTGTCAGGCGGATGAAGCGCTTGCGCATTTTGCCCGAAATGTGCGCCAGCACGACGTGTTGATTCGGCAGTTCGACGCGAAACATCGTGCCTGCGAGCACTTGGGTAATTTTACCCTCCAGCTTGATCGGTTCTTCCATGCAATGCGTGAAAAAAAATCCAGCCGGACCGGGTCAATCAGTCGGTCCAAGCTGAGAGCCGGACCAGACAGAAAAACAAAAAACCGGCGTGAACAAGCCCAAAGCTGCTCACGCCGGTTTGAAAATTCAGGGCTTAGTAACGGTCGCCACCGCCGTAGCCGCCGCGGTCGCCACCGCGACCGCCGCCACCGCCGCGATATCCGCCACCGCCGCCACCGCCACGGTATCCACCGCCGCCGCCACCGCCACCGCCGCGATATCCACCACCGCCACCGCCGCCGCCCGGACGCTCTTCACGGGGACGGGCAACGTTCACGGTGAGGGCCCGGCCGTCGAGCTGCTGGCCGTGCATGGCCGCAATGGCAGCCTGGGCGGCCTCGTCGGTCGCCATGGTGACAAACGCGAAACCGCGGGAGCGGCCGGTCATCTTGTCCACCATCAGGTTGACTTCGGTGACATCGCCGTGCGCCTTGAACGCGTCTTCGAGGGCGATTTCGGACGTCTGGAACGAGAGGTTCCCGACGAACAACTTGTTGTTCATGTGATAAACTGCTTCGACTCCGGCTGCTTCCTGACTGTTCCCGACCACCGGGTTTCAAATCGTCACTGAACCAAGTTCACCTGAAGATTCACCAAGACGGAACTGCTCGTTGCCAAACAGGGAGCGTGAAGTTGCCCGGATTTGGCGCAAGGGCAAGGATTAACTTGCCGGGCGACCCGGCCGGAGAGCGCCGGGAAAGTGGTGGTAGGTTCTGGATTCGAACCAGAGAAGGCGTAAGCCAGCAGATTTACAGTCTGCCCCCGTTGGCCACTTGGGTAACCTACCACGGCCAGAAAGATCCGCCCAAATCGGGCGGGCCGGAATAAAGGCGGAGTGCCGGAGGTGGCTCAAGCGTTTTTTCGAATTATTCGACGCTGCTCCCGAACCATGACGAACCCGGACGTGTTTTGCCGACGGCTGACCCCGCCGAATGAGTTTCGCATGGAAACTCTAGCAGCGTTGGGGCACTTCTCTCGCAGATGATTCCCCTTTTTCTCAGGGCGAAGCTGGTGTTCGCGGCGCTGGCGGTCGGCACGGCGCAGGCGGCGGTTGATCTGGCCAAGCTGCCGCCGGCGATAGGTGGGACCGTGGACTTTGCGCAGGAGGTGGCGCCGCTGTTCGCGGAGCGCTGCCATTCCTGTCATGGCGCCCGAAAGCAGGAGTCGGGGCTGCGGTTGGACTCGGCCGAAGCCGCGACCCGGGGCGGGGACCACGGGCCGGCGTTCGTGCCGGGCAAGTCCGCGGAGTCGCTGCTGATCGCGGTCGTCTCCGGCGCTCACGGGGAGATTGAATCGATGCCGAAGAAGGGAGATCGCCTGACCTCCGAGCAGATTGGCCGGTTGCGCGCCTGGATCGACCAGGGCGCCGTCTGGCCGGCGCCGGCCCAGGCCGGCGGCGAATCCCGGAAGGGCAGGGATCATTGGGCGTGGAAGGTCCCCGTGCGACCCGCCGTTCCGCCGATGGGCCGCGGCGAGAACCCGGTGGATGCCTTCATCCGCGCCAAGCTGCGGGCGGAAGGCCTGAAGCCGGCGGTGGCGGCGGACCAGGCCACGTTGCTGCGCCGGCTTCATTTCGATCTCACCGGGCTGCCGCCCACTCCCGAGGAAACCGACCGGTTCCTCGCGGACAAGTCCCCGGAAGGCTTCGCCCGGAAGGTGGAGGAACTGCTGGCCTCGCCGCACTTCGGCGAACGCTGGGGGCGCCATTGGCTGGATGCGGCGCGTTACGCGGACAGTGACGGGTTCGAGAAGGACAAGCCGCGTTTCGTCTGGGCCTATCGCGACTGGGTGGTGGGTGCCCTGAACCGGGATCTTCCTTATGACCAGTTCATCATCGAGCAGATCGCGGGCGATCTGCTGCCCGGGGCCACGGATGACCAGCGCGTGGCCACGGGCTTTCTGCGCAATGCCATGCTGAACGAAGAGGGTGGAGTCGACCCGGAACAGTTCCGCACCGACGGCCTGATTGACCGCATGGATGCCCTCGGGAAATCGGTGCTCGGCATCACGATCCAGTGTGCGCAATGCCATACCCACAAGTATGACCCGATCACGCAGGAGGAATACTATCGCCTGTTCGCCTTCCTGAATAACGACCACGAATCCAGCCGGGTTTACTACTCGCCGGGCCAGCAAATGCAGGTCGGGAACCTTACCCGGCAGATGCGCGATCTGGAGGAAGGGCTCCGCCACACGACGCCCGATTGGGTGCAGCGGATGGCGGCGTGGGAGGATTCCGTGAAGAACGATCAGCCTGACTGGCAGGTGGTGCCCTCGACCAACACCGGTGACAACGGTGAACGCTTCTACCACTACGCCGACGGCTCGATCCGGGCGGCCAGTTACGCGCCGACGTTTTGGACGGCCCATTTCCGCGGGACCAACGCGCTGAACTCCATCGCGGCATTCCGGGTGGAGCAGTTTCCCGATCCCAACCTGCCGAGCGGCGGCCCAGGCCGGTCCATCAAGGGCATGTCGGCCCTGAGTGAATTCAAGGTTGAGGCGGTGGATGTCGCCAACCCGACCAACAAGGTGAAGGTGAAGTTAGTGCGGGCGACTGCGGACTTTGCCAACGCCGAGAAGCCGCTGGAGCCGGAATTCCAGTCGGAGAGCCGCAACCGCAAGGATGGTGACAAGCGCACCTACGGTCCGGTCGAGCACGCGATTGACGGCAAGGACGACACGGCCTGGGGCATTGATGCCGGGCCGGGCCGGCGCAACGTGGCGCGCAAGGCCGTGTTCGTGGCCGAGAAGCCGGTCGAGTTCCCGCAGGGCGCGATCCTGAACTTCGAGTTCCACCAGAAACACGGCGGTGACAACTCGGACGACAACCAGAATCACAACCTCGGCCGCTGGCGCGTGAGTGTCACCAGCGCCACAAACGCCGTCGCGGATCCCGTGCCCGACGCCGTGCGGCAGATTTTCAGGATTCCCCGCGGACAGCGCTCGCCGCATCAGGTCGCCGCGGTGTTCAGTCACTGGCGGACCACCGTTCCGGACTTCAGGGAGACCAACGAAAAGATTGAGGCGCTGTGGAAACAGTGGCCGGAAGGCACGCCCACGCTGGTGCTGGCGGCGAAGCGCGGCGAAGGCCCCGGCGAGGAACTTCGGCCCACGCAGATATTCAAGCGGGGCGACTGGCTTAAGCCGGGCAAGGAAGTGACGTTCGGCACGCCGGCGTTCCTGCATCCCCTGCCGGCGAATGCCGACGGCACGCGGCTCACGCTGGCCCGTTGGCTGGTGGACCGGAAGTCGCCGACCACTGCCCGGGTCGCTGTGAACCGCGTCTGGCAGCAGCTCTTCGGCACGGGCCTGCTGGAAACGCCCGAGGATTTCGGAGCCCAGGCACCCGCGCCGTCGCACCTGGAATTGCTCGACTGGCTGGCCTGCGAATTCATGGAGCCGACGGTGTCGGAACGGGGAGAATCTCAACGCCCCTTCAATCCACCGGCTTGGTCGCTGAAACAATTGCTCCGTCTCATCGTGAACTCCGCGACCTACCAGCAGAGCAGCCGCGTGACGCCGGATCTGCTGGAGCGCGACCAGTTCAACCGCCTGTTGGCCCGGGGACCGCGGTTCCGCGTCGAGGGCGAAGTGGTCCGTGACGTGGCGCTGGCCGCGAGCGGCCTGCTGAATCCCACGCTCGGAGGCCGGAGCGTCTATCCGCCGGCGCCGGAGTTTCTGTTCCAACCGCCCGCCAGCTACGGGCCGAAGGTCTGGTCGGAAGAACAGGGGGCCGACCGTTACCGGCGCAGTCTTTACGTGTTCAAGTTCCGCAGCATCCCGTATCCGGTGCTCGCGAGCTTCGATGCGCCCAACGGCGATTTTTCCTGTGTGCGGCGACCGCGTTCGAACACGCCGCTGCAGGCGCTGACTGCGCTTAACGAGACACTCTTCATGGAGTCGGCCCAGGCGCTGGCACGGCGGACTCTCAGCGACGGCGGACGGAACGACGACGAACGGCTGACCTATGCCTTCCGGCGGGTGCTGTCGCGTCCGCCGACCAAGGCGGAACGGGCCGAACTCCGGGGCCTGCTCGAACGCCAGCGCCAGCGCATCGGCGAAGGCTGGGTAAATCCGTTCGAGCTCGCCACCGGCAAGAACGAGGCGCCGAAGGACCTCCCGCCCAACACGACCCCGGCGCAGCTCGCAGCCTACACGGTCGTCAGCCGTGCCCTCCTGAATCTCGACGAAGCCATCACGAAGGAATAGCCATGAACCGCCTCTCCCATCTCGAACACGCCCTGGCCGAACAGCGCCGTGCGGTTTCGCGCCGCTGGTTTTTCAAGGATTGCGGGGTCGCGCTCGGCAGCATCGCGCTTCATTCCCTGCTCGCGGACCGCTTGGCCGCGGCTCCCAAGCCGCCGGTGGCGTTGAACCCGCTGGCGCCGAAGAAGGGCCATTTCGCCGGCAAGGCCAAACGCGTCATCTATCTCTTCATGGCCGGGGCGCCGAGCCATCTCGAGCTGTTCGATCACAAGCCGCAGCTCGCGAAATTCGACGGCACCTTGCCGCCGGCGGAATTGCTCAAGGGCTACCGGGCGGCCTTCATCAACCCGAGCAGCAAGCTGCTGGGACCGCGCTTTAAGTTCGCCCAACACGGCAAATGCGGCATGGAGCTTTCCGAACTCGTCCCACACCTCGCGGAGGTCGCCGATGACCTCACGCTGATCCGCTCGATGCAGACGGATGCGTTCAATCACGCGCCCGGGCAGATCATGATGAACACCGGCTCGCAGCAGTTCGGGCGGCCCAGCTTCGGCGCGTGGACGACCTACGGCCTCGGCTGCGAGACGCAGGATCTGCCGGCCTACGTGGTGTTCAGCACCGGCAGCAAGGGCACCAGCGGCGGCGCGAGCAACTGGGGCTGCGGCTTCCTGCCGACCGTTCACAACGGCACCCTGTTCCGCACCGGCGGCGATCCGGTGCTTTACCTCTCCAATCCCCGCGGCGTGGACGACGCAATGCAGAAGGACACGCTGGAGACGATCAACCGCCTCAATGCCAAACGGCTGGGCACGATCGGCGATCCGGAGATTGCCGCGCGCATCAGCGCCTACGAGATGGCTTACCGGATGCAGCACGTGGCCCCCGAGGTGATGGACATTTCCAAGGAACCCGAGGCGGTGCGGGCCATGTATGGCGCCGAGCCCGGCAAACCCACCTACGCCAACGCCTGCCTGCTCGCCCGTCGCCTGATCGAGAAGGGCGTCCGCTTCGTGCAAATCTTCCACGAATCGTGGGATCAGCACGGCAATCTCAAGGCCGACCTCAAGCGCAACTGCGAGGTCACCGACCGGGCCAGCGCTGCGTTGGTGAAGGACCTGAAACAGCGCGGGCTGCTGGAAGACACGATTGTTGTCTGGGGCGGTGAATTCGGCCGCACGCCGATGGTGCAGGGCGGCGACGATGGGCGGGACCATCATCCCAACGGCTTCAGCTACTGGGTCGCCGGCGGTGGCTTCAAGCCGGGGCTGACCTGGGGCGAGACCGACGAACTCGGCTTCAACGCGGTGCGCGACAAGGTCCACGTCCACGATTTCCACGCCACGCTGCTCCATCAGCTTGGTTTCGATCACGAGAAGCTCAGCTACCGATTCAACGGCCGCGACTACCGACTGACGGACGTGTTCGGGGAAGTGGTGAAGGGGTTGCTGGTGTAGTCCGGCACCGCGCGATTCTCCGCGTGGCAGCTTCCCGGTTCGCCGCTACTGTCGGCGGGTGCAGAGTTTGGCCGAACAGTTGGAGGGTGCCGCCTCGCCGTTGAATTCGGTGATGATCCCCGACCTGTGGCAACAGCAGGCGGTCACGGCCCTCCGGGCCGGCAAGGATGTCGTCGTCCAGGCGCCCACCGGGGCGGGCAAAACCTTGGTGTTCGAGGCGTGGTCCAATCAGGGCCGGCCCAAGGGGCAGGCGATCTACACGGTGCCGACCCGCGCCCTGGCCAATGACAAACTGGCGGAGTGGCGCGCGCGGGGTTGGAACGTCGGCATCGCGACCGGTGACTTGGCTGAGAATCTCGATGCCCCGGTGCTGGTCGCAACGCTGGAGACTCAGAAGAACCGCCTGATACGCGGCGACGGGCCGTGCCTGCTGGTCATTGATGAATACCAGATGCTCGGGGCGGAAGACCGCGGGCTGAACTACGAGCTGGCGATGGCTCTCGCGCCGGCCAAGACCCAGTTGCTGCTCCTGAGCGGTTCGGTGGCCAACCCGCATCACATCGTGAAATGGTTCGCCCGGCTCGGACGCGAGGCGGTGCTGGTGCGCCACGAGATCCGCCCGGTGCCGCTGGAGGAGGTTTTCGTCCACGAACTGAGCTTCCACCTGCCCAAGGAAGTCCGCAGCCACTGGGCTCGGGTGTGCTGCAAGGCGCTCGGGGAAGGGCTCGGCCCGGTGCTCCTCTTCGCGCCGCGCCGTCAGTCCGCGGAAACCATCGCGGCGGAATTGGCCCGCCAGTTGCCGAATCCCAATCCGCTGCACCTGACCGACGAACAGAAGCACCTCGTGGGCGCACACCTGGCGATGCTGCTGAAGTCCCGGGTGGCGTATCATCACAGCGGACTCAGCTATGCGGCCCGCGCCGGAGTCATCGAGCCGCTGGCCAAGGCTGGCCAGTTGCGCGTGGTCGTGGCCACGATGGGGCTGGCCGCCGGCATCAACTTCTCGCTCCGTTCCGTGGCGGTCACCGCGCACACCTTCAAGCGCGACGGCCAGGAGGTTCCGCTGCGTCCGGACGAGATCCTCCAGATGTTCGGCCGCGCCGGCCGCCGCGGGCTGGACGACTCCGGCTACGCGTTGGTGGACCCCGACCAGCTCCGGATGCGGGACGGTCAGCCGGCGTTCCTCGCCCGGAGCAACATGGTGGACTGGAGCGCGCTCCTGGGGCTGATGCATGCCGCGGCGGAGCAGGGGAAGCGTCCCTTCCACGAGGCGGTCCGGGTGCAGGAACGGCTCTTCACGACCAAGCCGATCGTGCTCGGCGTCGAAAGTGCGCTGAAACATCCGGAAGTTCCCTGCGGCCTGCACACCGACGCGGAACGCGCCCGGCACGTCCGGCGCAAGACGCGCGAGCTGCTCAACTCGCGCGGCGAATGGGAGCGGTATCCGCCGCTCTCCGACCGACGCCTCGCGGACATCCAGGTTCCGCGTTATGCCCAATCCGCCAAGGAAGTTGTCGGTGATGAGCCGGGCAGCGTGCCGCCCGAGGAAGCGACGCCGGAAGTGCGGTTGACGCCGCTGCTGCACGACCGCCAAAGCCTCGAACGGATCGAAAAGGAAGAACTGATCTCGCTGGCGAGCGGGGAGTTCGGCCGGGCGCTAAAGGTCGCCGAGCGATTCGGTGAAGACGGCGTGCAGTTGTCCCGCTGGATCCGCAAGCAGACGAACTGGAACGGCCGCGAAACCCGGCTGTCGGTCTGGCGCGAACTGGTTGCGCCGCTGGTGGAACGCAGCTTCCGTGAGCAGCGGTTGCCGGTCGTCCGGTTCATCGAGGAACCGCTGCAGATTCTCGCGCTGGTTTCGCTGGGCGAACAGACCTTGGGCGTGCCCGTGGACCGCCACGGAGTCGCGCTTTTCAAGCCGCGCGAACGGGACGTGCCTCCGGAGGATTGCGCCGGCTGTTCCCTGCGGCAGACCTGTCGCAACCTGCCTTCCGCCACCGGCACCGCGCTCCTCTGGCGCCGCCTCAAACTGGTGGAGGCCGACGGCCGGCCGACGCTGCGGGGGCGGCTGGTCAGCTTTTTCACCGGCAGCGACGGGCTTGCGGTGGCCGCCGCCTTGGAGGACACCACCTATCCGCTGGAGGATCTCGCCTACGACCTCGCCAACCTGGACGCCGGCTTCCGGTTCGCCGGGCCGGAAGACCGCTTCGGCGGCCGCCTCGCGGTGGCCTGCCGGCAGGCCTATGGCAACGTGAACGTCGCCGGCTACCTCGAGAACGGCCTGCCGCCGAAATACGGCACCGGCGCCGAAATCGTCGTGCAGTCGGTGCACCGGAATCCGGTCAGCAAACACCGCTTCGCCACCGATTTCCTCGGCGACGGCGACATTGACCGGGTCATCATCGAGTGGCGCAGCCTGCTCCGGCAGATCGTCCATTCGCCGGAGCTGGCCTGGGATCGCTGGAATGCCCTCCAGAAACTCGCCAAGACCATCCTCAACGAGACCGAATCCCCGACGCTGACCGAGTTTCCGCCGCTCGAACCGGCCCAAACCCGGCGGGTGGATCACCAGCTGAAATTTCGGCGCCACTGACCGCCCTGGAGTCCCCAATTTGCGGCGTGGATTTCTCAACCGCGGATTGGAATTCCGCTGCTGCTGGAGCATGCTCGCCCGCATGTCCCGTTTGTTCCTTATCCCTCCGTTGAGGTGGGCTGCGCCGCTGGCCCTTGGCGCGCTGTTTTCCGCGCTGCCGGCGGCGGCCGCGGCCAAGGTGGACTTCAACCGCGACGTGCGGCCGCTGCTCTCGGACAACTGCTTCGCCTGCCACGGCCCGGACACGCAGAAGATGAAGGGCGGACTCCGGTTGGACCTGCGTGAAGCCGCGCTGAAGCCAGCCAAGTCCGGCAAGGTCGCGCTCGTGCCCGGCAAGCCGGAGGAAAGCGAGCTGGTGAAACGCATCTTCACGGCCGATGCCGACGACCTGATGCCGCCCGCGGAATCGCACAAGTCGCTCACGCCGGGCCAAAGGGCCCTGCTCAAGCGCTGGATCGCCGAAGGTGCCGAGTATCAGGGGCACTGGGCCTACACGCCGCCGGTGAAGGCCAAGGTGGCTGATCCGCAGCGCGCGGTGGATGAACTGGTCCAACGCCGGTTGCGCGAGAAAGGCCTGAAGCCTTCCCCCGCCGCGGACCGCCGCACGCTGATCCGCCGGCTGTATTTCGATTTGGTCGGTCTGCCGCCCAAGCCGGAGGAGGTCGAGGTCTTCGAGCGCGACAAGTCGCCCGACGCCTACGAAAAGCTGGTGGAGCGCCTGCTGGCCTCGGAGCACTTCGGTGAGCGCATGGCCATCGGCTGGCTGGATGTGGTCCGCTTCGCCGACACCATCGGCTACCACTCCGACAACCCGCGCAACATCTGGCCGTATCGCGACTACGTGATCCGCGCCTTCAACGCGAACAAGCCCTTCGACCGGTTCACCCGCGAGCAGCTCGCCGGCGACCTGCTGCCGCATCCGACGCAGGAACAGAAGGTCGCCTCGGGCTTCAACCGCCTGCTGCTCACCACCGAGGAGGGCGGCGCCCAGCCGAAGGATTACGAGGCGCGTTACCTCACGGATCGCGTCCGTTCGGTCGGCACGGTGTGGCTCGGGATGACCACCGGCTGCGCGCAATGCCACGACCACAAGTTCGATCCGTTCACCCAGCGGGACTTCTACTCGCTCGGTGCGGTCTTCGCCGACGTCAAGGAGGGCATCATTGGCCGCCGGGAGGACGGGATGATGGTGCCCACGCCCGCCCAGGCGGACGGTCTTCGCTGGCATGCGGACCGGGTGGAGTCGCTCCAGCGCCGCTACGATGGTCCGCAGCCGCAGCTCGCCGACACCTACGCGAAGTGGCTGTCCAGCTGGCAGGAAGCGGAGGCGCTGTGGATGCCACAGCAACCCGCCCAGGCGGACTCGACCGACGGGGCGACACTGCAGATCCGCCCTGACCGTTCGGTGCTCGCTACCGGGGCGAAGCCCGACCAGGACACTTACCGGGTGACGCTGGCCGGAGTGCCGGCGGGCACCGTGGCCCTGCGTTTGGAAGCGCTGGCTGACGAGTCGCTGCCCAAGAAGGGGCCGGGCCGGGCCGGCAACGGAAACTTCGTGCTCACCGAGGTGGTCGCCCGGGTGGAACGCGCGGGTGCGGAACCGAGGAAACTTCCGTTCAAGGCCGCGCGGGCCACCCATGAGCAGACCACCTTGGCCGACAAGAATCCCTACAAGGCCTGGACAGCCGCTTCGGCGATTGATGGCGATGCCAAGGGCCGCGAACCCGGTTGGGCGGTTCTGCCGCAGGTCGGACAGGCGCAGCAGCTGTTGTTGGAGCTGGCGGAACCGGTGACTTTGGCCACGGGCGAGAGTGTGGTCGTCGAACTTCAGCAGCGGCACGGCAACGGTTCGCACACGCTGGGGGCCTTCCGTCTTTCGACTGCGACGGACCGGGCGGCCGTGCACTCGCCCTTCGCGCTGCCACCGGCGAAGGACATCGCCGACCTGCTGAAGGTCCCTTCCGAACAGCGCACCCCGGAACAGCGCGACAAGCTGTTCGCCCACTTCAAGTCCATCGCTCCGGAGTTGGCCCCGTTGCGCGCCGAACTGGCCGAGGCGAAGAAGTCCCGCGCCGATTTTGAGGCGACTGTTCCCCGAACCTTGGTGACAGAACGGAACGACACGCCGCGCACCGTGCGCTTCCTGCCGCGTGGCAACTGGATGATCGAGACCGGCGACGTCATGGAGCCCGCATTGCCCGCCTTCCTGGCAAAGGAAAAGCCGGCGGAGCGGCGCCTCACCCGGCTGGATCTGGCGAACTGGCTGGTTGCGCCCGAGAACCCGCTCACCGCCCGCGTGGTGATGAACCGGCTGTGGAAACAGTTCTTCGGGATGGGCCTGTCCAAGGTGATGGACGACTTCGGCGCGCAGGGAGAAACACCCCCGAACCAGCCCCTGCTCGACTGGCTGGCCTGCGAATTCCGCGACTCCGGCTGGGACGTGAAACACATGGTCCGGCTGATGGTCCTGAGCGACAGCTACCGGCAGACTTCCAAGGCCTCACGCGAGGAATTGGCCCGCGATCCGGACAACCGCGACCTCGCCCGCCAGGGCCGCTGGCGGCTCGATGCCGAACTGGTCCGAGACAACGCACTGTCCGTTGCCGGCCTGCTGGAGCTGTCCATCGGCGGCCCGAGCGCCAAGCCGTATCAGCCCGACGGCTACTGGGAGAACCTCAACTTCCCGCAACGGGCCTACGACGAAAGCTGGGGCACGGACCAGTTCCGCCGCGGCCTCTACACCTGGTGGCAGCGCAGCTTCGTCCATCCGAGCATGCTGGCCTTCGACGCGCCGACCCGCGAGGAGTGCGCCGCCGAACGCGCCCGCTCAAACATTCCCCAGCAGGCGCTCGTGCTGCTGAACGACCCGACCTACGTCGAGGCCGCCCGCTCGTTCGCCCTGCGCACGGTTCGCGAGGCGAAGGGCAACGCCGAAGCCCGCATCACCTGGATGTGGCGGCAGGCGCTGGGCCGCAAACCGCAAGCCGCCGAGGTCGCGACGCTACGGCAGTTGCTGGAGAAGCACCTCGGCGAATACCGCGCCAGTCCGGACGCCGCCGCCGCTTACCTGAAGGTGGGCGCCACCGAGGTTCCCGCCGGTGTGGATGCCGCGGAACTCGCCGCCTGGACCAACGTCGCGCGGGCCATCCTGAACCTGCACGAGACGATCACGCGGGGATGAGTGTCGGGGCGTCATTGAACGTAGGGCAGGCTGCCAGCCTGCCCGTAGGCTTCGGAAATTGGGGCAGGCTAGCGGCCTGCCCTACGTTGAACCGCCGGACGTTCCTTGGCCGCACGGCCCAGGGCGTCGGACTGGCGGCCTTGGCCTCGTTGCTGAATCCGGCGTCTCTGGTGGCCGCGCCGAAGTGGACCGGCGTTGTCCAGCCTCGGCACCACGCGCCGAAGGTGAAGCGGGTCATCTGGCTCACGATGGCGGGCGGGCCTTCGCATCTGGACCTGTGGGATCACAAGCCTTCGCTCGCCAAGCTGCAAGGCGAGCCGATGCCGGACAGTTTCACGAAGGGGCAGCAGTTGGCGCAGTTGCAGGGCGAGCGGTTGGTCTGCTTCGGACCGCAGACGAACTTCCGCCGCTACGGCAAGTGCGGCGCGTATTTCACCGAACTCTTTCCCCATGTCGGTGGCGTGGCCGATGATTTGTGCCTCATCCGGTCCATGACGACCGACGCGATCAACCACGATCCGGCGCATACGTTCATGAACACCGGTTCGCAGCTGCTCGGCCGGCCCGCGATGGGTTCGTGGGTGACGTATGGCCTGGGCAGCGAGGCGGAGGATTTACCAGGCTTCGTGGTGCTGGTGTCGCACGGGCAGGGGCGCTCGCCGCAGCCCATCGCGGCGCGGCAATGGTCTTCAGGCTTTCTGCCGGGGCGTTTTCAGGGCGTCCAGCTCCGCGGCAAGGGCGATCCGGTGCTCTACCTGCCGAATCCGCCGGGCGTGTCCCGCGGCCAGCAGGGGGATGTGGTCGAAGCGGTCCGTGCCCTGAACGGCCAGCACGACGCGATGGTGGACGATCCCGAGATAGCCACGCGCATCGCCCAATACGAACTCGCCTTCCAGATGCAGGCGAGCGTGCCCGACCTGATGGACCTGGGCCGTGAACCGGCGTCCACGCGGACGCGCTACGGCTGCGTGCCGGGCGACGGCTCGTTTGCGTCGAACTGTCTGCTCGCGCGCCGGTTGGCCGAGCGCGGCGTGCGGTTCATCCAGCTTTACCACCGCGACTGGGATCACCACAGCCAGCTCCGGGAGGAACTGCCGCTGAAGGCCAAGGAAACCGACCAGGCCTGCGCGGCGCTACTGACCGACCTGAAGGAACGCGGCCTGTTCGACGACACGCTGGTGGTCTGGGCCGGCGAATTCGGCCGCACGCCGATGTCGCAGTCCAACAAGGGCACCGTGGGCCGCGACCATCACAATCGCGGTTTCACGATCTGGCTGAGCGGCGGCGCGGTGAAGCGCGGCTTCAGCTACGGCGCCACGGACGAGCTGGGCTACGCCGCCGTCGAGAATGTCGTCACGGTGCATGACCTCCACGCCACGATGCTGCACCTGTTGGGCATCGATCATCTGCGATTCAGCCAAAAATTCCAGGGGCTGGACGCGCGCCTCACCGGGGTCGAAGGCGCACAGGTGGTGAAAGGGATTTTGGCATGAACACTGGTGCCCCGACTTCCGATCTCGAACTTCCGACTTTCCCATGAACCTCGCCGCTGAACTCCGCCAATTCGCCGCCCAGCAACAGACGCGCCGCGCGTTTCTCGGTCGCGCCGCCCAGGGCGTCGGAACGCTGGCGCTGACGTCGTTGCTCAATCCGGCGATGCTGCGCGCCGCGGAAGGGAAACCGGACCGCTGGCCGGGAGTGGTGAAACCCTTTCACTTCCCGCCAAAGGCCAAGCGAGTCATCTGGCTGACGATGGCCGGCGGGCCGTCGCATCTGGAGACCTTCGACCCGAAGCCCAAGCTCGCGGCGATGCACGGGCAGCCGATGCCGGAATCGTTTACCGCGGGGAAGCAGATCGCCCAGTTGCAGGGGCAAAAGCTGCTCTGCTACGGGCCGCAGTTCGGTTTCAAGCGGTTCGGCAAGGCGGGGACCGAGATGTGCGAACTGTTCGAGCACATCGGCTCGGTATCCGACGAGATCTGCTTCGTGCGCTCGATGACCACCGAGGCGATCAACCACGACCCGGCGCACATGTTCATCAACACCGGTTCGCAGATCGCCGGCCGCCCGAGCATGGGCTCCTGGCTGACCTACGGTCTTGGCTCCGACGCGGAAAATCTGCCCGGCTTCGTGGTGCTGACATCGCTCGGACGCGGCGGGCAGAACCAACCCATCGCTGCGAGGCAGTGGGCATCGGGTTTCCTGCCGAGTCGTTTCCAGGGCGTGCATCTGCGGGGCAAGGGCGATCCCGTGCTCTACCTGGGTTCGCCGCCGGGTGTGTCCCGCGGCCAGCAGCAGGATGTGGTCAAGGCCGTCAACGCGCTGAACAATCAGCACGACTCTGTCGTGGACGATCCGGAAATTGCCGCTCGCATCGCGCAATACGAGATGGCCTTTCAGATGCAGGCCAGCGTGCCGGAGCTCATGGATGTCTCCCAGGAGTCCGCCAAGACCATGGAACTCTACGGCTGCAAACCCGGCGACGGTTCGTTCGCGGCCAACTGCCTGCTCGCCCGCCGGCTCGCCGAGCGCGGCGTGCGGTTCATCCAGCTTTATCACAAGGACTGGGACCACCACGGCGGCGTAAAGGACGGCGTGAAGTTCAAAGCCGAGGAAATTGACCGCGCCTGCATGGCGATGATCACCGACCTCAAGCAGCGCGGCATGTTGGACGAGACACTCGTCGTCTGGGCCGGCGAGTTTGGGCGCACGCCGATGAGCCAGGGCGGCGACGGCCGTGATCATCACAACGCCGGCTTCACCATTTGGCTGGCCGGCGGCGGCATCAGGCCAGGCCTCGTTTACGGTTCCACCGACGAACTCGGCTATTCCGCGGTGGAGAACCCGATTGATGTCCACGACCTCCACGCGACCATGCTCCGCGTGCTCGGCATTGAGCACACGCGGCTGTCGGTGAAGTTTCAGGGGCTGGACGCGCGCCTCACCGGCATCGCGGGTAAAACGATCACCGGAATTCTGGCCTGAGGCCCGTTTCACTGTCGCTGACGCGGAGCTTTCGCCCACGGAAAGCCTGACTTTTCCTGCTACCGACGGCTCACTGACGCCTGTGCATCGCTTCCTGATCGCTCCGGACGCCGCCCGGCTGGATCTCGTCACCCTCGTCGGGGATGAAGCCCATCACGCTTCCCGGGTGGTTCGGGTGCAGGCGGGCGAAATGGTGACCCTCCTGAACGGGGCGGGCACGGAACTGATCGGCGAAGTGCACGGTGTGGATCGTCGGGCGGTGAGCATCCGGATCCTCAGTCGCCGGGAACATGACCGGCCACCGGCCCGGGTCACGCTGGTCCAGGCCATTGCCAAGGGCGCCGCGATGGAAGGATTGGTCCATCGCGCGGTGGAGCTGGGCTGTGGCCGGATCATTCCGTTGCTGGCCGAGCGCAGCGTGAGCCGGCCAGAAGATGGGGAGGCCAAGCGGGAGAAATGGCAGGCCATCGCGGATGAGGCCTGCAAGCAGTCCGGCAATCCGTGGCGCCTGCTGGTCGAGCGGCCGATCACGCCTGCGGCTTGGCTGGCCGACCGGGCGCCGGACGAGCTGCTGCTCATCGGCTCGCTGGCCGACGCGCCGACCCCGCTGCGCCAGCGCTTCGCCGAATTCCGCGGCCGCACCGGCACGCATCCAAAATCGGTCAGCGTGCTGGTCGGGCCGGAGGGTGATTTTTCGCCGGTGGAATATGCGCTCTTCCGCGAAGCTGGCGCCCAAGCGGTCACTCTCGGACCGCTGGTCCTCCGCGTGGAGACGGCCGCGACGTTGTTGCTGGGGTTGGTGGCCCAGGAACTGGCGGCGGCGGTTCGTGGGGCGTGAGTGGGCCACGGGCGGGAAATGTTCGTGCGTTTCCCGAATTCCTTTTGCCAGCCGGCCCGCACATCGCTACAGGAAGCGGCGTTCCATCACTTCTCAATTTGGACTAACTATGGCCAACGCCTACCACGCTTCGATCGAGGGCGCCCAACACGGCGCCAAGTCGCTTCCGCAGTTCCTCGACTATGCCAAGGCCGCCGGCGCGGCCGGCGCCCAGCCCAGCAACTACATGCTCGGCAACGGCAAGGGCGGCTTCCTCAAGGCCAAGGAGATCAAGGAGACGTTCGCATCGCGCGGCATGAGCCTCGACGGGATCAGCTCGCACTGCCCGTTCTGGGTGCACACGAGCGCGTGGACCGGCACCAAGTCCGGCAATCCCTTCATCGCGCCCGACGTCGCCAAGCTGCCCCCGGACAAGATCGAGAAGTGGCACGAGACCTACCTGCTCAAGCTGATGGACCTTTCTGCGGAACTGGGCGTGAAGGTGATGCCGATGTTCTGGGGCGTGGCCTTCGGCTGGGAATTGGCGACCGGTTATCCGTGGGGCTTCTGGGCCGGCGGTGGCTTCGACCTGCTCAAGGAGGGCCAGGAACGCTTCGTCAAGAAGACGGCCAAGCTCCGCAAGCACGCCAACGAACTCGGCATCAAGCTGTGCCACGAAATCCATCCCGGCACCGCCGCGATGTGCGCCGATGATTTCCTGATGCTGGTGAAGATCTGCGACAACGATCCCTGCCTCGCGGTGAACGCCGACCCGAGCCACTGCTGGGAAGGGGAATCGTGGGAAAGCCGCTTCCTCAAGGTCGGCCCCTACATTTATGCGGCGCACGTGAAGAACTTCGTCGTCCGGCCCGGTTTCCCGCTGCGGGCGATGGAGCCGAACTGGCCGAAGCGCGCCATGCAGTTCACCGACCTCGGCTCGGGCGACCTGAACATGCAGCGCTACGTCGAACTGCTCCTCGCGGTCGGCTACAAGGACCGCTATTGCAAGCTGCAGGGCACCGCCTCCGCCCCGCTCGTCGTCGAGGCCGAATCTGCGCACAAGGAGCTCGATTACTGCTCCGCGGACGGCATCGGCTACGTGGCGAAGAACCTGTGCTTCCCGCAGGCCGCCGGCAGCTTCGAGGACGGCATGGGGGCCTGAACGGCACCCAGTTGACTTTCGAGGGCGCCGGCTTCGGTCGGCGCCTTTTTCATTCCGGGCGCCGCTTGCCCAGCGGCGGTTGGCTCAATCGCGGGCAGGTTCCGGCCGAAAACAAGGCCATGAACCGGACGTCTGCGTTTCACTGGGTGGTTGCCGTTGCCGCATGGTTGGCGGGAGCCGTATTGGGGCTGCGGGCGGCCCCCGTTCAGTTCGCCCTCTCGGTCCACAGTGAGGACCGTTATCATCCGAACACTCCCGATTATGTCGCCGACCCGGCGGCGTATCGTTCGGCGCGGGCGGCCCTGCTGGATTTCGCCGGCCGCCTCGCGGCGAACAACGTGCGGTGGAACTGGCAGTCCGATTGGAACTTCCTCCTGGCCGTGAAGCAGTTCGAGGTGGACCAGCCCGATCAATCGCTGCTGGCCGAGACCGGTGGCACGAACATCGTGCGGTTGCTGCGCGAGGGATTCGGGGTCGAGGTGGATCCGCATTCCCATGAAAACGACGGCTACAACTTCGCCGATGTCGCCTACCTCATCTCGCAGGTGGGCGTGACCCCGAGCGGCGTGGTCGGCGGGCATGTCTGGGATCCGGCGGACTCCGGCTTCCAGAATTGGCCCCGGTTCGCCACCGGCCTGGCGAGTTCGAAATTCCCCGGGGCCTACGTCTGGACGCCCCATCTGCTCACCGGCGAGGGCACCGGGTCCCACGAGCATGACACCGCCGCCAGCGGGTTCTGGTTTCCCGCCGGGACGAACGACTACTTCAGCCCGGCGGCCACCGGAGCGCTGGCGGCCTTCGGAACCTGGTCTTCGTTCGCGGACCCGCAGCGAAGCCAGTTGGCCGTGACCAATCTCTTGCCGTTGGTGGAGTCGGGAACGCTGCCGACGAATGCGCTGTGGACTGCGGGACTGGTTCTCCCCATGTCGGAGTTTACCCGGACGGGATGGCTCGACGGGACGTTCACGAAACTGCTCGGGCAGCTCACGGCCCTGCGGGACGCCGGGCGGATTGAATTCGTGCAGTTCGAGGCGGTGCACCAGAAGTGGCGGGAACAGTTCGCGTCCCGGGGTGCCGTATATGTCCGGAATGGCACGGTGAAGCTTGCGGACGGATCGACGAACAGCCCGCCGTCCACCAACGCCCCAACCGGTTCCGACTACATCAGCTTTTCGCTCAACACCCAGGACTTCGCCTATCCGGAGCTCAGCGCGGCCACATTGAACCGCGTTCTCGATCTGCACGAACGGACCGGCGTGCCCGTGGACGTCTTTCTCACCACCTGGATGGTGGACATCTACGAGCGGGACTATCCGGCCCTGCTGTCGCGGCTGACCAACTCGCCGGTGGTGGCGCTGTCTTACCACACGCGTCCGCCGCTGCCGTATCGCCTCGACTTTGACTGGCTGTCGCTCAGCAACCGGCCGGCAGAAGAAGTTGCCGATCTGGTCCGTCACTACGAAAGCCATGGGCTCGATCTGGTCACCGGGCAGACTACGGGGAGCGCGGGCGGGTCCACCAAACTGGCTGCCTTGGCGGGCTATCCGCCGTTCATCGTCGGCGTCGAGAGTGATGCTGCCATCGCCTCGTCCGTGGTCGGCGTATTTCGGGAGATCGGTGCCCGGTTTCAGGTGAATCACGGTCGCGCGCTCAACCTGGGTTCCAGCCGTCTCGGTCTGTTGCAGCGGCCGGAGCACGACGACCTGCGCCTGTTCGAGAAGACCGGCGAGGAGCCCGCCCAGATCGTTGCGGATGCCTTCGCCCGGGCCCACGCCACCACCAATTCCGGCGGCGCCGCCCCGTGGTTTGTCGGCGTCAAGATGCACGACAACGACTTCTTCGCGGAGGATTCGGCGTGGCTGACGACCTATCTGCACCGGCTGTCGCCACCGTGGAACCTGTCGAAGAAGTCGCCCCTCCTCGACGCGGCCGCTCAAGCGGAGATGTGGCGTCTCTACGAAGGCGTTGTAAACCATGTGGCGACGAACGGTCACCTTTACCAGCCGATCAACGCCCGCGGACTGCTGAGGCTGCTGGGCACGAACGGTCCGACGGTGGTTACGCTGGAACCCTCCGCGGCCAATGGCGGGAACGCAGCCGGCTCGTTGGTCGGAACGTTGGCGGCGGATGCGTTGGGTCCGGTTAGCTTCCGCCTCATTGCCGGAGCGGGCGATACGGACAATTCGCGGGTGACGATTCAGGGCAGCCAGGTGCGGTTGGCGGCGGCGTCCGGTTCTGAGTCCCCGACGTCGCTCAGCTTCCGCGTGCGGGCAATGGATACGCAGGGGCTGTTAGTGGATGCCCCGGTGACGGCCGTCGTTGACCCCTATCGGATTGTCCAGGTGACGATAGCGGCTGACGGAACGGCGGCCTGGAGCATCCGGTGGACTGGTCCGGCGGAGCGGGGCTATGGGGTCGAGCGGGCGGAGGCGCCGATGGGACCGTGGCAGCGCTTGGCGGAGATCGAGCTGACGCAATCGGACGGCGAATGGACCGCGAGGGTTCCCAAAACTGCCACCGCGACCGGTTTTTTCCGGATCGTGGAGTCGCCGTAAGGCGAGCCATCCATCCGCACCGTCGTCTGGGAACGGTGGATTCTTTCCGAACCTGGGGACTGACAGAGAACAAACGTCGCCCAGCGAGTGCCAAATGCCGGAGAGTCGTCCGGGGACGGGCAAGGTCTGCTGCGTGCGAACTCATCGCACACAGTTTATGGCTGCCTATCTTGCGCTCCTCAAGTTCAC
>CAIWAH010000367.1 GCA_903910585.1 uncultured Verrucomicrobiota bacterium
CGGCAACATTCTCGCCAAGAAGGACGAGGACGGCACGCCGCTGGTGGACAAGATCCTCGACACCGCCGGCCAGAAGGGCACCGGCAAGTGGACCGTCATTGATTCCGCCAACCTCGCCCAACCCGTTACCCTGATCGCCGAGGCCGTCTTCAGCCGCTGCGTCAGCGCGATGAAGGACGAGCGCGTGAAGGCCGCCCGCAAGCTCAAGGGCCCGCGCCCGGCGTTGTCGCAGGCCAAGGACGCCGCGAAGAAGAAGGCGCTCATCGCCGACATCATGAACGCGCTCTACGCCTCGAAGATCGTCAGCTACGCGCAGGGCTACATGCTGATGAAGGCCGCGGCCAAGGAATACGGCTGGGACCTGAACTACGGCGGCATCGCGCTCATGTGGCGCGGCGGCTGCATCATCCGCTCGCGCTTCCTCGGCAAGATCAAGGAGGCCTTCGACAAGAACCCGAAGCTCGCGAACCTGCTGCTCGACGACTATTTCCGCGGCGAGATCAAGGCGGCCCAGAAGGGCTGGCGCAACGTCGTCGCCCTCGCCGTGAAGAAGGGCATTCCCGTGCCCGCCTTTAGCACCGCGCTGTCCTTCTACGACAGCTACCGCAACGCCCGCCTGCCGGCCAACCTGCTCCAGGCCCAGCGCGACTACTTTGGCGCGCACACCTACGAGCGCGTGGACAGGCCCCGCGGCGAATTCTTCCACACCAACTGGACCGGCACCGGCGGCCGAGTGGCGTCGAGCACGTATAACGCCTGACCGTTTGGTCCACCGAAGCCCCGCTTCTGCTCCGGCAGCAGCGGGGCTTCGCTCTGCGGCCACCACCAATCCGCGTGCGCCAGGGGCCGGTTTCCGCCATCGTTCCGCCATGCACATCCCGCGCCGTCGTTTTCTCCAGTCGGCTGCCCTCGCGGCGCCGCTGTTCTCCTGGAATCCCCTGCTGCTGGCCGAATCAGCCTCCGAGGCGGCGGCCGATGTGGTCATCATCGGCGGCGGCTTTGGCGGCTGTGCGGCGGCGCTCGCAGCGTGCCGGGCGGGCCTGCGCGTCATCCTGACCGAGGAGACCGACTGGATCGGCGGCCAGGTGACCGCCCAGGCGGTGCCGCCGGACGAGCATCCGTGGATCGAGAGTTTCGGCTGCACGCGCACTTACCGGGAATTCCGCGACCACGTGCGCGAATACTACCGCGAGCACTATCCGCTGACCGCCGAGGCCCGGGCCAACCGGCGGCTCAATCCGGGCAATGGCAACGTCTCGCGCCTCTGCCACGAACCCCGGGTCGCCCTGGCCGTGCTCGAACAGATGCTCGCCCCCTACCTGAGCGGCCGGCAGCTCCGGGTGCTGCTCCAGCACGTTCCGGTCAGTGCGGAAGTGACGGGCGACCGGGTCCGGGCGGTCACGGTAAAGCCCGTGCATCACGACCGGACCGTCACCCTGACGGCCCCCTACTTCGTGGACGCCACGGAACTCGGCGACCTGTTGCCGCTGACCAAAACCGAGTTCGTGATCGGCGCCGAAGCCCAGAAGGACACGGGCGAACCGCATGCCCCGGCCGAGGCGAAGCCGCTCCACCAGCAGGCGTTCACCTGGTGCTTCTCGGTGGATCACCTGGCCGGCGAAGACCACACCATCGGGCGTCCGGCGGAATACGCCTTCTGGCGCGACTACGTTCCGGCCATGACTCCGGCCTGGCCCGGCAAACTGCTCAGTTGGGAGATGAGCGATCCGATTTCGCTGAAGACGCGCAAGGTGTCCTTCGATCCCACCGGCCCCGGCACGGGCGGGCTCAACCTGTTCCTTTACCGCCGCATCGCCGATCCGGGCAATCACACCGCGGGCACCTATCGCAGCGGCATTTCCCTGATCAACTGGCCGCAGAACGACTACTGGCTGGGCCCGATCCTCGGCGTGGGTCCGGACGAGGCGGCAAAGCATCTGGCGCGCGGCAAACAACTGAGCCTGTCGCTGCTCTACTGGATGCAGACCGAAGCGCCCCGGCCCGATGGCGGCACCGGCTGGAAAGGGCTGCGTCTGCGCGAGGACATTGTCGGCACGCGTGATGGGCTGGCGAAGTCCGTTTATGTGCGCGAGTCGCGACGGATCCTGGCGGAGTTCACGGTCACGGAAAACCACGTCGGCACCGACGCCCGGGTGAAGGCCACCGGCAAGGCCCGCGAGGACGTCACCGCCGCGACGTTCGGCGATTCGGTGGGCGTGGGCGCCTACCGCATTGACCTGCATCCCGACACCGGCGGAAACAACTACATCGACATCAGCTCCCTGCCCTTCCAGATCCCGCTGGGGGCGCTTATTCCGCGCCGCGTCGAGAATCTGCTGGCCGCCAACAAAAATCTCGGCACCACGCATCTTTCCAACGGCTGCTATCGCCTGCATCCGGTCGAATGGAACATCGGCGAGGCCGCCGGTGAACTGGTCGCCCACTGCCTGAAGTCCAAGGAACCGCCCCGGCAGATCCGCAACGATGCCAAACGCTTGGCCGCTTTCCAGCAGTCGCTCCGCAACCGCGGCTTCGAACTAGAATGGCCCAAGCTGCGGCCGCTCTGAGCGACGAACCCTGCCCCAGCATCGGCGGAAACAGTTGCCCCAAACGGCTTCCTGCCTTTCCGGCTTGTGGACGCGCCCCCGAACGGACGTCATCACCGCCATGTTTCCCCTACGCGTCGGCTGGCTGGCGGTCACGGCGGCGTTCGCCCTGACGGTCAGCGCGGCTCCACGACGGCCGCTCGGTGAACCGGACCTCCGGTTCTGGCTGGAGAACATGATCACCCACCACGGGTTTTCCGCCGCCGAGGTGGAGTCCGCAACGGGAATGACGGCCGCGGAAGTGGCCGCCGCCCGCGAACGGTTCCAGCTGGCCACCGCGTCGCCGCCCCGTGCGCCGGGCGCTCGGCTCAAAGTGCTGCCCTACCCTGGCGGGCGGCATCCGCGACTGGGTTTCTTTGACGGCGCCGTGGACCCGCAGCGTGACACCAAGGTCAGCATCTTCGCCCCGTGGGATGAGCGTAGCCACGTCGTGGTGGATGTCCCCGAGGCCATCTGGTCCAACCTCGGCCTGACCTATCTCGCCCACACGCACATCGACACCGTCTGGAGCCGGCAAGGAATCGCACTGGAACCGGTGGAATGGAGCCGGCGCGACGACGGCTCGCTGGCCTCCGAACGCCGCCTGCCCAATGGCATCACCTTCGGCGTAAGGGTTACTCCGACGACCGATCGCGTCGCCTTCACCTGGTGGCTGCGCAACGGCACCGACCGGACGCTCTCGAATCTCCGCGCCCAGGCCTGCGTGATGCTGGGCCGCGCGGCCGGCTTCGAAGCCCAGACGAGCACCAACAAGCGTCTGGAGGGTCCGCTCGCCGCCGTGCGTGATCCGTCGGGACGCCGCTGGATCATCACCGCGTGGCAGGGCTCCGCCCGCAGTTGGCAGAATCCCCCGGTGCCGTGCCTTCACTCGGATCCGTTGCTGCCGGACTGTCCTCCCGGCGAAACCCGCGAGGCACACGGCTGGCTGTGGTTCTACGAGGGCGACCGCATTCTCGATGAACTGGCCCGCCTGCGCCGGGAGTTCATCGACGCCCCGGCCGTCGCTTCCCGGCCGCGGCTGGAACCGGTGCCGGACAAGCTCGTGGTCCTGTCCTTCGACGATTCGGTCGCGTCCCAGTTCCACAACGTGCGGCCGCTGCTGAAGCGGTTCGGATTCGGCGCGACGTTCTTCATCACGGAAGGGTTCTCGTTTCGCACCAACAAGACGGACTACCTGACGTGGGAACAGATCGCAGAACTCCACCGCGACGGCTTCGAGATCGGCAACCACACGATGAGCCATCTCGGCATCACCGCCAACACGCTCGGACTCGTGCGCAAGGAGGTTCAGTTCATCCACGACCGCTGCGCAGAACACGGAATTCCCCGGCCCGTCTCGTTCGCGTATCCCGGCAACGCCATTCATCCCGGCGCGCTGCCCTTGCTCCGCGAGCTCGGCCTCCGCTGGGCTCGGCGCGGTGCCCAGCCGGAGTTCGCCTACGAGACCGGCCGCGGCATCGCCTACGAGCCGCGCCACGACCATCCTTTGCTGCTGCCGACCACCGGCGATGCCCGTCCTGACTGGACCCTCGAGAACCTGAAGCGCGCCGTGGCCCCCGCGAAGGACGGCCGCATCGCGATCCTGCAATTTCACGGCGTGCCCGACCGGGAACATCCCTGGGTGAACACGCCGCCGGAACGGTTCGCCGAATATCTCACCTGGCTGAAGGAGAACGGCTATCGCGGCATCGCCGTCCGCGACCTGGCCCGCTACGTGGACCCGGAAGACGAACCGGCGGAACCCTGGGCAATCATCGAACGCCGGCGCGCGAGTCCGCCGGAGTGAGCCGGCAGAGTTTGCGGGGAAGTTTGGTGTCGTCGGTTCCACCCGAAATCCGAAGTAGGCTTTCACAACGGCATTCCGGGGCAGGCCAACGGCCTGCGCCAAGTCAGCCCAGGGCAACGCCCTGGGTAGCCGGGCCAGATTCGGCGCAGCCCTGAAGCGGCGACCCCAATTGTCCCGCCCTTTCAGGGCTTGGGGCTTCTGCGCACCCGCTGCCCCAGGGCGTTGCCCTGGGCTGACATGGCTCGCCCCTTCAGAGCTTCATCTTCGTCACGCCGTCCTAGTCCGCCTGCGCGAGTTCGTTGAGCAGACGCTCCACGGCCCCATCTCCGGCCACCACGGTCGCCCAGCGGGAGTCCGGGGACAGCGCGGCGGCATCCTGAGTGACCACCAACACCCGGACCTCGCCACCGTCCTCCGAGCGGACGACCGGCGGAATCGCCAATCCTTCCCAGCCGGCAAACGGCAACGCCACCACCACCGCCCGCAGCCGATTGCGATTGCGCTGACGCAAGGCCAGGGCCGCCGCGAGCGAACCGGCGATGAGCACCCGCTGGCCGTGCGCGACCAACTGCTGCCGGAGCAACTCGCCCACGGCCTGGTCTTCGGCGCACAGCAGCAGCAGCCGGCCGCGTCCGGCCAATGCGGCCGGCACCGGCGCGGCGACCGCGCCTTCCGGGGCGGCCGGCAGGTAAACCTCGAACTCGGTGCCCACGCCCACCTCGCTCTTAACCGCGACAAAGCCGCCGTGCTGGCGGACCAGCAGTGCGGTCGTGGCCAGCCCCAGCCCGGTGCCGCGGCTGGCCGGCTTGGTTGTGAAGAACGGTTCGAACAGCCGGGCCCGCACTTCCGGGGGAATGCCCCCGCCGGTGTCGGCCACCAGCACCATCACGTGGCGGCCCGGCCGGGCCTCCGGTCCGAGACGGGCGGCTTCCTCCGCGTCGAGCTCCACGTTGTCGGCCGCTAGGCTGAGTTCGCCGCCCTGCGGCATGGCGTCGCGGGCATTGAGGCACAGGTTGAGCAGCACCTGATGCAACTGCGTGGGCTGCCCCAGCACCGGCCAAAGGTCCTCCGGCAGCATCGCGCTCAGCCGGACATCCGCCGGCAACGTTTCGCGGAGAACCCGTTCCAGTTCGCGGACCAGCTCGCCCACGGACAGCACCTGGCGGTCCCCGGCCTGACCGCGCGAGAACAGCAGCACCTGCTTGACCATCTCCGCGCCCCGGCGTGCGTGCGTCTCCATCACGTCGAGCATCCGGCGCAAATCCTCCGCCTCGGTGCGCCGCCGCAGCAACTGCACGCCCATCAGCACCGGCGCGAGGGCGTTGTTGAGGTCGTGCGCCATGCCGCTGGCCAGGGCACCCGCCGCTTCCAGCCGCTGCGCCCGGAGAATCTGCTCCTGCAGGCGCCGCTGCTCGGTGACGTCGGTGTTGATCTGCAGGATCTCACGGGGCTCGCCGGCATCGTCGCGGATGAGCGTCCAGCGGCTTTCCACCACCACCGGCCGGCCATGGCGATCCTGCTGCCGCAGTTCGCCGGTCCACTCACCGTGGGCCAGCACCTGCGACGGCGCTGCGGCGCCGGCCTCGTCGGCCGCCGCCGGACCGTCCGCCCCGTAAAGCTCCCGGGCACGCGGATTGAGATAGGTCAGCTGGCCGGCGAGGTCCGTGACGAGAATCGCATCCTGCGCCTTGTCAATCAGCGCGGCCTGTTCGCGGATCTTGGCGAGCATCCGCCGCCGTTGCCGGAACCAGTTCACCGACTGGACCAGCACCGACAACAACAACGCGCCCGGCACCTGCACCAGCGCGACGATCAGCCAGGGAAACCACAGCCGCTGTCCCATGCCGATCCACACCGCGCCCACCAGCACCGCCTCCGCCCCCAACGCCGCACCCGCCGCCGGGAGGGGCCGCAGCCGCAGCAAACCGAACGCCAGCAACCCCGCGGTCAACGTCAGCACCGCGGCTTCCGTCGGACGCGGCCACCGCACCAGCCAGTCGCCGCGGACGAGGTTGAGCATGGCGGTGGCGTGCATCTCGACGCCGGGCATGAACGGCAAACCGGGCTTCCACGCGGCGAACGGACTGCGCCATTCGTCCCGGCGTTCGTTGAACTGTCCGGCCGCCGGCCGGGCCCCGACAACGACGATGCGGTCCTTGAAAAAGGCGTCGGGCACCGCCGCGGCCTCCAGCGCATCGCTGAAGCTGACGTTCGGCACGGTGAATGGCGGACCGTAATAGTTGAGCCAGCGTTCCGCCCCGGCCTCCGCCACGGCGGGCAGACCCAAATGCCGGCCCACCGCCCACGTCAGGCTCGGCAGCCCGCGTTCGGGGAATCCGCCGAAGTGCTCCCGGAAGACCTGATCCGGATCAATCTTGGCGAACACGAACCCATGACCCGCGGCGGCCGCGAGCAGGTTGGTGGTGGGCAGGATTTCGCCGCGCTGCCATACGGTTTCCACATCCCCGCGGTCGTGCTCCGACCGATGCCATTCCGCGCCGAGGAAGACCCGCCCGTTTTCCCGAAAGGCCGCCGCCAATTCGGCATCCGCTTCAGGATCCGCGGATGGCGCTTCAAACAGGATGTCGAAGACGACCGCCCGGGCTCCGGCCGCGGTGAGGCGGCGGACCAACCGCGCATGCAATTGCCGATCCAGCGGCTGCGACGGATCCTGACCGGCCTGCGTGAAGGTGCGGAGGTCGAGGTAGACCAGGGCGACCGGCCAGCGGGGAGAACCGGCCGTCACGCCGCTGACGGGACCGCGCACGGCCAGCGATGCGTCGTAGCTGGAACGCACCAGCGCCGAGCCCCGGCCATTGCCGGCCCACAGCAGCCCCCACGACACCAAGGCCAGCACCACGGCAGCCGCGGCTGCGGGGATCAGGGGCCGGAACTGGAATTGCCGGAGGGGCACGCCGGCGAAGTGGGCCACGGAACCGCCCGCAAGGCGAGCGTCACCGCCTTGACCGCCCTTGCCGACAATCCGTCCAACCTTGCCACAACCAACAACGCGAACGGCAAATCGTCAGCCTCGCGCGGTCAGAACGGCCCGCCGCTCGATTTTTCAAACATGCTCTGAGCGACATTTGCCCCGAGATTCCGCCAGTTCGGTTCCAAGTGATCCCCACGATCCGACATTCTTCCGAAAATCTGCAGACCACTTCCGTCCGCCGGCCATCACCGCTGGAACAGTTGCCGGATGACGTCCTCGATCGGCACTTCCTCGACGCTGAAGTCCTTGACGGGAAGTTCATCCAGCAGCGCCTTGACCGACGCGATGACGCGGTCGCGCTTCACCTTGAGCTTGAGACCGTCCTCGCCGCGCTCGACCACCTCGCCGTAACGCGTGGGATCGCACTGGGCGCAGGCATCGGCATGGTCGAACCGGATGGTCACCAGCTTGTGGTCCGCGAACCGGTCGAGCACTTCCGCCAGCCGGCCGTCGAAGAAGATCTTGCCGTGATCGATGATGATGACTCGTTCGCAGAGCTCCTGGATGTCCGCCATGTAATGGCTCGTGAGAATGATCGTGGTGCGGCGGGTGCGGTTGTGGCGGCGCAGGAATTCCCGCACGACCTTGGCCGAAACCACGTCGAGGCCGATGGTCGGCTCGTCGAGGAACAGGACCTTCGGCTGATGCAGCAGCGAGGCGATCAGCTCGCACTTCATCCGCTCGCCCAGGGACAGTTCCCGCACCGCGGTGGCCAGCTTGTCGCGGACGTTCAGCAACTCGCTCAGCTCATCCACGGTCCGCTGGAACTCCCCTTCCGCGAGCCCGTAGATCTTGGCGTTGAGCGCCAGCGATTCCCGGGCGGGCAAATCCCACCAGAGCTGGTTCTTCTGCCCCAGCAGCAGGGCGAACTGCCGCCGGTAACCGTCGTGCCGTTCCCACGGCGTGTAGCCCAGCACGCTGGCCGCGCCGCCGGTCGGATACAGCAGCCCGGCGAGCATCTTCAGGGTCGTGGTTTTGCCGGCGCCGTTGGGACCGAGGAACCCGACAAACTCGCCCTCCTCGATCTTGAAGCTGACGTCCTGCACCGCGTAGGTCGTGGTGTGCTCACGGCGAAACAGGCCGCGGAAGGCCCCGGCCAAACCGGGCTCCTTCTTCACGGTCTGAAACGCCTTCGTGAGCCCCTGAACCTCGATCAACGCCATGTCGGGCGGAGCTTGGCGGGCGGCGGACGCTTCACCAACGGAAATCCCCGACGCCCCGGTGCCGTCACGGACTGCCCGCCATCCGATGACTCATCCAGCGCAATGCCTCGGCCTCGCCGTAAAGCTTCCAGCGGTCGAAGAACGCCACCACCTCCGACTCCTTCGCGATCCGCATCCAGTCCGAAAAGCGGTTCGAGTTTTCGGTCAGGGCGGCCCGGGTCTGCCGCTGTTGGGCGAGGATTTCCGCGGGCGTGCTTTCAAGGAAGTCGAAGCGCTGATCGGCCGGCAGCGGTTTGAGGGCAAGCCCCACAATGCTCAGGGCCGTAAGGTCGGCGATCAGCGGTTTGCCGCCCCCGGACTCCGTCAGTTGGCGGGCCAGCTGAACCCCGTATTGCG
Source organism: uncultured Verrucomicrobiota bacterium (assembly GCA_903910585.1). Taxonomy (GTDB): domain Bacteria; phylum Verrucomicrobiota; class Verrucomicrobiia; order Limisphaerales; family UBA9464; genus CAIWAH01. The sequence continues at coordinate 8,944 of CAIWAH010000367.1, forward strand.
CCAGCCGGGCCGCCGACTCCACGTCGCCGGCCGCCACATACTGCCCTTCCATCTCGGCCAACTGCCGGGCCATGTCCTTGAGCGGCGCCAAATGCGGATAGAGGGTGTTGGCGGTGCCGAAGGCCTTCGCCTCGCCCGGCGAAAACCCGGCTGCCAGATAGAGCTCCTCGGCGCCGAGATTGGCATCGAGCGAATAGTCGTCGAAGGCGGTCTTGCCTGCCGCCGCCGCGAGGTCGGCGAAGGCCGCTTCCGGACGGCCGTTCTTCAGGTGGTTCTGCGCGGAGAGATAGTCCGCCAACGGGTTGTTCGGCGCCGAACGCTTCAGCTGGTCGAGCCGCGCCCGGGCGCCTTCCGGGTCATCCTTGAGCACGGTGGCGGCGACCAGCACGCGCGGATCACCGGGGAAGTTCGACAGGGCCTGGAGCAGGAACTTTCGGTCCCCGTTCACCTGCCGGATGGCCAGCAGATCCGCCGCATTGGTCCGGCCGGCCGCGATCCACCGCTGGACCACTTCCTCGGAAATCCGGGGCACCTCCGCGCCCGGTTCGAAAAGCGCCGCGAAGAGGTTGGTCCGGTCCACTGGTCCCGCCGCCGGCGTTCCCGGCAGCGGCGGATCCGCGATCGAGGTCACCGGCGGAGCCGGAGTCGTCGCCACCACCGCCGGCGATACGATGGGAACAGCCGTTGCGGTTTGGGCGGACTCCACCGATGCCGTCTCGGCCAAAGGCATAGCCGGGCGCCGCAGGAGCCGACTGGCGATCACCAAGGCGGCTGCCGAGACCACCAGGACCGCCAGCCATCGTTTCATTGAACTGCCGTCGTTCACGGAGCTCTTGGAACAGGCAGCCGGTCATTCGTCACGCAAGAACCGTTCCCGTGCGCATCCCGAAACCCGACCTTCCGACCATCCGTGACTTCCCGCACATCGGGGATTGCCTCACCGGCCGGCCGCCGAAACGCTCCCGCCCATGACGTTGCCTTCGCAGCTTTACGTGGACGGCGCCTTTCGCGCCGCGAAATCCGGCCGCACCACCACCCTCATCAACCCCGCCACCGAACAACCCTTCGCCGAGGTGGCTGCCGCGGGCGTGGAAGACGTGAACGCCGCCATTGAGTCCGCCCAGCGCGCCTGGGAAGGCGGATGGCGTGACCTCGCCCCGGGCAAGCGCGCGGAAGTGCTCTTCGCCATCGCCCGGCTGCTCCGCGACTACGCGGAACATCTCGCCGAGTTCGAGATGCTCCAGATCGGCAAGCCCATCAGCGACGCCCGCGACGAGGTGATGCTGGGCGCGCGGGTGTTCGAGTATTACGCCGGCGCGGTCGGCAAGTTCTACGGACAGACCATTCCGGTGGCCCGGGGCGGGCTCGACTTCACGCTCCGGCAAAGCATGGGCGTCGTCGCCGCCATCGTGCCGTGGAATTTCCCCTTCCCCATCGCCGCGTGGAAGGCCGCCCCCGCCCTCGCCGCCGGCAACTGCGTGGTGCTCAAGCCGGCTTCGCTCTCGCCGCTCACGGCCTTGGCGCTCGGCCAGATCGCCCACGCCGCGGGCCTGCCTTCCGGCGTGCTCCAGGTGCTGTCGGGTTCCGGCTCGGCCGTCGGCGACGCGCTCGTCACGCATCCGCTGATCCGCAAGGTGTCGTTTACCGGCTCAACGGAGATCGGCCGGCGCATCATGGAACTCGCCTCGCGCGACATTAAGCGCGTGTCGCTCGAACTCGGCGGCAAGTCGCCTAACATCGTCTTCGCGGACGCCGACTGGCAGCGCGCAGCCGAGAGTTCGCCCATGAGCGTCTTCGCCAACACCGGCCAGGACTGCTGTGCGCGGAGCCGGATGTTTGTGGAACGCAGCGTTTACGAACCCTTCGTGGAGAAGTTCGTCGCCGCCACCAAGAAGCTCATTGTGGGCGATCCCACCAAGGCCGAAACCCAGCTCGGGCCAATGGTCAGCGCCGGCCAGCGGGCCAGCGTCGAGGAGTATCTCGCGGACGCGCGGAAACGCGGGAGCAAGTTCGCCACGGGCGGCGGCCGGCCGCATCCGCAGGGCTTCTACCTCGAACCGACTGTCCTGCTCGACGTGGGCAAGGAAGACCGTTGCTGGCGCGAGGAGATCTTCGGACCGGTCGTGGCCATCACGCCCTTCGACGACGAGGCGGCCATGCTCCGCGAGGTCAATGCTTCGCCCTACGGCCTGAGCGGCTCGATCTGGACCAACAACCTGTCCCGCGCCCTGCGCGTGAGCCGCGCCGTGCAAAGCGGCGTGCTCAGCGTGAACTCGCACAGCAGCGTGCATGTCGAGGCGCCGTTCGGCGGGTTCAAGACCAGCGGTCTCGGCCGCGACCTGGGCATGACCGCGATGGAAGGCTACACCGAGCTGAAGAACGTTTACGTGGCGGAGTGAGGCCAAGGCACGATGACCATGAGCCAACCGGCTGAGGTCTCATCCCAGCTTTGCCTCGCCTGCGGCCTGTGCTGCGACGGGACGCTGTTCGCCGACGTGGAACTGCAGCCCGCCGATTCCGCGGAACGGCTCGGTGCGCTCGGCCAGAAGCTCCGGCGCGGCAAAGATTCCGCCGGGAATTCAGTGCAGAAGTTTGCGCAACCCTGCCCAGCGCTCGGGCCGGACTGCCGCTGCGCGCTCTACGCGGAACGGCCGGCCCGCTGCCGGGAATTCGACTGCGCGGTGCTCCGTTCCGTGCAGGCCGGAGCGCTGACACCCGACGCGGCTCTCCGCCGGATTCGCCACGCCCGGAAGCAGCGCGATGCCGTCCGGCGCGCCCTCAGCGCCCTCGGCAACGAGGAAGTGGCCCGACCGCTGAGCCAGCGTTTCCAGCGCACGAAACGGGCCTTGGAAGCCGGAGACGTTCCGGACGGACGAACGTGGGAAGAGGCCGCGGAAGCCTTCGGTGAACTGACGCTCGCCGTCAGCGCACTCCAGTTCACGTTGAGCCGGGAGTTTTATCCCGACTCGTAACTACAAGGTCCCGAAGGTCAATCCACGGTGTCCATTTCCTTCTCGGTGCAGCCGGGTAAACTGGAGATGGAGTAGGTCACCAGATGCTGCTCTTCGCCAGCCTGTTCGCTCAGGTCGAAGAACTTCTCCATGAACGCCGGGAAGTTGCCGGCAGCGAACGCACCTTTTTCGCCGGGGGCGACGGCATCCTCTACGGATTTGAACCGATCTCCGCCGATCCCAATGCCCGCGAGGAATCCCTCGGCCAAGTCCGCACCCTCCGGCGGGTCTGGAGCTACGATCCTGATCCCGAGTCGCCGAAGACCGGAGTCCACCGGTTCAACTGCAAACCGCGCCACCAGCCCGAGCAACATCTACGGCAGGCCCGTGCTGCACGACGGATCGGTGTTCGTGGCCGTCGGTGGCGATTGGTTCTGGGGGAAGAACGAAACCTGGCTGCACCGCGTGAACCCCGACGCCAACCCCGGCACCACCACCCAGACGAACCGGGTGTGGTTCTACGCGCTGGGCCGGCACACGATGTCCACCCCGGTCGCCGCCAACGGCACGCTCTATGTGGAGACGATGACCCAGCTTTACGCGATCCAGGCGAAATAGGCTTGGCCGCGAGCGGTTCGATCGGTCCCGCGTTCAGTGAAACAACAGGCGGAAATTCGCGCCGGCCTCCTTGGTGGCGGCCGGAAAGGTAAATTCGGATGCCACGCCGGTGCCCACCGCCCGGGCAACTTCCGTCCAGTTCGCCAAATCGGCTGAGCGCTGCAGCAGGAATTCCGCCCCGGTAGGAGCCAATACTTCGACGGTGAAACCGGCGAGATTCGGATCATTGGTCCGGCTCACGGCCGACGGCCGAAAATAGCCCCCGACAACGGTCAACAGGGCCGGCGTGGTGACCGTGCTGGTTTCTCCATTGCTGATTTCAACCGAGTAGCCTCCGAAAAACGACGGAGTGGCTTTGGCGATGGTGAAGGTCTCGTTCGTCGCGCCGGCCAATCTCACGGTCCCTCTCCGCCATTGATAGGTCAGCGGCCGGCTGTCCGTGGCGGCGACCCGGAAGCTCGCCGGCTGGCCACTGAACACGGTGAGGTTGGTCGGTGCGGAAATCACAACCGGGGCAGGTGGCAACGAGAACGGCTGGATGAGCCGGAAGTTGTCGTATTCGACTTGGCCGGAATTCACCCGCAGGCCCGGAACCTTTTGGCGATTGAGCACGTCGGCCGGAATCACTGCGGTCTCACCCCGGTAGCTGAATCCGTCGCCGCCGGTGACCCGCAGGACCAGTCGGGAAGAACCTGCCGACCGGGTGAGTTGCATCCGGTAGACGGGCGAACGGCTGGGACTCCATTCGGCGAGAAGCACGTTCGGCCAAGTGCGGGTGTCTACGTTGAACCACTGCCCATCCAACTGGACGCTGTTATTGGTCCGGTGGCTGAGATTGGCCTCCAGTTGGACCCCAGCATCCACGGCGGGGAACAGCGCAAATCCGGCCACGGCGCGGGTGTTGTTGTCGGAAAAATAGCGTCGGAAGCGGACGTCTACCTCGATCCGCCAGGACGTCCCCAACGTCAGCGTGCGATGCCGGCTGAAGGTGTCACCGCTTCCTTCGCCTCGATAAACCACCTGTCCGTCGGCCTGCTCAACCAAGATCCATCCGTCATTGGAAAGCCACGATGCGGCCCCAGCGGTGAACCCGTCGACGGATTCGGCGGCCTGCGGCGAGAAAACTCCAAACAGCATCCCCGTCATCGCGAGTATCGCGGTGGGGATCGCCTTCCTTGGCAGCCGGCCAAGCGGACCTCGCACCAAGCGGCGAAACCCGACCGGGAGTGCCGCAACCAGAAGTGACAGGGGATTCATCTTAGGACGGTCCCCGTTTGTAGTTTTCCACGCGGACGCCAGCAACACCTCAATCCACGGTATCCATCTGTGCGCCAGGGCAGAACTCCGTGGAGGCCATGCGCCGGCGGCTGCCGGTCACGCGGGTTTCGCCGACGGGATTCGGCCGGAGCATGCGCTTCTGGCGCTCGCGGTCGCCGGCGCCGCGCACCACCGGGATTGGCTGGCCGGTGTTGATGTCGAGGCCGGTGACATACATCGCCGCCGAACCGGTCATGGGCAGCGGGATGAAGTCCTGCACCTGCTGGAGGTTCCACTTCTCCTCCTTGAGGAAGGATTCCACGGCGCCCATCTCCTTCTCGGTGCAGCCGGGGAAGCTGGAGATGAAATAGGGCACCAGATACTGCTCCTTGCCGGCCTGTTCGCTCAGGTCGAAGAACTTCTCCATGAACGCCGGGAAGTCGCCGGCCGGCTTGCGCATGCGGCGCAGCGTGGATGGGTCCATGTGCTCGGGCGCGACCTTCATGTGGCCGGAGACATGGTTCTGCACCAGCTCCTTCATGTATTCCGGCGTGCGGAGGGCGACATCCATGCGGATGCCGGACTGCACGAAGACGTGCTTCACCCCGGGCTGGGACCGCGCCCCACGCAACAGGTCGAGGCCCGCCTTCTCATCGATGCCGAAGATCGGGCAGATGCTCGGCCACAGGCAGCTCGGGCGATGGCATTTCTGGCATTCGGGCGCGTGACCGTTCTTCGCGCCGTAGAGATTGGCGGTCGGGCCGCCGAGATCGGAGACGGTGCCGCGAAAGGTATCGGCTTCGGTGAGCTTGCGGATCTCCTTCATCACCGATTCCTGGCTGCGGCTCGACAGGAACTTGCCCTGGTGAAAACCGAGTCCGCAGAACGTGCAGCCGCCGGGGCATCCGCGCGACACGATGATCGAGTCCTTGATCGTGGCGAAGCCGGGGACCGGCTGTTTGTAGCTGGGATGCGCAAGCCGCATGAACGGCAGTTCGTAAAGTGCGTCGAGTTCGGGTCCGTCCACCGGAAACGCCGGGGCTTCCTGGAGCAGCGCGCGGTTGCCGTGCATCTGCACGAGGCGCTTGCCGCTGTAGGGCGTCTGCTGGGCCTCGACCACCTTGGTCAGGCGCATCAGGTGGTTCTTGTTGGCCTGCAGCTCCTCCCAGGACGGCAGCATGATGCAGTCGCTGAAATCCGCTTCGGCCGTCGCCTTGCCGCCGAGGAACAGCGCGGTGCCGCGGATGCCCGAGAAGTCGCGGTTGCCGGCCTGCAGGCGGCTGACGATCTCGCGGACGGCGCGTTCGCCCATGCCGTAGACGAGCACATCGGCCTTGGCGTCGGCCATGATCGAGGGCTTGAGCTTGTCTTCCCAGTAGTCGTAGTGCGCCACGCGCCGCATGGAGGCTTCCATGCCACCGAGCACGACCGGCACGCCGGGAAACGAGCGCCTGGCCATCTGCGTATAGACGACCGCCGCGTGATTCGGGCGTTTGCCGGGCACGCCGCCCTCGCTGTAAACGTCCTCCTTCCGCTTGTGCCGGGCCGCGGTGTAGTTCGACAGCATTGAGTCGAGGTTGCCCGCGGTGACGCCCACGAAGAGCTTCGGCGCGCCCATGACCTGGATGGACTCGATGGTCTTCCAGTCCGGCTGCGCCACGATGCCCACGCGCAGCCCCATCGCCTCCAGCACCCGGCCGATCATCGCGGAACCGAACGAAGGATGATCCACGTAGGCATCTCCCGTGATGATGAGCACGTCGAGCTCCGCCCAGCCCTTGGCCTCCATTTCGGCGCGGGACATCGGCAGAAACCCGTGGGTCTTCGGCAGCGGTTTTGTGAACTGGATCGGCACGGCAGCCATGCGGCACCCAAGAAACGGCAAAGGAATGGGTTAGGCAACTGAAAGCAGAGCAAATGGGTCCGGTTCCAAGGCCGCGGACGGGCGGGCGAGCCGTTTGACACTTCCCGGCGATTTTGCCCTACTCCGCCCGCAGCCGAAGTCCGGAATGTTTCCCGTTCCGGACGCGGGGGACCCAGTCGCCGGGGCAGTTTTGCCGCGGTCGGGGCGTGCGTCGCCGGGCAACCGGCCGTCCGGGAGCACTTCCAGGCTCCAGCCCGTCAGCTAACCTCGCAGGCATTTGGAAGGGCCGTCCCGCCTCCATTCGGACGCGGCCGGACGACGCCCCAACGCGGTGCGTCCGGCGGAAACATGATGAAACTCTATTCGCATACCCAGCGGGCCGGCCGCTGGCTTTGGATTCCCGCAGTGGCCTGCCTGGTTCTGGTGGGACTGGCCGCCTGGACCCGGATTTGGTGGGTGCTGGGCAGCCTGGGAATCATCGCCGGTTTGGCGTGGCTGTTCTCCTCCCTGACCGTCGAGGTCGCCGATGGCCGGCTGTGCTGGCGGTTTGGGCCGGGTTGGCTGAGGAAACAGGTGCCGCTCGGCGAAATCGCGGCGGCCCGCACGGTGAAGACCACCTGGACGGAAGGCTGGGGCATCCACTACACGCGCTTCGGCTGGCTCTACAACATCGCCGGCTTTGAGGCGGTGGCGGTGGAACTCCGGAGCGGCAAACGCTTTGCCCTCGGAACCGACGAACCCGAGCGGCTGCTGTCCGCCCTGCAACCGCAGACCGCCTGAGATGCAGACCGAATCTTCACCCCGCAGCCGGATGGCGGCACTCACGCTCGCGGCCCTCGGCGTGGTTTACGGCGACATCGGCACCAGCCCGCTCTACGCGCTGCGCGAATGCTTCAGCAAAGACCACGGCCTGCTGCCCACGCCGGAGAACGTTTACGGGGTTTTGTCGCTGATCATCTGGTCCCTGATCCTGGTCGTCTCGATCAAGTATCTGGTCTTCATCCTGCGGGCGGACAACAAGGGCGAAGGCGGCATCCTGGCGTTGCTGGCGCTCGCCTTTCCCGACCGGCGCAACGCCAAGGCCGGGCGCAAGACCGTGCTGATGACCCTGCTGGGCGTGTTCGGCGCGGCCCTGCTCTACGGCGACGGCATGATCACGCCGCCGGTGACGGTGCTGGGCGCCGTCGAGGGCCTGGAGGTGGCCACCACGCGCCTGCAGCCCTTCGTGGTGCCGTTGGCCGTGGTAATCCTCATCGCGCTGTTCGCCGTGCAGCGGGTGGGCACCGGCGCCATCGGCAACGTTTTCGGGCCGGTGATGATTGTCTGGTTCGTGACCCTCGTGGTGCTGGGCGTGAAGGGGATTGTCCTGCATCCGACCGTGCTGCTCGCCGTCAGCCCCCACTACGCCGTCCAGTTCTTCCTCGAAAACCGCGGCCACGCCTTCGTCGTGCTGGGATCGGTGTTTCTGGTCGCCACCGGCGGCGAGGCACTCTACGCCGACATGGGCCATTTCGGCGCGAAACCCATCCGGCGGGCGTGGTTTGGGCTCGTGCTGCCCGCGCTGCTGATCAACTACTTTGGCCAGGGCGCGCTGCTGATCGAAACCCCAGCGGCCGTGACGAATCCCTTCTACAATCTGGCCCCCAAGTGGGCACTGCTGCCGCTGGTGGGCTTGGCGACCGCGGCCGCCGTCATCGCCTCGCAGGCGCTGATCAGCGGCGTGTATTCCCTCACGATGCAGGCCATCCAGTTGGGCTTCCTGCCCCGGCTGGCAATTGAGCACACCAGTGAAAAGGAGCGCGGCCAGATCTACATCCCGCACATCAACTGGGCGCTCATGGTCGCCTGCCTGGCCCTGGTGGTGAGCTTCGGCTCCTCCTCCCGCCTGACTGCCGCCTACGGCGTCGGCGTCACGCTCACGATGATCATTGATACGGTCCTGTTCTTCTTCGCCGCCCGGCGGCTGTGGAACTGGTCGCTGCCCGTGGCCGGCGGATTGACGCTCCTGTTCCTCGCGGTGGAGGTTTCCTTCTTCGGCGCCAATTCGCTGAAAATCGCCCACGGCGGCTGGTTCCCGCTGGTGATTGGCGCGCTCCTTTTCACGCTTATGACCACCTGGCGGAAAGGCCGCATGCTGCTCTGGGACCGGATGCGTCAGGCCGCGCTGCCGGTGGACCAGTTCCTCGCCAGCGTGGGCCGGCGCGAGATTCCGCGGGTGAAGGGCACCGCCATCTACCTCGCCGGCAATCCGGACGGCGTGCCCATCGCCCTGCTGCACAATCTCAAGCACAACAAGGTGCTCCACGAGCGCACCCTGTTTCTGACCATCTCGGTGGACGAATCGCCGCGGGTGGACGACGACGACCGCATGACCGTGGAGGAGCTGGAAGAGGGTTTCTGGCGAGTGCAGGCGCGCTACGGCTTCATGGAGGAGCCCAATGTGCCGGACATCCTGCGCCGCTGCGGCGAACTCGGGCTCAAGTGCCGCGAACACGAAACATCCTTCTTCGTGAGCCGGGAAACGATCATCCCGTCCAAGAAGAGCGGCATGGCCATCTGGCGCGAACGCCTGTTCGCCTTGATGTCGCGCAACGCCCATTCCGCGACCGCCTTCTTCCGTCTCCCGCCCAACCGCGTCGTCGAATTGGGCATGCAGGTCGAGATCTGAGCGGCGGCGGCGGCTCTGGACCATCTCCCACCGGAATCCTCCCCCGCGGACAAACGGGGGGCTTCCTTTGCGCCCGGACCTCCGGCATCCTGCCGGGACTCATGGGTGCTCAATGGAAACAGGCGGGCCGTGAAGCGGCTGCGCTGAAGAAGGGTCAGGTCGTCGGCAAACTCGTCCGCGAAATCATGGTCGCCGCGAAACTGGGCGGCGCCGATCCCGACCTGAACGCCCGCCTCGCGGTGGCCGTGGACAAGGCCAAGAAGGCCAGCGTCACCAAGGACACCATCGAACGCGCCATCAAGAAGGGCACAGGCCAGGACGCCGAGGCGATGACCATCGAGCAGGTCACCTACGAGGGCTTCGGGCCGCACAAGGTGCCCGTCATCGTCGAGTGCCAGACCGACAACCGGAACCGCACCGCGCCCGACATGCGCCACCTCTTTGGCAAGGGCGGCCAACTGGGCCAGCCCGGCTCCATGAACTTCTTCTTCGACCGCTGGGGCGTCGTCGAGGCGACCCATACCGACAAGGCGCGCGACCCCGAAGGCGACGCCATCGAGGCCGGCGCCCAGAACGTCGAACCACTGGAAGCCGAGGAAATCCCCGAGGGCGCCATCGGTTCGCGCTTCCTGACCGACACGAAGGACCTGGGAGCCGTGACCAAGTGGCTGAAGGCGGCCGGCTGGGCCATCGTGGCGAGCGAGATGCGCTTCATCGCCAAGACCCCGGTCGAATTGGGCGAAGCCGACCGGAAGCAGGTCGTGGATTTCCTGCAGTCGCTCGATGACCACGACGACGTCAGTCACGTTTACGCCGGGCTGAAGTGACCGCCGTTCGGGGCCAGGATTCCTTGGCCTGATGCCGGATGCACAAGGGCACGTTTTCGTTTGCCTCGCAGCGGCCGGATGCAAGAGCGCACGGTGCGCTTTACCTCTGCGAGGGGAGTCCACGGACTTGGTCGTTGCCAACCTTACACCGCCTCAATGGCAAGAGATTCATCATCTGTCATCGCTGAGCTGAATGGCTATTCCGGGGCCGACAGACAATGGCGCGGACTGGATGATCTGGTCCAAGAGCTATTTCAGAGCCCGGTTGGATCAGTCGGACTAGATGCGCTATTTGGAGTCTTCGAACGACATCCAACGCACGATGGCTTTGGGGTCTTTTGGTCGATTCTCCACGGCATAGAGAGCGTTCCCCATTATGAGTCGCATCTCTTGCAGTCGTTGCGGCGTTGTCCAAGTCTGTTCGCCGCACACATGGTCAATCGCATTCTCAACGGTGGAGAACGAGAAACTGACGGCATGGCTTGGACTTTAGTCCTACGCGAGACTGCCTCGCGCCAGGACATCGATGCGGAAATTCGGACCCTTGTGGAGCGTTACCTGAAAAGGCATTCCGGGTCGCCAAGTTAAACGGAAAAGCGAAGCCTGCCGGGAGAAAGGTGCCGAGTTTAGCTGACCGGCAACTCAGTTTCCTGGGCGGTTCCTATCGGCTCTGTTTGATCTGACAAACATCGCTAGCCTCCGCGGCTATGCCATCGTCCCGCCCTCCAGTCTCAGTTCAGCGCGGGAATGGCGAACGGATTCGCCGCGGGCGGAATCACGGCCCGGGAGTTGAAGGTGGGCAGCGTGACGGTGACCGGTTCCTCGGGCGGCTTGGGGGCCGGTTCGGAGGCGGCGTCCACGAAGAGCGGTTCCTTGATGCCGGCCATCGAGGCGAAGTTGTGCAGGCGCTGGAGCAGCGTTTCCGTGATGCGGTTGCCGGCGGCCACGATCAGCAGGCCGCTGCGGGTCTCCACGTCGGCCAGCAGCAGGTGGCCGACCACCAGCCGTTCCAAGGTGACCGGCACCGGTTGCCCGGCTTCCCGCGGCTGCGGCACATCCACCCGGAAGCAGCGGGCTCCCGCCGCGAGGATTTCCGGATCATACCAGCCCGGCCGCTGCTTGAGCTGTTCGAGCGCGACGTTGCGGTGCAGGCCGCGCTGTTCGAGCTGAAGCAGGTCGCCCACGAACTTCAGGATGCGGGCGTGCAGCGGAATGCGGAGGCCGGCGGTGTCGTCATCGGGGAAGCCGGTGCCGTCAAAGTGCTTCGCCTGATAGAGGAGGGTGGCGGCGACGGATTCGAGACGGGGGATGTTCCGGACGAGCTGGCTGCCGGCGAGCGGCACCTGGCGCAGGATGAGCTGTTCGGGCGGCTGCAGCGGAAGATTGGCGCGGGATTTGAGGGTGAGTTCCGGGGGCACCGTCACGTAGCCGATGGGCGTGAGCAGCGCCGCCACTTCCAGTTCCCACGTGTGGGACAGGCCCATGAACCCGGCGAGCTGGCGGGCGCGGTCGCGCATCCGCTGGGCCATGCCGTAGGCCTTCGGGTCGGTCACGGCGAGGATCTCGGTGAGCATCGCCACGCAGCCGTGGACGGTCTTCTCCATCACCACGCGTTCGTGGACCTGCACCTCGTGGTGCCGGACGGCCTCGCGCAGGCTGGTGATGAGCAGTTCGGTGCGGCAGGGCTTGGTGAGGAACTTGAAGACGCCGCAGCCGTTCACGGCCTCGACGGCGGTTCCCTGATCCACGCTGCCGGTGAACATCACCCGGACCGCATCGGGCGAGCGGCGGCGGACGTGGCCGAGGAACTCCACGCCGTTCATCCGCGGCATGGTCATGTCCGCCACGACCACCGCGTAGTCATCATCGGCCTCCAGCGCGGTCAGGCCCTGCTCCGGGCTGAGGGCGGTCTCGATGGCAAACTCGTTCCGCAGCGCCCGCTGGAGGGAGGCGAGCAGCTTGTCGTCATCATCCACGAAGAGGATCTTCTTCATGAACGGTTCCCGACGGCGGCGCCGGAAAGTTCGTCGCGCCATTCGCCCAGCCGCTGGGTCAGCCCGAGCGACTCGATGTAATCCGTGTCGAGATCCGACGGCGCGCTACACGAGGTTTCCTCCTCGCGTTGCAGCACATCGGCGACATGGACGGCAGTGAGGGCGCCAAAGGTGTCCGCGGCGCACAGGCTGGGCCGGTGATGGAAGCCGACGACCTCGACCAGTTCCAGCGGCAGGCCCCACAGGCCCAGCAGGTGGGCGCCCACCTCGGCGTGATCGGTGCCGAAGACGGCCCGCTCGGCCTGGTGGAAGGGCAGGTTGTCGCGCTGGGCGTGTTCCAGGGCGTCTTCAAACACCTCGGGATAATTCACCGCGATGACCAGCTTGCCCAGGTCGTGGAGCAGTCCCGCAGTGAGGGCGGTTTCCCGCAGCTTGGAGCTGCCGCGTTCCAGCTCGACGATCCGCTTGGCGAGCCGGCCGACGTTGAGCGAATGACGGGACAGGGCATCCAGCGAAAAGCCGGGAATCCGCGGGGCCGATTCCGCCGAGAAGACATGGGCCCACAGCACCAGCATCTTGATGGTCTCGAGGCCGAGCAGCATGGCGGCATCGGTGGGGCTGGAGACCTTGCGGTTGAGGCCGAAGAAGGCCGAATTGACGACCTTGAGCAGCTTGGCGGTCATCGCCGGATCGCGCGCGATGGTGGCCCCCACGGTCTCGATCGAGGCATCCGGGGAGGACAGCTGCTGCTGCAGTTCGTGGAAGACCGACGGCAGGCTCGGGATGGTCTTGAGCTGCGCGACGAGGGACTTCAGCTGGGGATTGCAGACCATTTTGTCCACGCTCAACGCCCGCCCGAGGGTGGCCAGCAGGCTGCCTGCATCGCAGGGTTTGGCCAGAAACTGGTGGGCGGTGTTGACGCATTTGAGGGTGAATTCCTGATCGGACGGCTCCGAATACGCGATGCGGACCGTGTCCGGGCACCGTTGCGCGACCTCCGTGAGCAGCTGGGCGCCGCTCATTCCGGACATGCGCATCGCCGCCAGCACGACGTCGGCCGGGCGTTCCGCGAGATTGGCCAGGGCCTGCTCGCCGGTCGGGAGGAACTGGAGGTCCCAGTCCTCCGTCCGATCCGTCAGCATCCGTTGCATGGCCGACAGCGCGGAGGCTTCGCTGTCCACCAGGACGATCCGGGGTTTGCTGGGCGGGGCGGGACGCATGGTTTTGGGGTTCGTGAGGCTTGGAAAGTGCTCGATCAGGGCGATGGCCCGCCGGTTTTCGGCCGGGCAACGGCGTTCCAACCGTTCATCGGCAACCCAGCAGATACCTTAACCAAACTCGGTGAAATCCCCGAGGCCCCGTCAGGCCGCCGCCATCGTTCCGGTCAGCTGCGCCGCGACGTCCCGCCAAGAGTCCACATGGCCCTCCAATCGGGAGGCCTTGAGAAAGTCCAGATTCAGGCCGGGCACCGACGGCCCCGTGGGCCGTGCGTGCAGGGCAACCGCCGCGTGCAGCGCCGTCACGCCGTTGAAGCCGCCCGCTGCCGCCGTGTTCGGCTCGTGATGGTAGGCCACCGCCTCCACCAGCTCGAACGGCAGGGCCCAGAGCCCCAGGAGATACGCGCCCACTTCGGCATGGGTGAAGCCCCGGAGCTGCTTCTCCGCCTGCCAGATTTCCAGCCCTTCCCGCTGGGAGAGATGCCGGGCCTGGACGAAGAAGGCCGGATCGCTGACTGCGAGGACGATTTCACCGACGTCGTGCAGCAGCCCGGCGGTGAAGGCCGTGTCCTGCAGGCTGCGGTTGCCCCGTTCCTCGCGGACGAGGGCGCGCGCCAGCTGCCCGGTCTGGAGCGAACGGCTCGCCAGCTCCTCCAGCGAAAACCCCGGCACCGTGACCTTGGGCGCGTTTTTGAAGACGTGCAGCCACAGGGTCAGCGTCTTGATCGTTTCCAGCCCGAGCAGCATCGCCGCCTGGGTCGGATGCGTGATCTGCCGCCCCAGCCCGAACGCCGCGGAATTCACGAGCTGCAGCAGCTTGAGCGTCATCGCCGGATCGCGCTGCAGGGTTTCGCCGACCGATTCCACCGAGGCCTCGGGGGAAGCCAGCTTCTCGCGCAGCTCCTGGTAGATGGCCGGGACACTCGGCAACGAGCAGAGCCCCGAGACGAAGCGCCGCATGTCCGCGTCCTGCAGCCGGCTCTCCAGCGCGAAGACCCGCTCCAGCGCCTGCCGGAGCGTGAACGCGTCGCAGGGCTTCGCGAGGAACTGGTGGGCCACGTTGATGCACTGGAGCAGGTGCTCCGGATGGGCGTCGCCCGACAGCACCATCCGGATGGCGGACGGGTGGCGCCGAGCCACCTCTTGCAGCAGCTCGGCGCCGTTCATGCCAGGCATCCGGATGTCGGACACGACCACGTCGGCCGCCTGCGCGGCCATCGCGTCGAGTGCCTCCGGCCCGCTGCTGACGAACTGCATGTCCCACTCCTCGCGCAGTCCGCGCAGCATGCGTTGCAGCCCTTGCAGAACCAGGGGTTCGTCGTCCACGAAAAGGATCCGGCGTTTCATACCGCCTCCTTCAGCGCTTCCGGCGCCTGCAGGGGCAGACGGACGGTAAACGTCGTGCCCACCCCCACCTCGCTTTCGAAGGTGATCACTCCCCGATGCTTTTCGGTGATCACCTTGTGACAGACGAACAGGCCCTGACCTGTCCCCTTACCGACCTCCTTGGTCGTGAAAAACGGATCGAAAATGCGCTGCCGGATCCCCTCCGGGATCCCCACCCCGCTGTCGGCCACCTCGATCTCCACCCACCGGCCGTCCGTGCGGGTCGAGATGATGATCAGCCCCTTGCCCCCCTTGCGGGCGTGGTCCGTGTCGGCGATCGCGTGCGCCGCGTTCACCACCAGGTTCAGCACCACCTGATTGATGTCCCCGGGGTGGCACGGAACGACCGGAAGCGCCGGGTCCAGCCGCAGCTCGACCTCGGCCAGATACTTCCACTCGTTCCGTGCCACGGTGACCGTGCTCTCAACCGCCCGGTTGAGGTTCACCATCACCATTTCGGCGGTGCCCGGATGCGAGAATTCCTTCATAGCATGGACGATCCGGGCCACCCGCTCCACCCCTTCCAACGACTCCTCGAGCGCCTTCGGCAGCTCGGCGAGAAGATAGTCCAAATCCGCGGTCTTCGCCGTCCGGCGCAGCGTCTCCAGCTCCTCCGCCGTCGGCTGGTGGTCCCCCACCGTCAGCGCCTGCGCCGCCCGGATGAATCCGGCCAGACCCTCGAACGAGTCCCGCACAAACCGGATGTTGCCCCCGATGAACTGCGTCGGCGTGTTGATCTCATGCGCGATGCCCGCCGCCAGCTGGCCGATGGATTCCAGTTTCTGCGACTGCCGCAGCTGCCCCTCCATGATCCGCCGGTGCGTGATGTCCGTCGCCAGCAGGATGAACTGCAGCCCCCCCGCCGGACCGTCCGGCGTCGGGCTGAACGTCAGCGACAGGCTCACATCCGCCTGCCCCGGCCGCCGGCAGACGATGTCGTCCACCTCCACCGGACGCTCCAGCACCACGCAGTCGAGGATGGCCTTGCGGACGCGCGTCCAGTCCCACGCGAGGGGGCACTCAAAGAAGGCGCGGCCGATGGCGTTGCCGGCGGCGATGCCGAAGACGGATTCCGCCATCCGGTTCCACCGGGCCACGCGGCCCCGGGAATCCACTCCGATGAGCACGGCGGAGATGGCCGCGAGCAGCGATTCCGCTTCCCGGCTGTGCCGTTCCCACTGTTGCTCAGGAGAGTCCATTCTGGTGTCGCCAAACGTCCATTTTGGCTCCACCGCAAGGAACTCCACCGGCTCCCCCCCGGATAGTTATGAAAATTGGCTAGTGTGAAGGCCCGCCCGCTAATCCAGCGGGCTGCGCACCCCGAGGCCGGGTTTCGCCAGGACATGCGTGTAGATCTGCGTCGTCGCCACGTCCTGGTGGCCTAGCAACTCCTGCAAGGTGCGGAGGTCCGTTCCCGACTCCAGCAGGTGCGTGGCAAAGCTGTGCCGCAGGGTATGGGCACTGGCCCGCTTGTGAGGCACCGCCTCCAAGGCCGCCCGCTTCATGGCCCGCTGGAATCCCGCCTCGTGAACGTGATGTCGCCGCAGCAGCTTGGTCACCGGGTCACTGGACAGCTCCTGCGACGGAAAAACCCATTGCCATGCCCATTCCGTTCCCGCGTTGGGGAACTTCGCCTGGAGCGCCGTGGGCAAGGCCACGCCCGGCACCGCCTGCCGCCTGTCCTCCCCGTGCAGTTCGCGGACCCGCACCAACTGCGCCTGCAGGGGCGCCCGCAGCGATTCGGGCAGCATCGTGACCCGGTCCTTCAGGCCCTTCCCCTCGTGGACCACGATCAGGCCCCGGCCGAAATCGAGATCCTTGATCCTCAGCCGGAGACCTTCCATCAGCCTCAGCCCCGTGCCATACAGCAGCCGGCCGATCAGGCCGTAGGTTCCGGGCAGCGCCTCCAGCAGGCGACGCACCTCCTCCCGGCTCAACACCTGGGGCAGTCGGCGCGGGCGCTGCGCCCGCTCAAAATTCCCGATCCAGCCCAATTCCCCCGGCACGACTTCCCGATAGAGGAAAACCAACGCATTCAACGCCTGATTCTGGGTGGCCACGGCCACGTTGCGTTCGGCCGCGAGGTGGGTCAGAAAGCCGCGGACTTCGGGGGCCCCCATCTCCCGGGGATGCCGCTTGCCGCTCCAGACGATGAACCGCCTGATCCAATGCAGATACGCCTCCTCAGTCCGGGGGGACAGATGCCGGTAACGCATCACCTCGCGGCACTGCTCCATGAAACGGAGCTTCGGGTTGGGCACAAACGCCTCCAAGGCCCGTGTGGGCCCATGCTCCGGCCCGGTTGGCGGGATAGACTGCATGATTTGACTGGCCAAACTGTGTATCCTGTTCTAACCGAAGGGCAAGCCAACTGAGTCGAACCCTAGGCAGTCCGAGATAGGCTGCACTGGGTGCAGCTCAATAACAATGTTAGGCGTCATTACGCGCACCGCATGACCAGAACACTTTTCATCACTATGGGTTTGTTCTCCTTCCTTTTTGGCGGTTGCTCCAAGCAGCCCGCGCCACCCGCGTCCAAGTTTCAGGCCGGTCAGGTTTGGGTGTTCACGCCACCGACGAATCAGCCTAACGCGAGACTTACAGTTCTGCGCGTAGAGAGCGGCGGCAAGCTTGGCACTATTGTTCACATCGCGATTTCAGGTGTTATCTACGGCGACGGGCAGACGCAGATTCAGCATCTACCATTTGCCGAGTCTGCTATTGAGCGGAGCGTCACCACGCTGGAGCGTGAGTCCGGCCCAGTTCCCGATTTCGCAGACGGCTATCGGCAGTGGCGTCAGGCGTTCGACGCAGGCAAGGGTGGCATTTTCACCATCACTGTTGCCGAGGCTTTCGATGCTGTGACCAGCATCGCTCGTGACCACAAGAGATGACGACCATGACGCCTAACCATGCGCTGCAGCGAACCCGGCATGAGCGTCGCGGTTGCAATTGTGGTGTCCCGCGGGCCGGGTCGCTGAGCTTGGGTCGTTAGGC
>CAIWAH010000368.1 GCA_903910585.1 uncultured Verrucomicrobiota bacterium
CTCGCGTGCGATGCCCTTCGATCGCTTGTCGAGGGAGCCAACCTGCCCGATGTGGATGATGCGCGTGTGGCGCTCAGCCAGGGGCGGGTACCGGCACACGTGGCGACGCCGGTGCTGGCGGCGCTGCTCGCGTATGTGCCGTCGCGGCTGCGGATTCTGGTGCAGCGTGGCACCGAACCGGCGGACGCCACCGAGCTTGAGGTGGCGCGACTGGAGGCGCGACACGGCCTGACCGGCCCGGCGGCGGCGGTCGCCGTCGCGGCGTGGGCGATTGCATTGGGGTTGTTGGAGACAGACCACGCCGTTGGGGGGGCGGATTCCCCGCGCGCGACCCTTGGTGAGGTGACGGCGCTGCGGGAGGAGTTGCAGGCGTTTCGCCAAGAGATGGCGTCGCTGGTGGCGCAGGTGCGCGTCGGGGCGTCGCCGGCGCGGCGGACAACCGCGGCGAGCCGGGCGGCGGCGGCTCGTCGTCAGGCAGAGATGACGGAGGCGGAGAATGCCGAGGCCGACGCGGCACGCGCCGAGGCGGAGGTTGAGGCCGCGCGCGCCATCGCCGCGCGGCAACACGATGCCGAAGCCCGCCTACTGGCGGCTCGCCTGAAACAAGCGCGCGAGGCCGAGCTGCGCACGCAGCTTGAAGCGTGGCTCCAAGCGTTGCGCGAGGGGCGGTTGGCGCTGGTCGTCCGCGATGGGGGCGGTTCAGAGGCCGAAGATCAGGCGTGGCGCCAGACGGTGACGGCGATGGCGGACGCGTGGGTGGCGTTGCGCGACGCGCGCCAGAATGAGGCCGAGCGGAAGGAGACGGAAGAGGCGGTCAGCCGATTCCTGATGGCTTTTACCACCATCGAGCCGCTGTCGGGCGCGTGGTTGCGGTTCGACCACGTGCGGGCCGAGGGCAAGCGTGTCGGCATGGCGGTCACCGTCCCGGTGCAGTCAATTGAAGGCGCGCTGAAAAACCGGCTGGACGTGCGATGGCTGCCGCTCTTTGATCGGGTGCGAACGGTGGCGCGAGAGCTACCGGCGTCGGAGTTGGCGGCGCTGGGGCCGACGGTTGCGCAGGAGCGCGAGGCGACGCTGGTGGCGCTGGCCGCCGAGGTCGCGGCGCTGCGTCAGGAGTTCGATCGGTGGCCGACGGTGACCCGACTCACGACCGTAACGGGACCGATGGATTCGCAACTGGTGATGCTTGAGAAGGCGACGACGCAGGTGCGCGCGCTGCGAGAGCGACAGGCGGCGCTGCGGGCCAAGTGGGACGCGGCGGGCGACGACGTGGCTGCGCAGATGGCGGTGCTGGACGAGGCGGTACGGGAGAAGGTGCGGTTCTACGACGCGCCCGATGACCTGCCGGCGGCGCTTGGGGCGCAGTTCCGGCAGGCGCTGCGGATCACGGTGCCTGCACAGGTGCCTGTGCCGGCGACCGCAGGGCGCATCATCGGGCAGGCGACCGTAGCGCCGGGAACGCGCGTTGCGCCGCCGGTAACGCCTCGTCAGGGTGCCGGCCCTGCTGGTGCCCCGGCAACCGTGCAGGTGGTAGGAAGCTCGCCGCCGTCACACGACGAATCGCGAGGCACGACGCAGGCTAGCAACTCCTCGTCGCCCGTGGCAGTAGGCGCACCGCTGGGTTCATCGACTGCAGGGCAGGGTGCCGTGCCTGTCGGCGCCGAAGTGGGCGCACCCATCGACATGGCGGCGGTGCAACCCCTCGTGGCAGAGGTACGTCGCTTGATCAATGGCAATACGCGCCGCGAGATCGATCGAGAGGCGTGGATTGCGGCCAGTCGTCAGGAGCGGGCGCTGGCAGAAGGGCGCGAGGCTGACCCGCGATTGGCGCTACTTAAGAGCGTGCGTGACCAGCTGCTCGGCGCGGCCAACACCAACGCACTGCGTTGGGGGAAGGAGGCATTGCTGGAGGGCGGCGGCGAACGTGGCCGGAGGGTGATCTACGAGGTGCGGGCACTAGCACGCGCAATGGCGTCGGTACCCGGCGCTGGCATGACCGAACCGGACCCGTGGGACGACTGGGACAAGGCGCTGGCCAAGCGGGAGGGTCTCGAGAGACTTGTGGCGGAGGTACGCCAGAAGGTGGTGGCATCGGCGTCGCTGCGAAGGGCGCTCGAAGAGTTCGACGGGCATCTGAGGGACAAGATCACGACCTACCGGGAGACGGATTGGGCTTCCGATGTGTCGGCATGGCTGACGATCATGCGCACGCACCTCGGTGGCGCGGACAAGGCCGACGAGGCAGAGCGATTGCGACAGGTGGTCGATCGCCGGTTGATGGGTGGCCGCGACGCGGTCCTGCAGACCGAGTTCCAGCGCAGGTTGGTGGGTGGCCGCGACGCGGTCCTGCAGACCGAGTTCCAGACGTGCCACGGTGCGTACCTGAAGCACGTGAAAGCCAAGGCTGCCAATATGGTTGCCGTACTTGAAGGAAGGGCGCCTGGGAAGGCGATGACCAACGCGGATCAGGGCCAACTCTGTGCGTGGCGACGCCTGCAGGAAAGGCCGGGTGACGACTGGTTTGCCGCCTTCGCAGATGATGTGGCCAAGCGGTGAGC
>CAIWAH010000369.1 GCA_903910585.1 uncultured Verrucomicrobiota bacterium
CGAACGCAGGTCGCCCCAGTAATGCTCCGTCGGCTGGAGCAGGAAGACGTTGACCTCCGCCACCGACGCGAGCGCCGCCAGCAGATCGAGGTAAAACGGCGGCAGCGCGGCGATGCCGAACACCGCGACGCGTTCCGGCAAGCCGGTGAGGGGCAGCGTGCCGGCCTGGGCCCGTTGCAAAAACTCCCGTCGCCAGCGCGCCGGATGCCCGACCGCCCAGCCCGTGGCCACCCGCTGCCAAAGCCGCGCCTGCCACGCCTCCTCCGCCCGCGCGCCGAACCGCTCCGGCCAGTCCGCCTCCCCGGCATCCCACGCGAGGATCAGTTCCGGGCGATACACGAGATACTGGTCGAACAGGCGCGCCAGGCGGCCCGCGAGCTGGAAGCGCTTCCGGTCATCGCCGTCCGCGAGATAACGGGCCACCGCGGCGAATTCCGGTTCCGCCGCCACCGTGGGCAGCAGCCCATACAGGCGCCACCCCAGCAGCTCCGGGTCGAACGACGGCCGGGCATCCACCGTCAGGTCCAACGCGCGGAACAGCTCATGGGCAAAGGCGCGCGGAAACGGGAATTCGAGGTTCGCCGCGACGCCGAGGCGCTGCGCCAGTTCCAGCTTCAGCCACCGCGCCATCCCCTGGCTCTGCACCAGCACCCGCTCCTTCGCCAACGCCGTCGCCGGCGGCACCCGCAGGACCTCCGCCAGCGTCCCGGCGAGGGATTCCAGACGATTGCTGCGGTGCAGATGGAGACCGGGCACGACGACAGCGTGCGCCCGGACAGGCGTCGGTTTCAATGCGCCGAATCATCCGCCACCCCTCGGACAACGGCGGGGGCACTGGACATTGGGTGGAAGCGGGGAGCCGCACAGTGCTGCCGGCATCTTGCCGGCAGCGGCGGCAAAGGAAGGCATAGGATTTGAACGGGCTGGCGGAGCGGGCCGAAGGCTATTGGGCGCCAGCCCACGCCCGACTCAGTGGCCTCCGGCCCGAGCCGACGTCCGCACCGGGCGTTCACTCTGGAGAGTCCGCTCCGTTTCAGGGGACCTGCCGGTTGCAAACCGGCAGCACGTTCGGGCGGCGCCAAGCGGACGTGACCGGCGATGGCTCGCTGAAGGGGGCGAACCCCCTTTTCAGAGCGGCGATGGGTAAGCAACCCGCCCAAGACTCCGGCGGCACCTGCGGAAGTTCCGGGAGCCTTTCAACCCGGAGGTCTTCGCCCAGGCCGAGGAGAAGATGAAACGGAAGCAGCTGGCCCGCCTCCAGAACCTCGCCGCCAACCTCAACTACCAGCTGGTGCCCAATCCATGAAACACAACGGCTTGCGCGGGTAGTTTCTCAGGAGGCCGTGTGTTCGTTACTCAAGCTGCGGTGGCCGGACCAACGTCCATGCCGTCATAAGAATCCAAAGCGAATGCAGCTGCAATCTTTGTGAGCTCGGTGTTCCGTGCGTGGAGAGTCTCTGGCGTGTGTGTCTCCACGCGCTCAACGTGGAGAACATGCGTGCGCCTGTCGTCTGTCTGGAAGATGCGAACTACGCGATACCCTGCGCGCAAAAGATTCTGAGCGACTGGCTCAAATTTTTTTTTGGGTCGCGGCTCGTAAAGAAATATCCCCACAGCATGTCACCATCGACGTTCCAATTAGTCTGGGCGCGCATCCCAGTGAACATGTCCTGAAGCTTTTGAAGTGGAATTATGGTGATGCTCAGCGGCCTAACGACCCAAGCTCCGCGACCCGGCGCACGGGACGCAATGATTGCAACCGCGACGCTCCCGCCGGGTTCGCTGCAGCGCATGGTTAGCGAACCAACCGCCTCTGAGGCGGAGCAATGACGGGAGAAACTGGCTTGGCATCGGGCGCGCGGGGCTCTTGGGTGGCGGTGGCGGACGGCCGGCAGCGTATCCCG
>CAIWAH010000370.1 GCA_903910585.1 uncultured Verrucomicrobiota bacterium
CGGGAGAACTCCCCCTGCATCGATGCCGGCACGTCCACGCCGGAACCCGGTGCCACCGACCTCGAACTGGCACCCCGCCGGGTCGGGGCGGCCAGTGATCTCGGAGCGACCGAGTTCCAGGGCGACTCCGGAACGCCCTTCATCCTGACGCTGACCTCGCCGGCCCACGGCAGCCGCCATGACTCCCCCGGCGTAGTTCAGCTCACGGTGGATTTCGGCGGCGTCACCAACCTGCCCGCACTGGTCGAATACCTGACCTCGACCGGCGTGGTCGCGACCGCGACCAGTTCGCCGTTCAGCGCCTCGCTCACCAATCTTGCCCTCGGCGAACACACGCTCCACGCGCTCGCGGTGATGCCCGGCGGCGGCTTGAGCCGTTCGCTGACCAATGTGTTCCAAGTCACCACGCCGGCGCCCACCGTGCAGTTTCCCAGCCTGTCGGACGGACGGATCTTTGAGGCCCCGTTCACGCTCAATCTGGTCGCCCAGTGGAACAAAATCGGCGGACAAGTAATCGCGTTGGATTTGCTGACCAATGGCGTCGTCCTGCTCCAGGCGACGAATCTTCCGGCCGGCCAGAGTGCGACGAATGTGACGCTGGCCGCATTGCCCGTCGGCGACTACGCCGTCCGCGGCATCGTCACGGATGATCAGGGCATTCGGGGCACCAACGATGTGGCCTTCTCCGTCCGCTTGGCTCCACTGCCCGCCCTGCTCAGCCGACCCGAATTCACGACCAACGGCGGCCTCTCGCTCAGCTTCACGCTGCCCACCGAAGCCGCCCACTACATCCTGGAACACAGCACGAATCTCGTGACGTGGCAGGCCGTGGTAACCAACCGGGGCGGAACCGCGACCAACTGGCAACTCTCGCCGCCGCTGACCAATGCCGCGGACTTCTTCCGCAACCGCGGGGTTTATCCCTGATCAGCGGTCCGGCCGCAGGACCGAATCGAACAGCCGATACGCCTGTTCGCGCTGCTCGGGCGGAAACCGATGCGGACATTCGGGATGTTCCACCGTGATCGCCGCCTTGATGCCCGCCGTCTGCGCCAGATCGCGGGCGGCGGCGACCACGCGGTCCACGCTGCGCCACCTGAAGTTCGAGTCGCCGACCGGGGCATTCACGAACACCGGTCGCGGCGCGATGGCCGCCAGCACCTGCGGGAAGTCGAACGGCAGTTCACCGAGACGCCCGCGGTAGGCGGCCAACCGGGGCATGTAGCGGGTCTGGCACCAGCCGCGTTCCGGCTGCCAGACCTCGTCCTTGCCGTCGTAGTAGTCCTGGAAAGAATCGAAGCCGCAACTGGTCGCGACCACCGCGAGGCGCGCATCGAAGGCCGCGGTGAACAGGCTGTTGTGCCCGCCCAGAGAATGCCCGATCGCCCCGAAGCCGCGGTTGGTGGCCACGCACGGTAAGGACGCGAGGAGGTCCAGGCCCCGGGAGTTGTCCCAGATGGCCTTCATGGTGCCGCTGACGAAGCGCGACAAATCGGGCGCGTAATCCGCCAGGTGCGGATACGGCGGCGCCAGCACCACATAGCCGCGTTGGGCCAGTTCGACGCCGTATTCGTCATCGGGTGACCGCCCCAAACCGACGACAACCCGACGGCCCTCCGGATGCGTCTGATGCAGCGCGAGCACGGCCGGGAAGGAGCGGCTGTGATTGGTCAGTGCCGCGTTGGGCAGGAGCAGGAACGCGGGAACCGCGGCCCCCGGATCACTTTCGTAGGTCAATCGCTGCCGGACATAGCCGGGGCAGTTGACCGATTCCTCGATCTTCACCCGCAGGTCACTTCGCCGATCCGGACCGGGAAACGGCCCCATGATCCGTTCCAACGCCGCCCGCCATTCCCCGCCTCCAGGTCCGGCCACCGCAATCGGCGCGCACAAGAAGACGGCCAGCAGCCAGGAAAGCTTCCGGGGAACCGAAGACATGGAGTCGCCATGGAGCACGGCCGGGCGGAAGGCCAGCCGGAAATTGCGTCCGCGGATGCGGAAATGCGGCAGCGGGACCCGGGCCCAAAAGTTCCGTCGCCCGCGCTGCACACCGACAGACCACCCCACCGGTGACCGCCCAGCCGAGCGGTAGGTGCTGAATTCGCGGCGCCAAATTTGGCTGCTTTGCGGATTCACCTGACCCGAAGTTTGGTGTCGGCATCATCGCCTCGCGCAGTTTCCGGCGCCTGCCGTTTTGCCACTTTACTGAGCATTTCAAAGGATTTTGACCTCAACGCCGCTTCGCACCCACCTCGTCCACGCGATCACGCCGGCTCCACGCCAACGATTCAAGCCGGCGGTGGTTCTGACGAAATGGTCCTCGGAAGAAGTTTTAGGGGTCGGGTGCCCGTCGTCAGGGAACATCGGGGACACCACACAGGGCAGACCTTCGGCGGACGCCGCCCGACCTTGAGTTTCGGTTCTTTGGAAAGAGCGGTGGTCCAAGTTCGGGGGCGTAGGCGGATCGCCGTTCACATCGGCAGGAACCAGGGGAGCCGGCAACGGCAGGTTCCGGCCGGATGTTGGGGGAATGGCGGCTGGCGTTGCCGCCAAAGTGGCCTCGGGGGTGCAGCAATGCGTCGGCCACAAGACGCCGGAGGGTCCGTGTCGCAAGGCACGGACCCTTTTTTCTTCAGATTCTCCGTCGTGCCCAACGGTTCGCCATGCCATCCGCAAAATCTGACAACCTGCGACCTTCGCGCCTTTTCCGCATCACCCAAAGCCACGTTAGCACCGCTGCCCCAGCAGGAACACAGGGTGAAAATCGCCGGTGTGCGACGTAGCCACTGCCAAGTTCCCGTCGTATTTCCTCATCCAAACTGAGGTCAGCCGCCACCAGCAGGGCGCAGGCTGCAACGATCGCTGCCACCGAACCACCCCAAGCAGGATGCACGATCGTAACGCCGGCGACGACCGCAGCCGCAACCGCACCGCACGCGAGAGCTGTCATCCATATCAACCCCACTGTGGGCAGCTTGTCCGCGACTTCGGCCAAGATGGGGATCACGGCAATCAAGGCGTGGCCGTGAGGCTCGCCGTCGCCAGCCGACGGGCAATGAACTGCCGCAGCTTCGGAATCCGACAGGACTTCAGCAGCGATACCGCGCGTTCAGGATCGGAGGCCACGCAGCCTTCGGTCGCATACCAGTAGAGCAGCGGCAGGTTGTGGTCGCCGGCGTCTTCCTTGCGGCTGCCCAGCTCGGACACGATTTCCCAGCGCCGGTCCACCGGCACGCGCTGCGCCGCGCTGGCCACAAACCGGCGGACAAGGGGGGAAGGATCGTTGGCGGCGAGCCGGGCCAATGCCTGCGCACCGTTGTCGGCCAACTGTTCCAACTGCGGCACGGCAAACAGCACCGCGGCATTCTCGAAGAATGTCTGCACCGTCCAGGCCCGCACCAGTTCGTCCGGGTCCTGCACCCAACGGGCGGCGTCATCCGGCGTGATGC
>CAIWAH010000371.1 GCA_903910585.1 uncultured Verrucomicrobiota bacterium
GAGCAAACAACGGCGCTGCGGCCTCAGTCGTCACTCGCACTGTGCCGCCTGCCTCGACCGACAGGCGGGCGCCGGGCGCCGCCTTCGCCGGACCAGACGGTTTCCCATTCCTCCCATTCGACATCCACTGATCCTCGAACAGGTAGAAGAGGTCACCTTCCGGCGACACGGTGAGGTCCAGCGGCACCTTGCCCGCGAGCGGCCGGTAGCTGCGGTCCAGCGCCAGCGTGTCGTCGAAGACACGGGCGACGCCCTTTTCCGTGAGCACATACACGACGTTCTCCTTGTCCACGCAGAGCTTCTTGAACACCGCGTTGGTCAGCTCCGGCGCGTGTCGAATCCGCACCGCCACGTCCTGCCAGAACGGCGCGTCGGGAATCGGCGCGGCCCAAGCCTGCCCCAGCGCCAAGAGCAATATCCATCCTGTCAACCATCCCAGCCGCACGTTCATCTGCGGAGGCAACCATGCCCTTCGCTCTGGTGAAAGCGCCTCCTTTGGACGTGACTCCGGACTGCTTCCCCAAACACTCGCGGCACACCACATGCACCGCCCGTTTCTCCGGGCCCTGGGCCTGTTCATCGCCGTCCGGGCCCTGGCCCAATCGGCTTACGATGCCCACGTCGTCTTCGACCAGAGCCTCGCCGAAGGCGGCTACCATTACAGCGATTCCCACGTCGTCGCGCCCAGCCGGCTGGAGACGTTTCAGGGAAGGTTTCCGGTCGCGACCAGCCGCTTCGTGTCGCCCCCGAACGGGCTCCGCCTAAAATGGCGTTCCGCCCCCGGCGGTGACTGGCGGATGACGCTCAAGGTTCCCGCCCGCTACGCCCGGAGGTTCGAGTTTGCCGGGGACACGCTGACGTTTTGGGCGTGGTCCGACACCGCGCTGACCGAAACAAACGCGCCCCGGATTTCGCTGCAGGATTCCGCCGGCGTCGGATCGCCGACGATCACTCTCGTGCGCGGCACCAACCGCATTGCTGCCGGCCAGTGGACTCCGGTCCGGCTACCGTTCGCGGATTTCGTGATGCCGTTCAACGGCACCGACGACACCCAATTCACTCCCGCCAAACTGTCCGGCCTCAGTTTCGTGCAGGGGCTCGACGATTGGCGCGATCACACGCTTTGGGTGGACGACTTCCAGGTGGTGGACAGCCGTCAGACTATCCCAACCCCGCCGCCGGCTCCGACCGGCTTCGCCGTCCAGGCGCAGGAGCGCCACTGTGATCTGACGTGGGAGGCTGTCCCCAGCACGAACGTGGTCAGCTACCGGATCTACCGGGCCGGACAGGACGGCCACTTCGTGCCGGTCGGCTCCCGGCCGGCGAACTACCTGCGAGCGGTGGACTGGCTGGGACGGCCGGGCGAACGCGTGCGCTACCGGATCACCGCTGTGGACCTCGCCGGACAGGAATCCACGCCGTCGGCCATTGCCGAAGGCACGACCCGGAAGTTCAGCAACGCCGAACTGCTCGACCTCGTGCAGGCGGGCTGCTTCCGCTACTACTGGGAACTGGCACACCCGGTCGCCGGCCTGGCCCCGGAAATCATGCCCGGCGATCCGAATCTCATCGCCACCGGCGGCAACGGCTTCGGGCTGATGGCGCTGATCGCCGCGATGGAGCGGGGATTCGTGACCCGTGATGCCGCGGTCGAACGCCTGCTCAAGGTCGTCCGTTTCCTCGCCCGGGCCGACCGCTTTCACGGCATCTGGCCGCACTTCCTCGACGGCAATACGGGGCGGGCCGTCGCCTACTTCGGCAAATACGACAACGGCGGCGACCTCGTGGAGACGGCCTTCCTCATGCAGGGCCTGCTGGCGGTGCGGCAGCATTTTACCCGGGACACGCCGGCGGAACGGGAGATCCGCGAGACCATCACCCGGCTGTGGCACGAGGCCGAGTGGGACTGGTATCGGCGCGATCCCGACAGCGAGGTGCTCTACTGGCACTGGTCGCCGGACCACGCCTACCACATCAGCCATCCGCTCATCGGCTGGAACGAGACGCTGATCGTCTATCTGCTCGCCATCGCCTCACCGACCCACGCGGTGCCGGCAAGCCTCTACCACACGGGCTGGGCCGGGCAGTCCGAAAGGTCCGTCCAATACCGCCGCAACTGGAGCCGCACGCTGGACGGCAGCCGTTACACCAACGGAAACTCCTATTACGGCATCCCGCTCGCCGTCGGGGAAGGCAACGGGGCGGACCTGTTCTTCACCCAGTTCTCCTTCATGGGCTTCGATCCGCGCGGAATCCGTGACGCCTACGCGAACTACTTCGACAACAACCGCGCCATTGCCCGGATCAACCACGCCTACTGCGTGGAGAACCCGCGCCGGCACGCCGGCTACGGCTCCGACTGCTGGGGACTCTCGGCAGGCATCAACGCCGGCGGCGGCCGCCCCCTGCCCCGCGACGACAACGGCACGATCAGCGTCATGGCGGCGCTTGGTTCCATGCCTTACACGCCGAGAGAATCTCTCGCCGCGCTGAAGCACTTCTACCGCGACCGCGGGGCGAAGGTCTGGGGCGCCTACGGTTTCCACGACGGGTTCAACGCGACGCAGAACTGGTTCGAGGAGGTTTACATGGCGCTCAACCAGGCCCCGATCACCGTGATGATCGAGAACCACCGCACCGGGCTCGTCTGGCGCGACTTCATGGCAAATCCGGAGATTCCCGCCGCGCTGGAGAAGATCGGGTTCCGCAAGGACTGATCCCCGACGGCAGCCGACGCCGGCCCGCACAGCCTCACCGGGCGGGTGGCCGCAGCGTGAGTTCCACCAGCAACGGCCAATGATCGCTGGCGACCGGTTCAGTCACTTCTCGCCGCAGCGATGCGACCTCGGGAGACGTCAGGCAATGATCCAGGGGAATTCCCAGCCACGGCATCTGCGTGGGCCAGGAGATTCCCAATCCCCAGGTTGGCCGTTCATTCCGAAGGCCGCCTTCCGCCAGCAGGTCGGTGAAGTGCGGACTCCACGGAGTGACGTTCAGGTCACCTGCCACCACAACCGGCACGGTCTGGGCACGGCTCCATTCGGCGATCGCCCGCAACTGGCCATTGCGGCCGGCAGCGTAACCGGGCGTGGCGGGCGGCAACGGATGCGTTCCCAGAAATCGAACGCTCCGCTCACCGAGCAACACCTCGGCGCGCACCGACGGCACCTCGGCCGGACCAAGGTCGAGGATTTCCCAATCCGGCGGCCGGGTCCGGGCGAACAGGGCGATTCCGAAGTTGTCCTCGCGGGGTTCGGACAAAACGAAGGGATACGACGCCCGGAGCGCTTCGAGTTCCTTCATCCAGGCCTCATTGACCTCCAGCAGGAGCACCAGATCCGGCTGCGTCTGGGTCACCAGATTGCGGACGAGATCACTGTGCGTGTTTGCCGTATGGACATTGAGGGAAAGCAGCCGCAACCGGGGCGTGGAAGTGTCAGCCAATGATTCCCCATTGGGCCGCGCCGCGAGCAGGACCAGCATCAGGTTGACCGCCGCCCCAGCACCGGACGCTACCGCCGGCCTCCGACGCCGGCCGAGGACGAATACCGTGGCCAGCACGGCCAGACCGACTGCCAACTGGAGGCGGAAGTGGCAGGTCAGCTCCAGCAACCAGCCGAACCGGGCCAAGAACCCCGCGACGGTCGCCAGCAGTCCCATGACCACGGCCACCTCGACCAGGCCCCAAAGCGAAACGCGGCCCTTGGACGGCGGCACAGTGGATGGAGGATTCATTCGGTGCCCATTGGACCGTTCCGCCAGAAATTCGTTTCGCCGGCCGGCGGGCACCGCTAAGGCCCGGCGAGGAAGTCCACTTTCGCGCTCAGCTCAGGCGTCAGGAAGCGGTCGGGATTCCGGATCTGAACCTTGATCTGAAGCGTGCCCTTGGCCCGGGTCGCCTCCGGCGCGATTTCGGCGACCACACCCTCGTAGGCCTTGTCCCGAAAGGCTTCCGGCGTCACCCGGCACTTCTGCCCAAGGCGAATCTTGGCGAGGTCGGATTCGCTGACATCAATCTCCACCTGCAGGTCGCCAAGGTCAGCCACCGCGACGAGGGAAGTGCTCGGACCGCGCGTGCCGCCGAAGTTTTGCGGCGTCACCAGTTCGTTGGCGTCCGCCAGCTTCTCCAGGACCACGCCGTTCACCGGGGAACGGATCACGCACCAGTCCAGCCACGTCTCGATGAGTTTCCGCGAACCGGCCAACTGCTTCACCTGTGCCTCCGCGGAGGCGACGCCCAACCGGGCATCGTCGAGCACCTTCGCCATCTCGACGCGCTGGCGGACCAGTTCCTCGGCCCGACGCAGATCAAGGCGGGCCTTTTCCACCGCGACCTCAGCTACAGCCAACTGACCATCCACCTCGGCCAGACGGGCGCGGTATTCGGAGTCGTCCAGCAACACCACGGTTTGGCCGTTCGTCACCGAATCACCTTTTTTCACGCCGACCCATTTCACCACGCCCATGAAACGCGGGCTGATCTCGATGCGTTCCCGGGCGATGATATAGCCGCTGGCGGTCAGCACCGAGCCGTCCACTCGGGCCGGTGCCGCCGGCGGGACGTTGGACGACGTGCCGCCGGCATTGGTGACGCCACGTTTGGTGTCCAGCATCTGGTTCCGCGCCGCCATGTCCGCACCGGCCTTCTCGGTGGCAGCCTCGCGATTCGACAGCAGCCCCGAACGGACGTCGTCGCCAGTCCGCGGAATCGCCAAATAGGCGACCGCGCCGGTGACGATCAGCACGCCGCCGAAGATCAGCCACAACGGCGTGCGCGACCGGCGTTTCTGTTCCGAGGCGATGCGGAGCTGCTGGAGTTTCTCTTCTGTCATGGCGGAAGCGGGATGGAATCAGACGGATTTCAGGGCCGAGATGACGGGCAGACGCGCGGCACGGAGCGCCGGCAGGAAACTTCCCGCCAAACCGATCAGCACGGAGAAGATCAAACCTTGCACGACCAGGTCGGGCGAGACCCGGAACTGAAACACCGTTTCGGAGAACGACTGGAAATCCATCGTGCCGAAAAAGATGCCGCGCACACGGACGTAGTAATCGAGCGCCAGCGAGACGCCGCAGCCCAAAATCCCGCCCCCCAGGGACAGCAGACCGCCTTCGAGCATGAAGCAGAGCACGACCGAACGCCGCGGATAACCCAGCACGCGCAGCGTGCCCACCTCGCGGGTGCGCGC
>CAIWAH010000372.1 GCA_903910585.1 uncultured Verrucomicrobiota bacterium
CGGCCTCGTCCAGCACCAGGAACTCGAGCCCGTCGAAGTTGCCGAATCCCTGCCCCATCAGGTCCAGCAGACGGCCGGGAGTCGCAATGACGATTTCGACCCCGGAACGAAGCGCCCGAATCTGCGGGCTTTCCCCGACGCCGCCATACACGGTCGCGATCTGAAATGGCAGATGCTTGCCGTAAGCCCGCGCGTTCTCCTCGATCTGCACCACCAGTTCGCGGGTCGGCGCCAGCACGAGCGCCCGGCTGCCC
The DNA here is from genome assembly GCA_903910585.1 of uncultured Verrucomicrobiota bacterium. Classification (GTDB taxonomy): domain Bacteria; phylum Verrucomicrobiota; class Verrucomicrobiia; order Limisphaerales; family UBA9464; genus CAIWAH01. The sequence goes on from CAIWAH010000372.1 coordinate 255, forward strand.
CGGACCCGCCCCGGGGCCTGGCTGAGGCGCGCCAGCATCGGCAGGGTGAACGCCGCGGTCTTGCCCGTGCCGGTCTGCGCGATGCCGATGAGATCGTGGGCGGCCAGCACCACGGGAATGGCCGCCTGCTGGATCGGCGTGGGCTCGGTGTAACCGGCCTCCTGAATGGCACTGAGAATTCGGTCTCCCAGACCGAGCGCACGAAAGGGCATGACCCCGGAAGCGTGACGAAAGTCCCGGCCGGTGACACGCAATTCTGCGGGCAAAATGTCGCCGCGATTGCCCTTGGCCCTCCCTCCGGCCGCCGCCTATAACCCGGCCATGCCGTTTGCGCTCCTGCTGGCCGCCGCCGAAACCAATGCCGTTGCCACGACGGTCGCCGGCTCGGCGGCCGCTTCGGCCGGCTTCGGCGGCGTGTTCTGGTTCCTCATCCTGCTCAGTGCCGGAGCCCTGTCGGTCATCGTCGAACGGCTGCTGCTGTATCACCGCGAGCAGATCGACGCCGTCCAGTTCCTGGCGGGCGTTCGCAACGTGCTCAAGCGCGACAACGTCGTCGAGGCCATCGCCATCTGCGACGCGACCCCGGGTCCGGTGGCCCGGCTGGTCAAGACCGCCATCCTGCACCGGGACCACGGCCGGGAACGGGTGGCCGAAGTGATCGAGGAATCGGGCAAGCTCGAGGTTCCGCGTCTGGAGTCGCGCCTGCTGGTGCTCGCCACGCTGGCCCAGGTGGCGCCGCTGGTCGGCCTGGTGGGAACCCTGCTGGGCATGGCCCACGTGTTCCGCGGGCTGCGACGGCCCGATGGTGCCGCGTTCGGCTACGCCGCGCCCGGGGAGATGTTCGATGCCATGATGCAGTCGCTGTATTCCGCCGCGCTTGGCATCGCCCTCGCCGCCGTGGCCTATGCGGCCTACAACTACCTCGTCAGCCGCGTGAACTCGATCGTGCTGGACATGGAACGGGCGAGTTCGGAGGCGCTCCGGCTGGCGACCGGGGACACGAATGGCAACGGCCCGCGCGCATGATCCACTTCCCGCGCACCGCCAAACCGTTCCGCGGCCAGCTCGACCTTGCCGCGCTGCTCTGCGTGCTCGTGCCGCTGGCCTTCACCTTTGCGTTTCACCAGTTCCTGGTGCTCCCCCGCGGGGCGCGGCTGGAACTTCCCACCGGTGATGCCGGCCCCACCGTGCGCGCCGGCGAACGTTTTCTGATCGTGGCGATCGACGCGAACGAGCAGCTCTATTTCGAGAACCAGGTGATCGGCCGGGAGGCGTTGCTGAATGTGCTCCGCAAACGGTCCGCCCAGCCGGAGAGCCCGCAGATCCTCCTCATCCAGGCCGACCGTTCGGTGCGGTTCCAGCAATTGGCCGATCTCGCCGGAATCGCCCGGATAGCGGGAATTCGCAGCGTCATTTTTGGCGCAGTGCCCGCCCGGACTCCATGAACACCATGGCGGCATCGGAATCGTGGGGAGCCGGGCGTTGGGTGGCCGTGATCTTCGGCCTCGCCGCGCTGACCGCCGGTTCGGCGAAATTCCTGACCCGTTGGCCGCAGCTGCCTCCGGCCACGGAACTGCCCCATCCGGAATATCTCTTCGATCCCCGGGCCGACCTGCCCACCCCGACCGACGAACTGCTGCCGGATCCCACGTCCTTCGCCGCGCCCGATCCGCGGGGCTTTTCCGGCGCCGCTGACCGGCTCCGCCCGGGACAGCGTTATTCGGTGGCCGAGTTCAAGGCGTCACCCAACTGGCTGGCGATGGACCGCGCCGCCCAGCGCCTCGGTGAGCCACCGCCGCTCGCGGGGGTGCGGCTTCGCCCGGAACGACTGCCGGTGCCTACGGTGCCGCTGAGTCAGGCCCCTGCCCCGCTGACTTCGGCCGATACCCAGTCCACCGTGGACTCGGACCTGCGCCACCGGCAATTGCTCCGGATGAACAGCGCCGTTCCACCGGCGGGCGAGGTCCTGCCCCCGACGGTGGTCGAAGTCGGGATCAATCCGTGGGGGCAGGTCCTCTCGACCCGGTTGGTGGTGTCGTCGGGGTCGCCCACCGCGGACCGTGCCGCCCTGGAAGCCGCCCGCAGCGCCCGTTTTTCGCCGCTCCCCGGGCGTCCGAAGTCGGCGGAGTCCGTCTTTGCCGAACTGGAATGGGGCCGGCTCACCTTTGCCTGGGGCAACGGCCCCGGACTTCGCTGACCATGTCGCCCGAAGCTTGGATCAGCATTTTCCTGTTTGGCCTCCTCGGCGGCGTGGGTCTCCTTGCGCTCCTGCGCGAATTCCAGGCCCGGCGGATCCAGTCCGGTCCGGCGCAGGACCGGGTCTTCCGCTGCGCGTCGTGCAGTGCGGTTTACACCGACGACCCCGCAGTGGAGCGGTCACGGTGCCCTCAGTGCGGCGTCACCAACGAGCCGTTCGATTTCTAGCTCCGGGAGCTGGACGGGTAACCGACAGCAACGGGTCGGCGTCCCGCCTCAGTTGGAATTCGCCGAGGTCTTGATCTCCACCACGTCGTGCGGGGCGGCTTCCTTCATGCCGGCAGAACTTACCCGGATGTAACGCGCCCGCGCTCGGAGCTGCTCCAAGTTGGCCGACCCCAGATAGCCCATGCCGGACTGGATGCCACCGACCATCTGGCCGATCACCTGATCCACCGAGGCCGAAGCCTCCTTCAACGCCTCGATGCCTTCGGCAGCGACCTTGCGGGTCGCGTCGGTGCTGCTGTGGCCGTAGCGCGCGGCCGAACCGGCCTTCATCGCGGCGAGGCTGCCCATGCCCCGATACTGCTTATACAGCTTGCCGTTGATCTCCATGATCTGGCCGGGCGCTTCCGGACAGCCGGCGAACAGGCCGCCGCAGATCACGCCGTGTGCCAGCGTCAGCGCTTTCACGATGTCGCCGGACTTCGTGATGCCGCCGTCCGCCAGCAACGTCACGCCCTTCGCGGCCGCCGCCCGCGACGCCACATACAGCGCCGTCAGCTGCGGAATTCCCACCCCGGCGACCACCCGCGTGGTGCAGATCGAACCGGGTCCCTGGCCGATCTTGATCACGTTCGCGCCCGCGTCCGCGAGGAACTCGACGCCGCCCGCGCTGGTGACGTTGCCCGCGACGATGGGCAGCGCCGGGAAGGCCCCGCGCACCAGCCGCACGACATCCCCCACGCCCTTGGTGTGGCCGTGCGCGGTGGACACCGCGATCACGTCCACGCCGCGCTCCACGAGGCCGCCGACGTGCCCGAGGATCCGGTCGCGGTCGAGCGAACCGTCACCGCGCCGCACCGTCGCGATGGCCGCGCCGCACAGCAGGCGGAAGTGGGAGTCACGCGCCGGCTTCACCTGCGCCGCCTGTTCGGCGGTGATGCGCTCGATGTCGCTCATCGTGAACAGGCCGCGCAACCGGTCCTGATCGTCCACCACCAGCAGCTTGTGGATGCCCGGGTTCTCCGTGAAAAACCGGTCGGCGCGGCCAATGGGATCATTGCCCAGCTCCCGTTCGTGAATCGTCCGGACCTCATTCCGCGGCTGCAGCGCCTCGACGACCTTCCGCTTGGCGTAACGCGGCTTCACCACATGGCCGGGCAACAGGCCGAGCAGCCGGTTTTCGCCGTCCACCACCGGAAAGGTGCTGAACGCGAACTTCTTCTTCTCGATCAGCGCCAGCACATCACCGATGAACTGGTCAGGCGACACCTTGATCGGCTCCTGGATCAGCCCGTGCACATGGTTCTTCACCCGGCTGACTTCCGAGAGCTGCTCCCGCTCCGGCATGTTGTAGTGGATCAGCCCCAGGCCGCCGTTCTGCGCCATGGCGATCGCCATGCGGGATTCGGTGACCGTGTCCATGTCGGCCGAAACCAGCGGCACATGCAGTTCCAGCCCCTCCGCCAGCCGCGTGTCCAACTGCGTTTCGCGGGGCAGGACTTCGGAATAGAGCGTGGCCAGCGTGACGTCATCAAACGTCAGGGCGGTCTTGTGGGACCGGAAGAAACCGTCAGCGGACTGGTAAAACTCGGCGTCGAGGGCCGAGGCAGCGACCGAACTTGCCATGCGGGAAAATCGGGGAACCCCGGGCGCACTGGCAAGGGGGAACTCACCGTCCCCAACGTCACCCGGGGAGAGACCACGCGACCGACTGGCGGCGGGCGGCTTCCGTGTAGGCAACAATCTGTTCCCGGGTAATGTCCTGCGGCGCCCGATTTCCGGGTTCCACCTCACGATACCACCGGGCTGTGGCCGCAACCGCCTCGTCAAACCGCCAAACCGGTGACCAGCCCAACAGGGCGTTGGCCTTGTCGGTGGTCAGTTGGAGACGGCCAGCCTCATGGGGCGCGCCTGGCTGGGTTTGATCCACCCATTCTCCAGGCCAATGGCGCAAAAACTCGGCGACCAGCTGGGAAACCGTGCGGTTGGCGTCGTGGCCCGGACCGAAGTTAAACGCCCCGCAAAGCCGCTGGTCTTGAGCCTGCCGCGCGCCCTGCCAGAGATACCCGCTCAACGGTTCCAACACATGCTGCCAAGGTCGGGTCGCGTGTCGGTTACGCACGGCTATTGCACGCCCGGCAGACAGGGCCCGGACGCTGTCCGGCACAATCCGGTCCAGCGCCCAGTCGCCGCCCCCGATGACGTTGCCGGCACGGGCACTGCCGACGGCCACTTTGCCGTGGCTGAAGAATGATTTTCGGTAGGAAGCGATGGCGATTTCCGCAGCCGCCTTGCTGGCGCTGTAGGGATCATGTCCGCCCAGCGGATCTTCCTCTCGGTATCCGTAGTTCCATTCGCGATTCTCGTAGCACTTGTCCGTGGTTACGCACACCACCGAACAAGGCCGGTCAAGCTGTCTCAGTCCGTCGAGGACCCTGATGGTCCCCATGACGTTCGTCTCAAAGGTGGACACCGGCTCGGCATAGGAAAGGCGGACCAAAGGCTGCGCCGCGAGATGGAACACGAAATCCGGCTGAACCTCGGCCACGGTGCTCGCCCAACGGGTTCCATCAAGGATATCCCCCTCTACGTGACGAATGCGGCCTTCGAGACCGAGTTGGGCGAATAGCGACGGCGAAGTCGGACTGGGCAACGAATAACCGGTCACCTTGGCACCCAAATCCAAGAGCCACTGGGTGAGCCACGCCCCCTTGAAACCGGTGTGGCCGGTCAACAGCACGCTCCGTCCCTGATAAGCCTGATGGAAGGAGTCGGCCATGGTCGTCACCGCTTCCATGGGGCCTGTCCCGATTGCCACATTTTCTCCAGCATCTGCTGTTCCCGATACGTATCCATGCACTGCCAAAAACCGTCATGGCAGTAGGCCTTCAACTGCCCGGCGAGCGCCAACCGCTCCAGCGGCTTTCGCTCGAACACGCAGTCATCCCCGGCATCCAGGTAATCCGCGATACTTCGGTTTAGCACCATGAATCCGCCATTGATGTAGGCGGCCTCCTGTTCCGGCTTTTCCCGGAAGGCCGTCACGGTCTGACCATCCATCGCCAATTCGCCAAACCGGCCGCTGGGCCGGACCGCCGTCATGGTAGCAACCTGACCGTGGGAACGGTGAAAGGCGATGCTGGCGTTGATATCGCTGTCGGTCAGCCCGTCGCCGTATGTGAACAGAAAGGTGTCGTCCGGCACATGCGCCAGCGCCCGGCGGAGTCGCCCACCGGTTTGGGTCTCCTGGCCGGTTTCCAACAGCGTCACCGTCCAATCCTCCTCGTCATGGGTGGAGTGGTATTTGATCTGCGGGTTCCGGCCTAGCTTCAGGGTCACATCGGAGGTGTTCCACAGGTAATTGCGGAAGTAATCCTTGATGACCTCGCCCTTGTAGCCCAAGCACAGCACAAAGTCATTATGCCCGTGGTGGGCGTAAAGCTTCATGATGTGCCACAGTATGGGACGGCCGCCGACCGGCACCATGGGTTTGGGCCGGTATTCGGTTTCCTCCCGCAGCCGGGTGCCTAAACCACCGCAAAGGATGACGACTTTCATCAGGACTTGGTGCGAACAACGCTAAAGGCACAGCCGAAGGGAGCCAAAGCCATTCTGTCAATTTTGCTCTCGACCACGGCTCGACCACCTCTGTTTACTTTTGCCAACGCCACCCGCTTCCAATTCATGCAATCATCGCTCTCCCGCCTCGCAGGAGCCTGTATCGCCTCGTCAATCGCCGTCGCCGTGCAAGCGGCACCTTGCGTAACCAGTCCGCCCGGACAGGCAGGTTATTGGAACGGTGAGTCGTTGGCGGAAGCGGCCACAGGCCTGAGCGGAACGTGGAGAGGCAGCGGCTCGATTGCTGCGGGATTCGCCGGCCGTGGGTTTTCGTTTGGCGGCACTCATGATGCGTTTCTGCTCCCCGGCGATTTCGCCCTCGGATCTCAGAATTTCACCATTGAATGCTGGATTAAGCGGGACAGCACCGCGGTTGCGAGCAACGACCCGGAGGCGGGTGAGTTCTTCGCCAACTCAAACAATGGACTGGCATTTGGACTCGTGCACGACGGACGACTCTATCTGAGCCACATCGGCAATGTATCCTTCTACAGCACCACTTCGCTGCGGGACTTGGGCTGGCACCATGTGGCGGTGGTCAGGGATGGCGGCACCATCAGCTTCTTCGCAGACGGGACTTTGGCGAACAGCCAGCCCTGCTCGGCCACGTTTAGCCTGGTTGGTCCCTACGCGATAGGCGGACTGGGCGAGCCCTATGCCGGAATTTCCTATGGGTTTCGAGGTAACATAGACGAGGTCGCCGCCTACAACCGTGCCCTGTCGGCCACCGAGATCTTGTCCCTCCATGCCGCCGGTGCGGCGGGCCGCTGCCCGACCGGACCGGGCAACCTGATCGCCAATGGCGGATTTGAGGCGCCGGCTTACACCGCGGCCGACGGGGTCAGCCCGGGCAGCCAGTTCGTCCGCACCCGCAACCTGCCCGGTTGGGAGGTCGCGGCGGGCGAGGGGGCTGTGGATGTCGAATTGCAGGACTTTTCCGGGACGGTGGCGCATTCCGGCACCCAGTGCCTCGATCTGGAAGGGGCGGAAGGGCTGGGCAGTTACTTCATCCGGCAGGATGTGGCGGTGACCGCGGGCAAGAGCTACCGGCTGCGGTTCGCCTACACCAAAAACCCGGCCAAGGACCGTTCCCAGATGCGGCTGGACATCACCGGGGCGAACTTCGCGAGCCAAACGTTTGAGGCCACCCAGCCGAACTCCCGGTCCGGTCCCGGCTGGAAGACCGCCGAGGTCGAATTCACCGCGGCGGCGGCCACGGTTCAGGTGCAGTTCACCGGCACCTCGCCCAACCCGGGTTACGGAATGATGCTCGACTCGGTGAGCCTGACCGAAATCCAAAAGGTTCAGCTGGCCAACGCCACCGCCACCTACTCCCAGCAACCGGTGCAGACGTTCCCCGCGTTTCCGGTGGGCCAGACCATTGATGGAATCATCGTCGAAAGCCACAACGGCTGGGCGATTTACCCGCGCCACGGCGTGCCGGAAACCGCCGTGTGGGAGACGGTGTCAGACACCGGGTTCGCCGGCGGGACGGAGCTGAACTTCAAGATCCACTCGCTCGGCTATCTCGGCCGCCACGGTCTGGGCCGGTTCCGGCTTTCGGTCACCTCCGATGCGCGCACGGAGTTCGCTGACGGATTGAACACGGGCGGCGACGTGTCCGCCAACTGGACCGTCCTCGAGGTGATCTCCGCCGTGTCTTCCGGCAACACCACGCTCACGCCCCTGCCCGACGGATCGGTGCTGGCTTCAGGAGAGCATCCGTTCTCGGAGGTCTATGATGTGGTGGCTACGTGTCCGCTGTCCGGCATCACCGGAATTCGCCTGGAAGCGCTGCCCGATCCCTCGTTGCCCAAAGGAGGACCCGGACGGGATTTCGAGGGCAACTTCATCGTCTCCGAATTCGAAGTGACGGCCGCACCGGCTGGAAGTTCGGGCACAACCCGGCCGTGCACCGCGATCCCCTCCGGTCTGGTCGCCTGGTATCGGGCGGAGGGGGACGCCAACAACATCACGGGGGCACAGAACGGCGTGTTCGGCGCTCCGAAATACGCGGCGGGCAAGGTGGGACGGGCGTTCGACTTCGACGGCAGCAACGAGGTGGTCGTCCCCGATTCTGCCGCCTTCAACTTCGGTGCGTTTGCCGCCGAGGCCTGGGTGTATCCCACCCTGCTCGATGGCGACGTTGACATCATCGTGAACAAGGAGGTCTTCGGCTTCGACACGATCGCCTTTGAGTTCGGGCTCAAGGGACCGACCTCGGTCGCCGCCAACAGCATTCCGGTCGGCAACCTGACCCTGCATCTGGGCGGCATCGCGGGTCTGCCGGACGATTACTCGGGCTGGACGGACTCCGGAGTGAAGGTCCCGCTGAACGAATGGAGCCATGTGGTGGTTGCCTACGAGAACGGCGTCGCCAGCGTGTTCCTCAATGGCGCCCTCGGAAAACGCCTCACCGGCCTGACCGGCACGCTCCGCACCGTCGCCGGCCCGCTGAAGATCGGTTCCCGCTCGGACTCGGTGGTCCAGTCCGTGCCCGGCACCCGTTTCAACGGTCGCATTGACGAATTCAGCCTCTTTAACCGCGCCCTGACCGATGGGGAGGTCACCGCGCTGTTCAACGCCCAGGAACAGGGCAAGTGCTTCCGGGACCTGCCGGTGGGTGACCTCTCTCTGACGCTGGTGGGAGCCAATCGGGCCGCCACCGGGGAGGATTTTATCGTGACCGCCAAGGTGACCAACCACGGCCTCTCGCCGGCGCCCGGCGTGATGCTCACCAACATCGTGCCAACCGGCGTCAGCGTGATCGGGATCACCAATTCGCAGGGCACGGCCGACAACCTGGCCGGCTTCGTCATTGCCAACCTGGGGACGATTCCCGGCGGCGAGACCGCCACCGTGCAGCTCACCTGCCGGGCGCTGCTGAACGGCAACTACACGGTCAACGGCACGCTCGGCCGCGCGGACACGGACCCGGAACCGGCCAACAATCAGGCGAGCCTGGCATTTGAGGCCCTGCCGTTGAGCCTGACCCTGGCGGACAATGCGGAGGTCCTGGAACACGTGGGACCGGCCCGCGTCTCGGTTTACCTGTCGGCGCCCGTGGGCCGGGAGGTGGAATTCACCTTCGACACCAGCGACGGCGTGGCCCGCGCCTCGTTTGATTACACGGCGACGTCCGGAACCGTCCGGCTGCCGGCCGGGATGACGGAAGCCACGCTGGAAATTCCGCTGCTCAACGATCCCTTCTTCGAGGAGCGGGAGGCCTTCAACGTCACCCTGCGCAGCGCGAGTGTGCCGCTGGGCCGGACCAACCTCCTGATCACCATCATCAGCGAGGACGAAAAGCCGGCGTTGTCATTCGGCAATGTGGCGGTGCGCGAGGGCGCCGCCGGCACCCAGACGGTGCGGGTGCCCGTCACGCTCACGGGCGTCCACGAAACCCCGGTCACGGCCGAATACTCCGCCGTTGCGGGCACGGCCACGACCCCGACCGACTACACCGGGGGCACGGGCACGGTGACCTCGCTGTCGGGGAGCGGGAGAAGTTCGCCGAAGTGACCGTCCTCGGCGACACGGCGGTGGAGCCGAACGAATACCTGATCCTCGTCTTCAACAGCGTGGTGGGAGCGCAACTGGCGGACGACCGGGCGGCGGTGGTCATCGAGAACGACGACGTCGTTCCCGGACAGGTTGCGGGTTTCGCGTGGGACCTGGTCCGCGCCTCTCCGCAGGTCGGCGAGAGTTTTCCGGTCCGCGTCATCGCCGTGGATGGTCAGCTAAACCCCGTGCCCGGCTTCAACGGAACGGTCCAGCTTGGGGCGCTGCCCGGCGGATCGCACCTGGCCAGGATGTTGATCACCGAGGTGGACCACGTCTCCCAGACCGGGAGCGCGGTGGAACTGAGCAATGTCACGACCAATGACCTGGATGTCTCCGGCTGGAGCGTGACCTTCTACGACCGGACCGCCTGGCCGCTGCCACGGGGCACGTTCACCGTGCCGGATGGAGCGGCGGTCGGCGGGGGCCGCACCTTACGCATCGTCGAAGGCACGGGCGTCGGCGGGTTCCCCATCTTCCGCACCGGCTTCCCCTTGAATTGGGGCACACCGGCGGACCGGCAATTGGCGGTGTTATTGCGCGATGCCCACGGGCGGATCGCCGACTTCTTCTGCGCGTTGGATGCATATCCCGACCATATCCGGGTGCCGGTGGCGATTCCCGCGCAGGAATGGCAAGGGCTGCCGCTGCCGGCGCAGGCCTCGACCCTCACGACCTACCAGCGTTTTGGCAGTCGCGACCTCAATCTCCCTGCCGACTGGCGTGCAAACACCTCGTCAGCCAACGCACTGAACGCCGGTCTTACGGTCCCATTTGCCGGCACCGACTACCTGCCGGTCACGCCGGCCGTGGCGCAGTTCCAGAACGGCGTCTGGACCGGTGACGTGCAGGTCGGCGCCTTTGCCCCGCAGACTGCGCTTTGGGCGGACGACGGCAACGGCCACGCGGATCCCTCCCTGCCCTTTGCCATGTCCGCTCCGGACGACCTGGCGTTGACCTTGGAAGTCGCCCCTGGCGCAGCGGCCCATCCCGCTTCGGAAATCAGCTACCGCGCCACCGTGACTGCCCGGGGACCCGGCTCCTCCTCCAACGTCACCGCCGTCGTCCGGTTGCCGGCCTACTTCGGCGGAAATGCCATTGCCGTGGGCAGGTTCGTGCTTTCCCAGGGCACCAACGAGGTCCGCACCTACGCGACGCCGGGAACCCCCAGTCCCGGCCCGGGCATCCAGATCAACGCCCGGTTCGGCACCTTGCCGCCCGGCGGTTCGGCGACCATCGAATTCCTGGCCCGGAGAATTTCCACCACCACGACGGGGCTCACGGTCCCTTCGTTGCAGTTGGCCACGGCAACTGTCACCCGGGACCAAGCCGAGCTGAATCTCGCCAACAATTCCGCGGAAGCGGCCTTTGAACTCAATTCCGGCTGCGCCCCGCTGCCCGCCAGCGCGCTTGCCTGGTGGCGTGGCGAGGCGAACCCGCAGGACTCGCTCGGCGCGAACCACCTTCAGGTCATCGGCCGGGATGGCACCGGGTTCCCCTACGCGCCTGGGCTCACGGAAGGCTCGCTGGGCTTTGAGATCGGGGCCGATGTGCGGTTCCAGGCGGAGAACCTCCACCAGTGGAACCTCGGCGCCGGCCAGAACTTCGCCGTGGACTTCTGGATGCGGGTAACCGGCGACGCCCGCCGCGACCGCATCGTGCTGCTGGACAAGCGGGACGCCGCGACCGGCGCCGGCTTCGAGCTGTGGGTGGATGGCGGCCGGCTGGCGGGCCGGGTCGCCGATGTGCAGGGCAATGCCCGCACTGTCTTCAGCCGGTATCCCAACACCGCGACAGTCCCGGATCTACGGGACGGCCGCTGGCATCACATCGCGCTGAGCGTCACGCGCGACGCCGAACCGCAGCGCGTGACCCTCTACGCCGACGGGGTGGCCACTGGGGGGGAAGATCGAACTGGGTTCTTCGGCGAACTCGGCGGCGCCCCGCTACGCTTCGGCTTCGAGGGGCCGAGCGACAACACCGAACTCGTCGGCAATCTGGACGAGGTGACCATCCACCGGGAGGCGTTGGACGCAGCCACTGTCCAGGCGCTGGCGCGGGCCGGGGCGGCAGCCAAGTGCCTCGCCACGGTGACGGTGGATTTTGTGAGCCCGCTTCCGGACCAGGGAACCTTCCCCGGGCCCTTGAGCTACCAAAAGCCCCAGAAGGTCACGCTCACGGTGACCAATGAAGGCCCCCTCGCCTTGCCGGCGGCCTGGGTGGCTACCGCGCTGGATGACGGAGGCAGCACCCGCTTCCTGACGCCGTCACTCGACACAATCGTGTTCTCGCAGTGGGTGAACTTCCACAACTTTGGTCCGCTGGCAGCCGGCACCAACCTGCTTCTGGAAGCCGAAGTGACGCTGACCAATGTGACCTCCCGCTCCGTTGCCGGCTTCTCGGCGTGGCAACGGCAACTCCCTGGTCAAGGCTACCAGCTTCGCAGCAACACCGCCTTCTTCAGCATCAACCCCGACGGCGACGCCGACGAACTGCCCGATGCCTGGGAACTCATCAACGGCTACGATCCGCTCACCGCGGCCGACGCCACGGCGGACACCGACGGTGACGGCTTCCGCAATGTGGACGAATACCTGCTGGGAACGGATCCGCGCAGCGTGGCTGACCTGCTCGAAATCGAGCTGATCACCCTGACCGATGGCGGCGTGCAGGTGCGTTTCCCCGGCAAGGCGGGCAAGGTTTACGGACTGTTCCGCCGCGAGACCCTCGGAGCCGACTGGACCGAAGTGACCCGGCGGTCAGCCGCCGACAATTCCGTGATCGAACTTTCCGATCCCAGCCCCGGCGCGGTGTCCGGCTTCTACCGGATTCAGCTCATCACGAATCCCTGAACCGGACTGAACCGACCTCGACCGGGCGCGAAGGCGAACCTTCGCGCCCGTTTTGTTTCCGGGAGTCTCCACCGCCCCGGACCGGACCGTTCGCGTGTGCGGGCACTACTTTTTCGCGCCGCGGAGTTTGCGCTGAAGGTCACGGATCGGTCGGTAACCGATCAGTTTCACGCCCTGTTTTTCGAGCATGGCCTTGAGGTCGGCATCGCGGGTGAACAGCTCGTATTCGGCCGCGCGGATGGCCCAACTGCCGGTGATGGCCTTCAGCTCTTCCGTCGGCTGGCCCGCGTGGATGAAGAGTTCCGTCACCCCGGGCTTCAGGTTGGCAAGACGTTTCATCCAGAAGGTCTTCACGTCGTTCGGTCCCGAATACTTCATGTCGAAGATGAAATCGTCGGGAAACAGGATGCCTTGGGCGGCGAACTTCTCGCGCCAGCCCGACTGGCCAGCCTGGGCAAAGGTCTCTTCCGAGGCCATGCGCACCGGCAGATCGAACTCCACCGCCAACTGCAGGTAGCCTTCGAGGTAATCGGGCCGGTATTGCAGCACGCCCATGTGGGAATCGAGGTGGGTGAGGTCCACGCCGAGTTCCAGCGCCCGGCGGATTTGGGCGCGGCTCTCGATCAGGGCCTCGCGCGGATTCGACTTGGCGTAAACCTGCGGGGTTTCATGCCAAAGGTAACCTTCGGGATCAATCAGCCCGGGGACCTCGGAACGCGGCGCCACGGGCCCCCAGCGATACACCCGCCACTCGGAAGTCTGGCACAGGTGGATCCCGAAATCTCTGTCCGGATTCCCCTTCGCGTAGTTGGCGATCTCCAGCATCCACGGGCATGGAACCAGAATGGTCGCCGAGCGCATCAGGCCGTGTTCCAGTGCGTCAATCGTGGCCACGTTGGCCGAATGGCACATGCCCACGTCGTCGCCGTTGACGATGAGCAGACGGTCGGTCGGAGCGTAACCGAGGCGCTCGGCCAGATTGGGCGCCGCCGCGAGGGCAGCGGGAAGGAGCAGCGAAAGCAAGGACAGCAGGGACTTGAACATGCACCGAGCGTTACCGGGCGTCCGCGGCGCGGC